>JAILNP010000063.1:0-15952 GCA_024691475.1 Eggerthellaceae bacterium
AGGTTAGACTAGAAGGACTGACCCCGGAGGAGTTCCGGAGCCAGTCCTTGGTGGCCTAGCCCTTTATTTACCACGTCCAAGTTTTGGGACGCAGTTCAATGGCCGCTCCCCTTTCGATATCTATAACGCGATGCGCTTAGAGAATGCGCGCGCCTTCGATAATGGACACGAATTCGTCGACGGACATGGAGCCCTTGTCGCCCTCTTCGCGCGTACGCACGGAAACCGTGTTCTCTTCCACTTCCTTGTCGCCAATGACGAGCATGAACGGAACCTTCTGAGCCTGGGCCTTGGCGATCTTCACGCGCATGGGCTCGTTCTGCTGGTATACGCTCACGCGGCCTTCCACCTGCTGAAGCTTGCGGGCGATTTCGTTCGCGGCTTCCAGATGACGGTCGGCGATGGGGATAATGACGACCTGCGTGGGAGCCAGCCACAGGGGCAGATTGCCCGTGGTGTGCTCGATGAGGATGCCCAGGAAGCGCTCGATGGATCCGAACAGCGCACGATGGAGCATCCAGGGGCGCTCTTCGGAGTTGTCGGCCGTGCGGTAGCTGATGTCGAAGCGCTCGGGCAGGTTGAAGTCGACCTGCACCGTGGAGCACTGCCACCAGCGGCCGATGGCGTCCTTCACCTTGATGTCGATCTTCGGGCCGTAGAACGCGCCGTCGCCCGGGTTGATCTCGTACGGAATGCCGCGACGCTCGATGGCCTGACGCAGGAAGCTTTCCGCCTTTTCCCACATGTCGTCGGTACCGATGGACTTTTCCGGACGCGTGGAGATTTCGGCCGTGTACTCGAAGCCGAACTCGCCCATGATGTTGTCGGCCAAATCGAGGATGGCGCACACTTCGTCGACTACCTGGTCTTCGCGGCAGAACACATGCGCGTCGTCCTGCGTGAAGCCACGAGCGCGCATGAGGCCATGAACGGCACCGGACAGCTCGTGACGATACACCGTGCCGAACTCGAAGAAGCGGATAGGCATCTCGCGATACGAATGAATGGCGTTCTTGTACAGCATGACGTGGCCCGGGCAGTTCATGGGCTTTACGCCATACTCGCTGTAGCGGGGCTCTTCCTCGTCACCTTCGTTGATCTGGAAGAAGTACATGTTGTCGTGATAGTAGCCGTAATGACCGCTCGTCTTCCAGACATCAGCCTTGTAGATGTGCGGCGTGATGACCTCGTCGTAGCCACGACGATACAGCTCGCGACGCAGCCACTCCTGCAGCAGGCGGATGACGCGCGCGCCAGCAGGCAGGTACATGGGCAGGCCCACGCCCGCCATGTCGTCCATCATATAGATGCCAAGCTCGCGGCCCAGCTTGCGGTGGTCGCGCTTTTCGGCCTCTTCCAGGTTCGTGAGGTACTCGGCCAGTTCCTTCTTCTTGAAGAATGCCGTGCCGTACACACGCTGAAGCTGCTCGTTGTTGGCGTCGCCCTTCCAGTAGGCGCCTGCGACCTTCATGAGCTTGAAGGCTCCGATAACGCCTGCGCTGGGGATATGCGGACCGCTGCAGAGGTCGACGAAGCTGCCGTGGCGGTAGATGCTAATCTCTTCGCCTTCGGGCAGGTCGTCGATGTGCTCGGCCTTGAACTTCTGGTTAGCGAAGATTTCCTTGGCCTGCTCGCGCGAGACCACTTCGCGTACGAAGGGTTCGTCGGCAGCAATGATTTCCGCCATCTTGGCTTCGATCTTCTGGAAATCGTCGGAGGAGATGGAATCGCTCAGACCGAAATCGTAGAAGAAGCCATCGGCCGTTTCGGGGCCGAATGCAATCTGGGCGCCCGGATAGAGCTCCTGCACGGCTTCCGCCATGATGTGCGCGCACGAATGGCGCAGAATGCCAAGCGCCTCGGGAGACTTCGCGGTGATGATTTCCACCTTGGCATCAGCGGCAACCTGCGTGTTCAGGTCGACAAGATCGCCATTGATCTTGCCGGCAATAGCCGCCTTCGCCAAGCCAGCGCCAATGGATGCCGCTACATCGGCAACCGTGGCCCCTTCCTGGACTTCCTTGACCGTTCCGTCGGGTAGTACGATGTTCATAAAACTTTCCTTTCGCCGGACGTAGACAAAACGTCTGCAAATACAAGAGCGCCCTGCAACATACGCAGGACGCCCCATTTACACTATGATATGCGGAATTAACCGCGAGCCTGCGTGGGATTGTGAGGACGCCCCTGAGAAGGCGCACCAGTAGTTCGACGCGCGCCCTGAGGACGGCGACGAGACTGCTGACCCACCGGCTTTGCGCAATACGGGCACACCGACCACGAAGGGTCGAGGGCATGACCGCAGTTGGTGCACAGGTTCTTCAGGCGCTGATGGCAGTTCGGGCAGATGACGTAATCGGCTTCCACGGGATAGCCGCAGCTAGCGCATTCGCCGTACTTCATGAGCTCGCGCTGCTTGAGCGCAATTTCCAGTTCCTGTTCCGAGCGGTCGACGTCGAGCAACGACGGACGCAGGAGCACATATGCCAGAACGCCCAAGCCGGGAACCAGGGCGACGATGGCCCAGATCCACCAGACGGCGCCACGCTGATACGCGTCGCGGGCAACCCACACGACAACCAGAACGTACAGGATGACGAGCATGGCGATGATAACCATGAACACGCCCTGCACCTGCGGCGTTATGAACTGTGATAGCAATTCCTGCATAAACGTTTCCTTGCGTATAAACGATTGCACAACGGCGGCCCGCAAGCCAACCGTTGTGCAATTATAGCAAACGGATCCTAGTTAAGTTCCGCAATCTGGCTTTCTACACGTTTCAACTGGTCGGACAAATCGGCGTGCTTAGCGCGGTCCTTTTCGATGACCTCCGGGGCCGCCTTCGCCAAGAAGCCGGGGTTAGAAAGCTTGCGGCCGAACTTCTCGATGTCCTTCTGGAGCGAAGCACGCTGCTTTTCCAGGCGCGCGCGTTCCGCTTCGAAGTCCACATGGCCGGAAAGCACGGTGTAGACTTCCAGGCCCGTGCCCAGCGTGACGCTGGACTCGGCGGGCTTTTCGGCGTCGCAGCCAACCTGCAGCGACTCGATGTTGCCCATGCCGCAGATGAGCTGCTCCTGCTCGGAGAGCAGCGCGGCGTCGGATGCGGCTTCCACCTTCACGGTAACGGAAAGCGCCTGCTTGGGCGAAATGCCATAGCGGGAACGCGTGGCACGCACGGCGGAAACCACGTCGCACACCATGATCATGGCGCGCTCGGCCTGCTCGTCGCGATACTTGGCCAGGCTTTCGGCTTCGGGCCAAGCGCAGGCGATCAGGTACGGGTCCTCGCCTTCCACCGGCAGATCCTGGAAGATCTCTTCCGTGATGAACGGCATGATGGGATGCAGCAGACGAAGCGCCGTGTCGAGCACGAACACCAGGTTGCGCTGGCATGCCAGGCGGTCGGCCGCATCGGAGCCGGAAAGGCGGCTCTTCGAGAACTCGATGTACCAGTCGCAGAACTCATTCCAGAAGAACGCATACAGCTCGCGGGTGACGTCGCTGAACTCGTAGGCATCGAACGACTCGTCGACGCGGGCCACCAGGCGGGCCAAACGGCTGAAGATCCAGCGGTCGGCCGGCGTGGACACTTCCGGTTCGCCGGGCTCGAAGCCCTCGAGGTTCATCATGACGAAGCGCGCGGCGTTGCGAATCTTGTTCGAGAAGTTACGGCTGTTTTCCAGCTTGCTCTCGTTGAACTTCAGGTCCTGAGCACCCGTAACCTGCATGAGCAGGCCAAAGCGCATGCCATCGGCGCCATAGTCTTCCATGAGCTTCAGCGGGTCGACGCCATTGCCGCGACTCTTGCTCATCGGCTTGCCGTCGGAACCCATAACGGTGGGATAGATGATGACGTTTTCGAACGGAATGGTGCCCATGCAGTATTCGCTGGCCATGACCATGCGGGCAACCCAGAGGCCCATGATGTCACGAGCCGTGGCGAGCACCTGCGTGGGATACGCCTTCTGCAGCTCGGAAGCCTGCGTGCCCTCACGCGTCCAGCCCATGGTGGCAAAGGGCCACAGCTGGCTGGAGAACCAGGTGTCGAGCACGTCTTCGTCCTGGCGAACCGACGCGCCGCACTTGGGGCACGTGTGGATGTCTTCTACGCTGGCGTCTTCCCAACCGCATTCGTCGCAGTAGAACATGGGAATGCGATGACCCCACCAGAGCTGGCGGGAAATGCACCAGTCCTTCAGGTTCTCGAGCCAATCGAGGTAGACCTGGCTCCAACGCGCGGGATGGAACGTGATCTCGCCCGATTCCACGGCCTTTGCGGCAGGCCCCTTCAGGCGGTCGACGGACACGAACCACTGCTCGGACAGCCAAGGCTCGAGCTTCGTATGGCAGCGATAGCACGTCATGACGGAATGGTCGTGGTCTTCCACATGGTCGAGCAGGCCATGCTCCTCGAACCAGGCAACCACGGCTTCGCGTGCTTCGTCGCGCGACATGCCGCTGAACTCGCCGTAGCCTTCCACTACATGGGCGGTCTCGTCGAAGATGTTGATCTTCGGCAGGTCGTGGCGCTCGCCCATGGCCCAGTCGTTCGGGTCGTGAGCAGGCGTGACCTTCACGAAGCCACTGCCGAAATCGGCGTCGACGTAGTAGTCGCTGAAGATGGGAATCTCGCGGTCGACGATGGGCAGCTTCACCTTGGCGCCCACGAACTTCTGCTTGTCGGGGTCCTTCGGGGAAACCGCAACGCCCGTGTCGCCGAGCATGGTTTCCGGACGCGTGGTGGCCACGATGATGTAGTCGAGACCGTCGATGGGCTCGACCAGCGGGTAGCGCAGATGCCACAGATGACCGGGCTCGTCTACGTATTCGGCCTCGTCATCGGCGATGGCCGTGGTGCAATGCGGGCACCAGTTCACGATGCGCTTGCCGCGATAGATGAGGTCGTCGTGATACCACTCCACGAACAGACGACGCACCGCGTCGATGTAATCGGGGTCGAGCGTGAAGTGCTCGTCAGAATAATCGCAGCTGCAGCCCATGCCCTTGATCTGCTCGACGATGGTGGTGCCGTAATGGGCACGCCAGTCGTAGCAGGCCTCGATGAACTTCTCGCGGCCAATTTCCAGGCGGCTAATGCCCTCTTCGGCCAGCTTCTTGTCGACCTTCGTCTGCGTGGCGATGCCAGCATGGTCGGTACCCAGAACCCAGCGCGTCTGATAGCCCTGCATGCGGGCACGACGGATGCAGGCATCCTGGATGGTGTCATCGAGCGCATGGCCCATGTGCAGCATGCCGGTGATGTTGGGAGGCGGAATGACCACGGTGTAGCAATCGTTCTGATGCTTGCCAAAACCAGGCGTGCGCTGGAAGTAGCCACCCTCGTTCCAAGCCTTGAACAGGGGCGCTTCATGCGCCGCGAAATCGAAGTCGATTTTCTTCTTATCGGCCATTGCCGCTTCTACCTTTCATCCGTACACAACACGACCCTCGCATGCACGCAAGCGAACATGCGAAGGCCGGAAAACTATGCGCTTACCGCTTCGCCCGACGCAATGACATTGGCGCGGGGCTTGATTTCGGGCTTGGTTTCGCCCGTAACGTCGCTTGCACGTACGACAACCGTAGTTGCTTCGGTGAACTCGGGCAAGTCGTACATGATATCCATCAGGATATTCTCGCAAATGGAACGCAGGCCACGAGCGCCGGTATTGTGCTCGAGCGCCTTGCGCGCGATGGCAAGCAGGGCTTCCTGCTCGAAGATGAGCTCGCTGTTCTCGAACTCGAACATGCGGTGATACTGCTTGACCAGCGCATTGCGGGGCTCGGTGAGAATGCGAACCAAGTCGGCTTCCGAAAGCTCCTTCAAGTTCGTGATAACCGGGATGCGGCCCACGAATTCGGGGATCATGCCGAACTTGTTCAGGTCTTCGGGGAGCACCTGCGCCAGCAGCTCGGCGTCTTCGTGCTTCTTGCTTTCGGGCAGTTCGGCATTGAAGCCAATGCCGCTCTTGCCCACGCGCTCGGCGATGATGTCGGAAAGACCCACGAAGGCACCACCCAGAATGAACAGGATGTTCGTGGTGTCGATGTGGATGAGCTCCTGCTGGGGATGCTTGCGGCCGCCCTGCGGGGGCACGCTGGCCTCGCAGCCTTCCACGATCTTCAGCAGGGCCTGCTGTACGCCCTCGCCCGACACGTCACGCGTGATCGACAGGTTTTCCGCCTTGCGGGCGATCTTGTCGACCTCGTCGATGTAGACGATGCCGATTTCCGCGCGGGGAATGTCGAAGTCGGCGGCCGTGATGAGCTTGAGTAGGATGTTCTCGACGTCTTCGCCCACGTAGCCCGCTTCGGTGAGCGTGGTGGCGTCGGCGATGGCGAACGGAACGCGCAGCGTGCGCGCAAGCGTTTGCGCCAGAAGCGTCTTACCGCTGCCCGTGGGGCCCAGGAGCATGATGTTGCTCTTGGCAAGCTCGACGTCGTCGTCGGAGGCATCGGCATCGAGGCTGATGCGCTTGTAGTGGTTGTACACGGCCACGGAAAGAGCACGCTTGGCTTCTTCCTGGCCCACAACGAAATCGCTGAGGCGATCGTAGAGCTCGTGCGGCGTGGGCAGGTTCTCCAAAACGTCGGCAGGAGCCGGCTCGCTGGACTCGTAGGACGCGGCGAGCTCGGGGTTCTCGTACGCATCGTGGGTGTTCATGCCCATGTCGCGCATCATGGCCTCTGCGCATACGGAGATGCACTCGTCGCAGATGCAGATGCCATTGGGACCGCTGATCATGGAGTTGACCTGCTGCGGCGTTTTACCGCAGAAGGCGCACCTGATGTCTTCCTCGCGGGTTCCGTCGTTCCTGTTTTTCGTCATTGAATTCTATCCTGCCCTATGTTCCCTCTGGGATTGCCTATGCGTTCTGAGCGACGCGGGAAGAGACCACCTGGTCGATGAGACCGTATTCCATGGCTTCCGTAGCGCTCATGAAGTTGTCACGCTCGGTGTCGCGCTGGATGGTTTCCAGGCTCTGGCCCGAGTTGTCGGCCAGGATCTGGTTCAAGCGCTCGCGGATGTAGAGGATCTCCTTGGCCACGATGGCGATTTCGGTCTGCTGGCCCTGAGCACCGCCGGAAGGCTGATGAATCATGACGCGGCTGTTCGGCAGCGCATAGCGCTTGCCCTTCTTGCCGCTGGACAGCAGCACGGCGGCCATGGAGGCGCACTGGCCAATGCAGATGGTGCTCACATCGCAACGGATGTAGTTCATGGTGTCCAGAATGGCCAGGCCGGCGGTGACGCTGCCTCCGGGGCTGTTGATGTACAGCGAGATGTCCTTTTCAGGATCGGCGGATTCCAGATGCAGCAGCTGAGCCACCACGGAATTCGCAACGTTATCGTCGATCGCCTCGCCCAGAAAAACGATACGCTCGTTCAACAGGCGGGAATAGATGTCGTAGCTGCGCTCGCCACGGGGCGACTGCTCGATGACATAAGGAATAAGCGCAGACTGCGGGGTAACAAATTCGTTCATAAACGACCTCTGTTCTTCCTTGACTCCTAATTGACTGCAGACATTATACGTAAGTGAAACGGGTTGACGACCCATGCCGCCAACCCGTTATCTTTACGCAATCGTGTTAATGCGACGTAACGTAACTACGGTTCCCCGTGCTGCTTATTCGGCAGCGAGAATAGCGTCGACCAGTTCGGCCTTCTTCAGACCCTTGACGTCGATGCCCATGCCCTCGGCCATTTCCTTCAGCTCGGCAACCTTCATCTTGTTGAGGGCCGTCTTGTTCGGCTTGTCGGAAGCAGCAGCTTCGGCCTTGGGCTCTTCGGCGGCAGCCTTCTTCTCGGCCTTCTTTTCGGCCTTGGGAGCTGCCTTCTTCTCGGCTTCTTCAGCAGCAACGCTGTTCAGCTTCTCGCCCGGCTTGAGCTCTTCGACCTTCATGCCTTCGATGATGGCATCGAGAGCACGGCTGCGGCGCATGCCCGCACGCAGGGAGGCGATGCGGCCAGCCTCGCGCCATTCGCGCTCGAGGGCAGCAGCGTCGTCGGAGCCAGCCTTCTCGAATTCAGCGGTGATTTCCTCGTCGGTGATTTCGATCTTGGCGTTGCGAGCCCAGGCGTCGAGAGCAAGATCCTGCTCGGTGACATCCTTGGCCTGACGCTTCAGGTCGTCCTTGAAGGTGTCGGGGGTCATGCCCATCTGAGCCAGGTAGGCGTCGAAGGTCATGCCGGACTGCTGAATCTGCATGAAGAAGTTCTGCAGCAGGTTCTGCTCTTCCTGCTCGCACAGCGAGGCAGGAGCTTCGCCCTGCAGGCGCTCCTGGATGGCATAGAGTGCTTCGTTCTCACGCAGGCGAGGCATCATCTGGGACTTCTGGTCCTTGATGCTATCGGCAACGCGGTTGCGCAGCTCTTCGACGCCACCTTCGAAGCCGGCCGTCTCGCGGGCCCACTCGTCGGTGATTTCGGGAAGGATGCGCTTCTTGACCTGGTTGACCGTGACCTCGAAGGCAACCTTGCCCTTGGCGCCGGCAGCCATCATGGAAGGCTCGGCAGCCATGTCGATCTCGAAGGACTTGGAATCGCCCTTCTTCATGCCCACCAGTTCGGCGTCGAAGCTAGCGGGGAACAGGCCCTGACCAAGCTGGTACAGGCGAGATTCGCTTTCGAGCGACTCGATGGCGTTGCCCTCTTCGTCCTTGGCGGAGATGGCCAGCTCGGCGAAGCTCTCTTCCTTGAGCTTCGTGTTGGCGGCGGCATCTTCGAACGTGTAGTAGTAGTTGCGCAGCTCTTCGATCTGGTCGTCGATTTCAGCGTCGGTGGCTTCCTCGGAGGGGAGCTTCACGGAAATCTGATCGTAGCTGGAGAGCTCGAATTCGGGGCGAGTCTCCACGGTGACGGTGAAGCTGAAGGGCTTGCCGGCTTCGACCATGGCCTCGGCGTCCTCGAACTTGGGCTGGCTGATGGCGATCAGGTCTTCAGCATCCATAGCCTGGGGATACAGAGAGTTCAGCACATCGTCGGTGACGGTGGCCACCACGGCTTCCTTGCCCAGCACGTTGTCGATGACGGGACGGGGAGCCTTGCCCTTGCGGAACCCGGGGAAATTGTACTTGTACGCGAAGTCCTTGTACTGCTTCTTGATGCGCGCATCGACTTCCTTGGCGTCGATCGTGATCGTCAGCTTCTTCTGGTTGCCGTCCAGAGCCTGAACTTTGGTTTCCACTCGAAATCCTCCATCTGTTTTCTTTACCCAAGAATGCGCATAAGCGCATTCGTGAACGTTTAAGCAGCTAAACGCTATATGTGTTGGTGCGGGTGAAAGGACTTGAACCTTCACGAGTTTCCCCACCAGAACCTAAATCTGGCGCGTCTGCCAATTCCGCCACACCCGCGCGTATTCTGCCAACGCGCGTATACGATACCTGTCTTGGGGCGAAGGATACAAAAGATTGCAAAATAAACGCACGCGCCACACAAAATAGCGGGGTGGCCGAAGCATTTCGACCACCCCACCCCATTGGCTCTTTTGCCGCGCGCCTAGTGCTCGCGGAACATACCGCCCTTGGAATCGTCTTCTTGGCTGGCGCGCAGGGCTTCCTCATCGGCGAACACCGTCTGGTTCACGCGGTCGGTAAGCTCCTTGGCCATTTCGCGCAGCTTGAACTTCTGCACCTTCTTCGCCGGGTTCATGGGGAACTCGTCCACGAAGAACACGCGCTTGGGCACCTTGAAGCGGGCGATGCGCGGGATGGCGTAGGCGCGAACGTCTTCCTCCGTCATGTTCTCGAAGCCGGGGCGCGTGCGGATGAAGGCACCCACGATTTCGCCGAGCTTCTCGTCGGGAATGCCCACGACCTGCGCATCGAGCACGCCCGGCATGGTGAGCAGGAAGTTCTCGACTTCCAGCGGGTAGATGTTCTCGCCGCCGCGAATGATCATGTCTTTGATGCGCCCGGTAACGCGGTAGTAGCCGTCTTCGTCGACCGTGCCCATGTCGCCCGAATGCAGGTAGCCGTCGGCGTCGATGGCCTCGGCCGTCTTGTCGGGCATCTTGTAGTAGCCCTTCATGACGTTGTAGCCCTTGCAACACAGCTCGCCATGCTCGCCGGGCGCGCACTCGTGGCCATCGTTCGGATCAACGACCTTCACGCTTACGGGTGGGTGCTTGCGACCCACCGTATGGCACTTGTGGTCGATGTCGTCGTCTACGCTGGTCTGCGTGAACACGGGGCTCGTTTCCGTGAGGCCGTAGCAGATAGTGATGTCCTTCATATTCATCTTCTCGATGACCTCGGCCATGGTGGCGGGAGGACAGGGACTACCGGCCATGATGCCCGTGCGCAGGCTGCTCATGTCGTACTGGCTGAAGTTCGGGTGATTCAGCTCGGCAATGTACATGGTGGGTACGCCATAGACGGCCGTAGCCTTCTCGCGGTCGATGGCGCGCAGCACCATTTCCGCGTCGAAGCTCTCCACGCCCACGATGGTAGCGCGATGCGTGAGGATGGCCATGATGCCCAGCACGCAGCCAAAGCAATGGAAGTACGGTACGGGCAGGCAAACGCGGTCGTTCGGCGTGAGCTTCATGCCCTCGCCAATGAAGAAGCCATCATTGAGGATGTTGCGATGCGTGAGCATAACGCCCTTGGGGAATCCCGTGGTGCCGCTCGTGTACTGCATCATGACCACGTCGTTGTTGTCGAACGACTTCGTGACCTCGTACAGCTCCTCTTCCGCTACGTGCTGGCCCAGCAGAAGCAGCTCGGGTACGCTGTAGAACCCACGATGTTTTTCGGGCCCCATGTAGATGAGGTTCTTCAGGAACGGGTACTCTTCCGTATTCAGGTAGCCGCGCTGCTGCGTAAGCGACTCGGGAATGAGCTCGCGCACGATTTCCTTGTAGTCGATATCGCGGAACGAGTCGATGATGCACAGCGCCTTCATGTCGCTTTGCTTGAGCACGTAGTCGAGTTCATGGCTCTTGAACACGGGGTTCATGGTAACCATGACTACGCCGATCTTCGCGCAGGCATACATGAACGTCACCCAGTCGGGCACGTTGCGCGCCCACACGCCCAGATGGTCGCCCGGACGCATGCCAATGTAGAGCATGCCGCGCGCCAGGTTGTCGGTACGCTCGTCGAATTCGGCGTACGTCCAGCGCAGGTCGCGGTCGGGATAGACCATGAACTCGTGATTGGGTTCAATCTCGGCGCGCTCGCGCAGGTACTGGCCGATCGTCTTTTCGGAATGCATGGGGAAATCCTGGTCGCCCGGCAACACCGGCGTACCATCGGCACGCGGCGAGGGGTTGTCGAATTCCTTCTGCTGCTCGCGACGATGCGCGATTTCGGCCGGCGTCCAGCCGAATTCCTCACGCAGATGGTCGCGGTTGGTTTGCTTGTTCTGTTCTTCCGACATGGTTCTCCCCAGCCCTACACCGGCGTGTACACGCACGCCAGGAACTTCGCCGTCTGGCCCTTATGGGCGCGCACCTGATGAGGCACGATGGAGTCGTAGTAGATGGACTCGCCCGGGTGCAGCACGTAAAGTTCCTTGCCATACTCGATTTCCACTTCGCCTTCCAGGCCGAAGAGGAATTCCTCGCCTTCGTGGCCCACCAGCTTGTGGTCGAGCTCTCCCGAGGGAGAGATGGTGATGATAAAGGGATCCATGTGGCGCGAGGGATGGCCCGCGGCCAGGCTGAAGTAGGAAAGGTCGCCGGCATCGCTGGCGGTTTCCAGGCTCTTCATGCGCACGACTTCCTTCATCTGCGACTGCGAGATGTAGGCAGGGCCCAGATTGTCGTCATCGTCCATGAGCGTGCCCAGGCGAACGCCCAGGGCACGGGTAATCTTAATAAGCGGCGCTAGCGACGGGGGTAATTCGCCAGCCTCAAGGCCCTGGATGGTCGCAAGATCGGCACCGGTGCGATCAGCAAGATCCTGCTGAGAGAGATGGTGCGCTTCGCGCAGCGTGGTGATTTTAGCGCCGAGCTTGTTTTCTTCGGTCATCCTGAACCTCCTCATTACTAGCCGGAAACCGGCCCACCGCCCTTCGGTGGTTTTGCACATTCTAGTGCTTACTGGTACAGCTTACCGCAATTACACAATACTATCGCAGACTAAAGTACGAAATACCGAGGCCATCCATGTAGATGCGAAAAGGTTATCGCCGAACAGGCAGAAAGTCGGCCGCACGCGCCCCAGAGAGTGCTACAGTCGTTGAAACCTATTAGCCAACCGATGCAAAGGAGGGTACATGCCACGCGTTTACAATTTCTCGGCCGGACCGGCAATTCTGCCCGAGCCCGTGCTCGCCCAGGCGGCAGCCGACATGATGGATTACCAGGGGTGCGGCATGTCAGTGATGGAAATGAGCCATCGCTCCCCCGCCTTCCAGGGCATCATCGACACTGCCGAAGCCGACCTGCGCGACCTTATGGGCATTCCCGAGAACTACGACGTGCTGTTCCTACAAGGCGGCGACAGCCTACAGTTCGCCGCGGTGCCCATGAACCTGGCGCTTGCCAAGCATGGCGTGGCCGACTACATCGTCACGGGTCAGTGGTCGAAGAAGGCGCAGCAGGAAGCGGCGCGCTTCATCGATGCGCGCATCGTGGCAACCGGAGCCGAGGACAACTTCAGCCATCTGCCCGACTGCTCCGACCTTCCCCTTTCGGAAGACGCCGACTACGTGTACCTGTGCCAAAACGAAACGGTGCATGGCCTGTGCTTCGCCCAGCTGCCCGACACGAAGGGCAAGGTGCTCGTAAGCGACCAGAGCAGCATGTTCCTTTCCGAACCCGTTGACGTAAGCCAGTTCGGCCTCATCCATGCAGGCGTTCAGAAGAACGTGGGGCCCGCAGGCGTGCAGATCATCATCGTACGCCACGACCTGGTGCCCGAAGGCGACATCGACGGCGTGCCCGTCATGATGAACTACAAGACGCACGTGGACAAGAAGAGCCTGTACAACACTCCCCCGTGCTGGAACATCTACATGTGTGGCTTGGTATTCAAGCACCTGAAGGAACTGGGTGGCCTGGAAGCCGTGCAGAAGATGAACCAGGAAAAGGCTCAGCTGCTCTACGACGCCATCGACGAAAGCGCGCTGTTCAAGGGCGTGGCCGCGAAGGAAGACCGCAGCATGATGAACGTCTGCTTCGTTACGGGCGACGCCGACCTCGACGCGAAATTCGCCAAGGAAGCCGCCGCCGCAGGCCTTACGAACCTGAAGGGCCATCGCAGCGTAGGCGGCCTGCGCGCGAGCATCTACAATGCCATGCCGCGCAAGGGCGTGGAAGCGCTCATCGCCTTCATGAAGGACTTCGAGGTTCAGAACCGCTAAGCGCAACCCGAAACCAGATACGAGTAACGCCGCTCCGAATGGAGCGGCGTTTTTGCTGGAAGCGCATCGAGGATGAACGGTGGTGCGCGTGGGCAACGAACCAGCAGGCTGGGACTATCCCCTATGCGTCACCAGGAAGCAGCGGTGAATCTTGGGATTGCGCTCGAAATCGTGTGGGATGGTCTGTTCGCTGATGTCCTGCACGGAAAGCCCCGCCGCATCAAGCGCCGCGGTATCGATTTTGAACCCACGCAGGTTGCAGCTGAATACGATGGTGCCCTCGGGCTTCAACACGCGTGCGATAGCCTGCAGGAGCTTGGCGTGGTCGCGCTGCACGTCCCACGTGCGCTCACCCATGGCCTTTCCGTTGCTGAACGTCGGCGGGTCGCAAAATACTAGGTCGTAGCGATGCGAGGTGGCAGCCTCCTGCACGATCCAGCTGGTCACGTCGGCACGCACGAAATGATGCGGCGCACCCGTGAAGCCATTGCGCTGCATGTTACGCCGCGCGCGGTCCAAATACGTTTGCGACATGTCGACGGTCGTCGTGGAAAACGCCCCGCCGCCAGCCGCATGCAGCGTAGCCGTACCCGTGTACGAGAACAGGTTCAGGAAGCGCGTATCCCGCGCCATCTTCCCCATCATTTGACGCGTCACACGATGATCCAGGAACAGGCCCGTGTCCAAATACCCTGAGAAATCGAGTTCGACCAGGTAATCAGTCTGCTTCAGATAATCGGGCTCGGTGGTGAACGCCACGTGCGATTCGTGCTGCTCATGCGTGTACTGACCACCGCCCTTGGCCTTGCGGCGCTGCTTGGCGAACACGTTTTCGGCGGGAACGTCGAGCGCGAAGGGAGCCACGGCGAGCACGTCTTCGAAACGCGCCGCTGCCTCATCTTCGCCGATGGATGCAGGGGCCCGATACTCGGCTACCACGCAATAGCGATTGCCTTCCGACTCGCCCTTGCCCTCGAAGAGCTCGATGGCCACGTTGTACTCGGGAATATCGGCGTCGTACACGCGATAGCAGGCAATATGCTCGCGCTTTGCCCACTTGCGGCGCTCCTTGGCCACCTTGCGCACGCGATCGACGAACTGGCGCACCTTCGCGTCATTCACCTCGACCATATGCTCGGCTCCACCATGGGCGTCGGGTACGGAAATCGTGGGCATACCGGCTCCTTGCAGTACGGGCGCCCCAGGCGCAGCTAACAAAAGAAAAGCTGGCATTCCGACAAGCACGAACAATGCCATACCGCGGAATGCCAGCGAAAAAGCGAAAGCGGAAGATTAATCCTCCAGGTAATCCTTCAGCTTCGAGCTGCGGCTGGGATGACGCAGCTTGGCGAGCGTCTTGCTCTCGATCTGGCGAATGCGCTCACGCGTAACGCCAAATTCCCTGCCCACTTCTTCCAGCGTGCGGGGATGGCCGTCCTGCAGGCCGAAGCGCAGCATGATGACCTTGCGCTCGCGCTCTGCCAGGCCGTCGAGCACCTTCGTGAGCTGCTCCTGCAGCATGCTGAAGCTCGCGGCATCGGGCGGCACGATGGCAGCATCGTCTTCGATGAAGTCGCCCAGCTGGCTGTCTTCTTCCTCGCCGATAGGCGTTTCCAGGGAAACGGGCTCCTGGCTGATCTTCTGAATTTCGCGCACGCGATCGGGCGTGAGGTCCATTTCCTCGGCGATTTCTTCCGGGGTTGGCTCGCGACCAAGATCCTGCAGCAAACGACGCTGGATGCGCACGAGCTTGTTAATGGTTTCCACCATGTGCACGGGAATGCGGATGGTGCGGGCCTGGTCGGCGATAGCACGCGTAATGGCCTGGCGAATCCACCAGGTAGCATACGTGGAGAACTTGAAGCCCTTCGTGTAGTCGAACTTTTCGACGGCGCGAATGAGGCCCAGGTTGCCCTCCTGAATGAGGTCGAGGAAGAGCATGCCACGACCCACGTAGCGCTTCGCGATGGAAACGACCAGACGCAGGTTGGCTTCGATGAGCTGCTGTTTGGCGTCGAGACCCACCTGCTCGATGCGGGTGAGGCGACGGCGCTCGCGGCGCTCGAGCTCGATGCCCTCGGCTTCGGCAGCCTCGAGCTTTTCGGTGGCTTCCACGCCAGCTTCGATCTTCATGGCGAGGTCGATTTCCTCGGAGGCATTCAGCAGAGGAACCTTGCCAATTTCCTTCAGGTACATGCGCACCGGATCGCCGGTGAGCAATGCGACGGAGGTATCGGAGGAACGACGGCCGCGGCCTGTGCGCGAACGCGCATGCGTCACCTTCGGGAGGTTGACGTTCGTAGTTGCCTTGAGTTCTTCCTCGGGGATACCTTCGAGCAGGTCGTCGCCATCCTTGTCAAGCGAATCCTCGCTCGACACGCTCTCGTCTTCGGGAGCTTCGTCGGTTACCGTTTCGGGTGCTTCGACGTCTTCCAGATCGATGGACTCTTCATGCTCGACATCTAGCGCTTTTTCAGAAGTTTTACGAGAGGCTGCTGCCACGTTACTCCCTTCACAGCTGTTTTTACCAACCCTGTTCACGCGAAACAGGGCATAGAGATACAGCAGAATACTTTACCACACTTGTACCGTTTTCCGCCCGTCGCGCGACAAGAACATCACAGTCTTGTA
>JAILNP010000065.1:0-13699 GCA_024691475.1 Eggerthellaceae bacterium
GGCCGAGGGCTACCTGGGCCGCGACGACCTCACCGCCGCCGCCTTCGTGGAGGGCCCCGGCGGGCAGAGCTGGTACCGCACGGGCGACGTGGGGCGCTGGCTGCCCTGCGGCGAGATCGAGTTCCTGGGCCGCCGCGACACGCAGGTGAAGATCCGCGGCAACAGGATCGAGCTTGCGGAAATCGAAGCCGTAGCGGAAACGCATCCTGGCGTGGCTGAGGCATGTGCGCTCGTCATTCGCCCCGAAGGCGCCCAGCCGAGCGTTGCGCTCGTGGTGCGTCCCGAGCGTCGATACGAGGCCGATCTTTCCAGTCGCGTCAGCGCAATCGATGGCTGCATGGCAACGGTTGAACGCCTTTTGACGCGCCGCGCCAAGCGCAGCGCAAACGGGCTCGTGAGCATTGGGCAGTGCGTATCCAGCGTCGTCTATCGCGCGGCCATGGACGTATCCCAGGCCGAGACGGGCATGCAGCTGAACATCTTGGACCTTCGCTCTTCCGACGAGGCGCTTCCGCGTATGGTCATGGATGCCGTGGAGGGCTTCGATTACGTCTATACGTTCAGCCCGCGTAGCAGGGAGGAGCGCGAGCAGGCCGTTTCTTTCTGGGCCGATAATCCTCGTGTGCGCGTTATCGACGCCGATCCGTGTTCGGAGGAAGTCGAGCTTCGCAGGGATGAGTACGACATCATCATTCTTCCCGAAGACGGAGCTTCGGGTTTCGAGCGCTATTATGCGCCTACCGTTTGGCTGATCAGCGGAGTTGCCCTTGCTCACATCGATCGGGAGGCCGCCGTTTCGTTTTCCGATACGCGCCAGGTGCGTCGTACCGACGGCGCTGCGGTTCGCGGCGAGGCCGATGTGCTGTTCGAAATGTCGGGAGATGACCGCGAAGCCGCATTGCACGTCGAGCTTTCGGCGTATGGCTATAAGCGCATCGATCGCGATACGCTGCGCATGGATCTTGCAGCTGGCCTTCCTGCCGCCGCTGTTCCCTCGACGGTGTGCTTGGTCGATGAGTTTCCCATCACCGAGCATGGCAAGGTGAATCGCAAGCTGCTCAATCGCCTGATCGTCGAATCGCTTTCGCGCGATCATGCCGTGCTGGGCGCCAATGCCGAGGATGCCTATGGGGTGCTTGCCATTGTGCGCGAGATTCTGGGCAAGATGGATATTTCCCTCGTGGATAACCTGGTCACCTATGGCGCCGATTCCCTTATCCTCGCGCGCATCATTGCGGGCATTCGCGAACGCGTTCCCCAGGCCGAGCATATCGAGTTCGACGCATTCCTGCGTGCGGTGCTCGACGAGCCCAGCGTTTCCAGCTTGGTGTCCGTTATCGACGAACGCGCGGGAGCGCAGGACGATTCCGGTGAGGGCGCATCTGCCCCGCAGGCTGCGGCCGATATGCGCACGGGTTGCGTGCTCATGACCCAGCAGGGCGATGCCGTGGCACATGACGATGCCGTGCGTATCGTCATTCACGGCGCGGAAGGCAAGATGGATACGCTTTCCGAGCTCATCGAGGAATTGCGCAGTTCGGGGGCATGCCGCGTGTATGGCCTGGTGCTTCCCGATCGCGAGCGGTATGTTTCCGCAGGTGCGGCCCAGCTGGCCGAAACGATGGCGCCGGAATACGCACGTCTCATCGCCGATCTGGGGTATTCTCGCGTGCAGGTCATCGGCCATTCCGTGGGTGGCCTTATTGCTGCAGCGTGTGCGTCCCAGCTTCAGGCCATGGGCATCGAGGCGGTGTCGGCCGTCGTTATCGACAACCTGCCATCTCCGCTCGACCTGCAGGACGATTTCTTCTCCGACCTGTTCTTCGTGAGCATGTATGGCGTGAGTCCGCTTTCCATGGGCCTGGACGCGCAAGACCTCATGACGCTGCCCAAGGCGCTGGAGGCGGTTATTGCCGAGCACGAAGGTTCCGTTCCCCAGGATGCGCTCATGCACATTGGCGGTTCGCTGGAATTCGATGCTCTTGCGAATAAGATGGCGGCATTCCATGCGCGCGACGTGCGTGAACGTGCTGAGCAGTATGCGGGCCTCATTCGCTCTCATGCGGGTGTTTCCTACGACGCCGATGAGACGCTGCAGATGATGAGCGTGTTCAATCGAAGCTTCCGCGAGAGCGACGCCCCCGTGCCCCTGTCGTTCAATGACGTCGATTACATTGCGGCTACCGATCATGGCCTATTCCCCGAGGAAATGCTTGCGTGCGCCGTCGATCGTTGGCGCGAGTCGTCGCTTGGGGCGTTTCGCGTGCATTCGGCGCAGGGATCCCATTATTCGATTGTTCATGGAGAGGGCTGCAAACAGGTGGTTCGCGTAGCCGATGAAGCACTTGCGCTGCTTGCGGCCGAGAAGGCGGCTGATCGTGGGTAGTTCAGTGGCACGTGGCGACAGCCTGTTTTCCGCTCGTGCGGGCATCGAGCGAATTTGCGGTGACGGCAGTGGCACGCGCGTGCTTTGCTTCCCGCACGCTGGTGGAAACGCAACGTGGTTCCACGTATGGAAGAGTGCCGCGATTGCGCATGGCATAACGCTTGACGCCGTTCAGTATCCCGGTCATGCGGGCATGTTGAAATACGCATGCGCGCGCGATCTCCCGCATCTTGCCGACCTCATTCTCGACGAGGTGGGAGAGGATCATGCGCGAACGCATCTCTTTGGGCATTCCATGGGTGCGCTCGTCGTCTTCGAGCTTGCGTATCGTGCCCAGCGTCGTGGCATTCGCTTTGCGGGCGTGCATTGTTCTGGGTCGCGTCCGCCCAGCATGTCCGTCGTGGATCCGCGTAGCGCCCTGTCCGACGACGCGTTCATCGATGCCGTGGGTGGCTTGGACCCAACCGAGGTGAATGCGCTTGCGGTGCCCGAGATAGCGGAGCTCTTTCTGCCCATCGTGCGTCATGATTTCCGCATCGCCGAGGATTATCGCTCTGCGTCCGTTCTCGACCATCAGGACATTCTCGTATACGCCGGGCGCTCTGACGACGAGTTCCTGCCCCGCGATGCCGCAGGATGGCAAGCGCATACCACTGCGTCGGTGGAGTGTCACGCCTTCGATGGCGGCCATTTCTTCCTTCGCGATGCGGGCTGGGAGATTCTCGCGAATATGGTCGAGCAAAATCATTCGTCTAACCTTGTGAAAGGATCACTCTATGTCAATGGCTAATGGCGTGCTTGAGAGGAGCTTTCAATCCGAATTGCGTGACGTCATGGAACGTCATGTAGATGATGAGATGCTTGTAGGCTCGGTAGGGCGCCTGACGGGCGGCGAAGTGCTGCGCCGATGCGAGGCCATCCGCGACGAGCTGCTCTTCGCGGGTCTGGATAGCGGCGAATATGTCGCCTGTGCGGGAAACGGCGATATCGACATGATGATTGCCTCGATGGGCATCATACTTGCAGGTGGCATTCCGCTTCCCATGCAGCTCTTCCGCGAGGTGGGGTCGTGGTCGGTGGGGCTTGGCCAGTCGCATGCGCGTTTCCTGGTCGCCGAGGAGGCCTGCGAGCGATTGGTTGCCGATGTCATACGCGGCTTTGGCGTCGAACCCGTTGTGGTGCCCATTGCGCTCGATGGGTCCGTTTTGCAGCCTCATGCTGCTGACTCGTATGAAGACGTTGACGTTGACCCTGCCAATATTGGCATGGTGCGCTTCACGTCGGGCAGCACGGGTGTCCCCAAGGGGATTCTCATGTCCTATGCTGCTGTGTTCTATAACATTGCGGCGTCTCAGACGCTTATTGGCTACCGCGATAACGGTAGGTACCTCAATGTCGTTCCCTCGTGCGACTACGTGAGCCTGGTGTTCAGCATTGCCGCGCTCATGCGCGACGAGGTCGTCGTGTTCTGTCCGAGCATGATGCCCGCGGCCGACGAGGTCGTTGGCATGCTTGAACAGGAGCGCATTACCGACATGCTCATGATCACGCCCCAGCTGCTTGCCCTGGCGGAAAGTGGTCTCATGGCGGGACGAGATGTGTCGCATCTCCAGCGCATTCTGTATGCGGGGCAGGCCGTCACCGTCCCCGCACTTCGTCGCCTCATCTCCGTTGTGCCTTGCGAGCTGGCCCAGTTCTACGCATCCACCGAAGCGGGCATTCTGGCGGGTCTCACCGCCCAGGACCACAAGAGCGACGATGATCGCATCCTTTCGTCCGCGGGGCGTCCCTTCGATTTGGCGGGTACGCGCGTTGCCATACGCAATCCGGCAACGGGTTGCGATGTCGCCCAAGGCGAGATTGGCCACATCATGGTAAGCGGCCCGGGTGTGTGCCCATGCAAGCTGGGAAGCGATGAGCCCTTCGACATGGTCGATGGGTGGCGTGACATGCTCGACCTAGGCATCATCGATGAGAATGGCTATCTGTCGGTGAAGGGGCGCACGCGCGACGTCGTTATGTATCGTGGATCCATCGTGTACGCCCAGGATGTCGAGGAGCGCATTGCCAACGTTCCTGGCGTGTGCGACGTGTGCGTGCATCCCGTGACGCATTCCGCCGACGGGGAGCGTACGTTCGCCTGGGTTGTTCCCGATCAGGGCGCATCTCTCGATCCCAATGAGATTATGGAATGCGTGGAGGCCTCCTTCGGCTGGGCTTCTCGTCCCGCGTATATCGAGTTTATCGACGAGCTTCCCAAGATGGGTTCTTTGCAGAAGGTTGACAAGCGTGGCTTGCGCGCACGTGCCGAGCAGATGCTCGAAACGTGGCGTGCGGGCATCGTGGATTAGCTGACGTATAGGATTGCGCGACAAGGGGCGCGTGGCGTGGCTGCGCTACCCGTGTCGCGCCTTTGTTTGGAGTATGTGCAGTGGAAAACATGTTTGATCTCGTGAGCGAAACGGGCGTCGCTCCCTGGCGAACCGCCCAGGAGCAGGTGCGCGATGCGCTCGAATGGTCGGGCGACTCGTGCCTGGCGGAAACGATGTCGGGTTCGTATAGCGGCAACCAGGTGCTCGATCGTGTCTGCGCCATACGCGACGAGCTTCTTCGTCGTGGCTTGCGTCCCCAGGAGTTCTGCGCGTATGCGGGAACCGACGACCTGGCGGTTATGTGCGCTCCGCTTGGCATCATTCTTGCAGGTGGCGCGTTTCTGGGCCTTCCGAATTATCATGGCGTCTCCGAGTGGGTGCGCTTCCTGCGTGAGACCGGAGCCCGATTCGTGCTGTGCGAGGGCTATCTGGTCCAGCGTTTGCAAGATGCCGTGGCGGAAGCTGGGCTTTGCGTCGAATGCATCGAGGTTGCGTCCGATGGTACGCTCGTTGCGCCTTCCGGATCTGAATCGTTTGACGATTTCGAACCCGCCTCGGTTGACGAACTCGTCACGGTTCGCTTCACCACGGGTGCGTCGGGGCTATCGCAGGGCGTTCTCTTTACGCATACGACGTGGTGTTATGACGTTCTGCGCATTGCGTTTCTGTTCGGCTGTCGCGAAGCGGGGCGCTATTTGCAGCTGACGCCCAATACCGACGTGCAGGGCATCGCCATGTGCCTGGCTGCCTTGGTGCGCCGCGAGGCAGTGGTTGTATACCAAGGAAAGCCCAGCAATGAGGGCATCGTGTGCTCCATCGAGCGCGATCGCATTACCGATCTCTTCCTGCCGTCTTCGCAGATGATCAAGCTTGCCCTGAGCGATGCTTCCGCCATGGCCGACCTCTCGAGCCTCAAGCGATTCGTGTATGGCGGCCAGAAGGCCGCTGCGGCGGATATCCGCATGGCGCATGAGTATCTGGATTGCGAGCTCGTGCAATTGTATGGCTCGACCGAAGCTGGCATACTCACGTGGCTTTCTCCCGAAGACCACGAAAGGGAAGACGACGCGGTCTTCGATTCGGCTGGCCGCCCCATCCCCATCCCTGGCGTGCAGATCGAGATCCGCGACCCGCGTACGCGTGAGGTCTTGCCCGTTGGGCAAGTAGGTCACGTTACCACGTGCGGATGTGGCGTGAACGATCGCTCCCTTGGCGTCGACGTGCCCGCGGAAATGATGGGCTCGTGGCGTGATACGCTCGACAAGGGGTATTTCGACGAGGATGGATATCTGCATATCTGCGGCGTCGATCGCGACGTGATTATGTATCGCGGTTTCGTTATGTATGCCTCCGAAATCGAAGACTCGCTAACTGCCTTCTCGGGCGTTTGCGAGGCGGTTGCCCATGCCGTTTCGAATGACAAGGACGGAGAGCACGTTGTCGTTTGGTGCACCTTCGAAGAGGATGCATGCGTCGATTCCGCTGCGCTCTCCGATGCGCTGGCAGTTGACTGTGGGCCTTGGTATCGCCCCGAGGAAATACGTATCGTGCGCCAAATACCCTGCAAGCGTGAAGATGGCACCTACGATAAGCAGGCGCTGCGTGCGCTCGTGGAAAGCGGCGATATCGCTATGGCGTAGGCATGCGCGCAATTGCTCCGTATCGTGCGTAAAAGAACCCCCGCTGGCAGTGCCAACGGGGGTTCTTCAGGCTATGCGGGTTGTCTTATCGTGCCCAGGAGCCATTTCCAAGCATGCGGAAGAAGCCGTACATGCGATCGACGCCCGTGTTGTCGAGCGCGTAGGGCAAGCCGGCGTAACCGCCCGAAAGCTCGAGGACGTGCGTGCAGCATTCCTCGATGAATTCGGGGTCGTGCGTGACGACGATTTGCAGCATGCCTTCTTCCTTCATGTGACGGGTAAGCGTGGCCACCTCTCGCATATGGCGTAGGTCCAGGCCGCTGGTGGGCTCGTCGTAGAGGATGATCTTGCGGTTTGCCGCAACGGCCGAGGCAATGGCGACGCGCTGCTTCTGGCCGCCCGAAAGCGAGATGGGGTGCCTGTCTATGACCTCGGTGAGATTCAGGCTCTCTGCGATGCTCAGCGCGCGGTCCCTGTCCTTCTGAGGCATGCTGAGCAGGATTTCCTCGAGCACGCTTTCGGTGAAAAGCTGGTGGGTCACGTCTTGCATGACCATGTACACGCTATCGCAGAGCGTTTGGCCCTTGTACGTTTCTCCGTCGATTTCCAACTTGACGCGCGCCTTCTTCTGCAGGCCCGCAAGGCATTGCAGAAACGTGGACTTTCCTGCGCCATTGCGCCCGATGAGGGCGATGATGCCATGGCGGGGAAGCTCGATCTCGTCGATGGAGAGAACGTTTCCGGCGCCCTTGTACGAGAAGTGCATGTCCGTGATGCGGACGTGCGCGAGTTCGCATGCGTCGGCGCTGCCTCGATGGCCGCTTTCCTCGAGTTTGATGGCACGCAGCCCCATGGAGCGCATGTCCTGATTGCTCATGGCGCGCACCTCGTCACCGCTGAACGTGCGCTCGATGGCTCCGTTTCGCACGATGGCCATGGTGTCTACGATTTCGCTCAGGTAGAAGATACGATGCTCGGCGATGATGATCGTCTTACCCTCTTCCTTCCAGCGCGTGATGACGCGTTGGAGTTGTGCGATCGCCTCCATGTCCAGGTTGGACGAGGGTTCGTCGAGCACGAAAATGCTCGGTTCGATGGTGGACGCCGCAGCGCAGGCGATCCGCTGCCGTTCGCCGCCCGAAAGTTGGAAGACGCTGCGGTCGAGCAGCTCGTCGATTTCCAAATCGCGGGAGATGAGATTAATTCGATTGATGATCTCTTCCCGGGGAATGCCCTGGTTCTCGCATGCGAAGGCCAGCTCGTTCGTGGTGTCGGTGGTGAAGAACTGGCTTCGGGGGTTCTGGAAAACGGAACCCACGTGCTGCGAGATGCGGAATAGCTCGGTGTCGGCTACATCGAGGTCCTCTACGTACGCCTTTCCCTGAAGGGAGCCTTCGTGGAAGTGGGGGACCAGGCCGTTCAACAGCTCGGTGATGGTTGTCTTTCCGCTTCCGGATTCTCCTACGAGCAGGATGACCTGACCGCGTTCACCCGAAAGGTTGATGTTGTGTACGCTTGCGCCCTCGTCTCCTCCGTCATAGCGAAAGCTCACATTGTCGATCTTGAAAGCGGTATTGGTTGTCATAGCAGGTGAAGCTCCGAACATACGTAAGCGATGAAGCAGGCGAGGCAGATGAGGATGCAGAAGATGTCTGTGACCCTAAATCCTATCTCGCTGATGGTGGTGCGATGGACGGGGGCGCCCAGGCCTCGTGTGAGGGCGGCTGCGGATAGTTCCTCGCCAATGCGGATCGAGCTCATCATGAGCGGGATAAGGCGGTACTCGAATGCCGCTGCCACACCCGTCTTTCCCAATTGGATTCCCCTCATTCGCATGGCTGCGCCAATGGCGCGGTTTTCCTCGGCGAGCGTGGGGAAGAATCGAAACATGACCGAAAGCGGGATAACGATCGTTTGCGGCAAGTGCATCTTCTCTAGCCCTGCAACCAGATCGCCCACGGTTGTGGTGGTGACAAGGTAGTAGAAGGCCGCAACGCCAGGAGCTAGTCGCAGCATGATTCCACTAAGGAGCAGGATGAACACCGTCCACGCACCCGATGTGAGTGGGGCGACGTACATTTGCAATAGCTCGGCTGCGATGAACGCCACGGCGTAGCCTAGGGCGATTTTTAGCTTTCGTTCCATGAGTAGGAGTCCCATGGGGAGAACTGCCAGGATGGGGCGTACGTAAATCATTGCTCCATTATAGCCGCCCGTGAGGAGGACTATTGCGAGCGTGATGATGATGAGTAGCTTGGTACGCGGGTCTAGCAGCCCTTGGCGCTTGCGGTCTTCTGATGTCATCTTATGCAATACCTGCTCGTTCGAAATGCTTACGGTAGATGCGCTTGCCAATGGCCGCGCCTGCAAGACCCGACACGAATGCCACTACCACGAGAAGCGGGATGATCCACGGAGACATGAGCCCCGAAAGGGCGTTCGCGTAGTCGGTGCCGTAGTTGGCGGCTTGCTGGGCCAAAAACGAATCGCGCGTGAACACGAACGGCATGAAGTTGCCGATGATCCACATGCCCGTAACGGCATAGGCCAAGGTTGCCTTGCGCATGCTCTGGTAGTTGCCCGAACGCAGGATGAGCTCGGCGATGATGGCGCAGATGATGCAGGTGAACAAGCTGAAATACCCCATTCCTCCTACGAGCATGAAGAGGCCCACGAGGGTGAAGAGAATTACGAGCGCGCCAAATTTATGCACTTTGGCAATGAGGTACATAACGGGAATGCCGCCAAGCAGCGGAACGAGCACAGCTGCGAGCGGAACGAAGATGGGGATGATGGCCAGCATGCCGGGAATGCTGGAGAGCACCACGTAGATGGCCGTGAAAATGCCGATGGTAATAAGGTCCTTCGGCTTGAGCTTGGTATCGGTCTTGCTTGCAGATCCGCCTGCCACCGTCTCATTGACTGACATAGTCTACCTTTCCCTTGGGCTGTGATGTTTGCGTGACGGGTCATAAAACTTCATTCGTGAAATGAAATGTTATTATAATGACTCGTGTTAGGGTAGCCTAATTAAATCACACTATAGGTAAAACGCAAGCTGATAACGCGTTATCAGCTCCTATTTTTTGCGAAGGGAAGTGCATATGTCGGAAAACAGTACGCAAGACGCCTCCGAAGACGAAGCGAAGCGGGGAAACCGCCCCTCTTCGTCTCGCAAGGCGCGCACGCGAAACACGCGTGGTTGGTTCAAGACGCTTATGTCGTTTGCCGGCCGTTGTCGGGGTCGCATGATTTTGGCCGAAATCCTCTCTATTATCAGCGTGTTTTCGGGTCTCGTTCCGTTCTATTCCATTTACCGCATCATCGACGAGGCGACGTCGGTTGCCTCTCCCGCGGAAATGTCGTGGGATGTCGTGATGTTCTGGGTGGGCATCGCCATTCTGTTCTACGCCCTGCAGCAGCTGTTCTTTGCTGCTTCCACCGTGAACTCCCACATTAGCGCTTACACCATCTTGGGCAGCCTGCGTGAGGGGATTGCCACGAAGCTCATGAACGCTTCGTTGGGCACGGCGCGATCGAAGAGCATTGGCAACTTGAAGAACCTGGTTATCGACCGCGTCGAGCAAATCGAGATTCCGCTCGCGCATTTCATTCCCGAGCTTTCCGCGAATTTGCTCCTTGCCGTGGCCATCGTGGTGTGGTTTGTCGTCATCGACTGGCGCCTGGCGCTTGCCTGCATCGTTACGGTGCCCATTGGCCTGCTCGTGCTCACGTTGGGCATGCAGGGGTATTACAAGATGTACGACGGCTACATGGACGAGCAAGACCGCGTGAACTCGGTTGTCGTGGAATACATCGAGGGCATTCACGTGGTGAAGGCATTCAACCAGGCCACGTCTTCGTATGCGAAGTTCTCCAGCGCGGTTACGGGCTTTCTTTCCTACACGCTCGAATGGATGCGTACGTCGTGGGTGGCAACGAGTCTTGCGATGTCCGTGCTGCCTACCACGCTGCTTGGCGTGGTTCCCGTGGGCATTGCCCTTTACCTGGGCGGGGAGCTCGACCCGGCTTCGTTTGGCCTGGCATGCGTGCTCGCAATCGCCGTCGTTACGCCCGTAACGTATTTGGGCAAGGCGTTCAATGACATCAATCTCGTGGCGTATTGCATTACCGATGCACGCGAGTTCTTGGAACTGCCCGAACTCACTCAGGGCGACAAGCCCATTGCGGTTGCGGACTATGGCGTGGAGATTTCCGCCGCGCGCTTCTCCTATACCGATGGCGTGGAAGTGCTGCATGGGGTGGACCTATCGGTTCCCGCTGGTAGCTTCACTGCGTTGGTGGGGCCGAGCGGATCAGGCAAGTCCACCGTCGCACGTCTCATCATGCGTCATTGGGATGTCGATTCGGGTTCCGTGAGCATTGGCGGGGTAGACGTGCGCAAGATGCCGCTTTCCCAGCTTTCCAGCTTGGTGAGCGTGGTTTCGCAGGATGACTTCCTACTTGATGGCACGCTGCGTGAGAACGTGGCCATGGGGCGTCCTGGTGCATCCGACGAGGAAATCGACGCGGCATGCCGCGCGGCTAGCTGCGAGGAATTCATCGGACGCCTGCCTAAGGGATGGGATACTCCCGCAGGCGAGGCGGGCCATGCCCTTTCGGGTGGCGAACGCCAGCGCATTTGCATCGCGCGTGCCATTTTGAAGGATGCTCCCATCGTGGTCTTCGATGAGGCGACCGCCTTCGCCGATCCCGAGAACGAGGCGCGCATCCAGCGCTCCGTGGCGCGCTTGTCAGAGGGCAAGACGCTCGTCGTCATCGCCCATCGCCTTTCCACCATTACCGCTGCCGATTGCATCTGCGTCGTGAATGACGGCCAAATCGTGGCACGTGGTACGCATGACGAACTGCTTGCGCAAAACGACCTGTATGCGTCCATGTGGAAGGCCCACATTGGTGCGGCCGATTGGGCTGCGGGTTCCCATGCCGGGGAAGCTGCCGCTCAGGAAGGGGGTGATGCGCGATGATTCGTGCATACCGAAGGATCATTGCCTGGGTTTCCACCCTGAAGGGTCGTGTGTACGCTGGGTTCATATTGTCCATTTTCTCTGCCATTGCTACGGCCATGCCCATCTTCCTAGCGGCATGGGTGCTTGGTCAGCTTGCCGCCGACATGCGCGGCGAAGTTCAGCTCGATGGCTCGTTTGTGTGGCTAGCGCTTGGCGTTATTGCCGCTTGCATTCTCGTGCGTGCGGTGTTCACGTATGCGAAGGCGCGCTGCCAGGATTCCGTAGGCTACGAAACGGCCGCGGAGATGCGTCTGTCCGTGGGCGACGTGCTCAAGCGCGTTCCGCTGGGATATTTCCAGCAGGTGAAGACGGGCGACATCCTTTCCGTCGTTACCACCAACCTGAACATGATGGAGCTTGAGGCCGTACGCCAGGTGGATGCGGCTCTGGGAGCCTACGTATCAGCCGCCATCATCATCTTGTGGCTTCTGGTTACGTGCCCGCTTGCCGGCATTATCGCCATCTGCGCCATTGCCCTCGTATCGCTTACGCTTACCGCGGTGAATAGGGCCAGCGCGAAGCATACGCCTGCCGCGAAGAATGCGACGGAGCGCCTGGCTGGCGCCACGGTTGGCCTGTACAACGGATTGGGCACGGCGAAGTCGTACGGTACGAGCGAAGCCGTACGCCGCCCGTACGATAAATCGGTTGCGGAACTTACGAACGCACGAATCGTTATCGAGAAGTCGTATACGCCGCCGAACATCACCCATAACTTCATTCTGCAGGCTTCTTCCGCCATTCTTCTGGTGGCGGTGTGCGCCTCGTTCATTGCGGGTCAGCTAGAGCTGTGGGAGTTCATAGCCATCGCGTTCCTCTCCACGACCATCTTTGCGCCGCTTATGCGCCTGACTGACGCTGCCCACCTGTTTGCCGAGTTCAATGACTCGCTCGATCGTCTGGAGGCCATCGAGAACGCCCAGTTCATCGACGAGGATGGTTCTGACGTGCAGATTGATTCGTATGGCATCGAGTTCGAGAACGTGCACTTCGGGTATAGCGACCGTGAAATCCTGCATGGTGTCTCGTTCGACATTCCGCAGGGCACAACCACGGCCATCGTAGGCCCCAGTGGCTCGGGTAAGACGACGATATCCAACCTCATGGCGCGCTTCTACGACGTGTCGTCGGGTTGCGTCCGCGTGGGTGGCCACGACGTGCGCGAGTTCACGGTCGACAGCTTGCTCTCGCATTTTTCCATGGTGTTCCAGAACGTCTATCTGTTCAACGACACCATCGAGGCGAATATCGCCTTTGGCACGGCCAATGCTACGCACGAAATGGTTGTCGAAGCGGCCAAGCGTGCTCGCTGCCATGACTTCATCATGGCATTGCCCGACGGCTACCAGACGGTCGTTGGGGCTGGTGGTTCCACGCTTTCGGGTGGCGAGCGCCAGCGTATCTCCATCGCCCGCGCCTTGCTGAAGGATGCTCCCATCGTCATTTTGGACGAGGCTACTGCCTCCATCGACCCGGAAAACGAGCGTCTCGTCCAGCAGGCTCTCTCTGAGCTTACGCTCGGCAAGACGGTCGTTGTTATTGCTCATCGCTTGGCCACCGTCGAGAACGCCGACCAGATTTTGGTTATCGACGCTGGCAACCTTACGCAGCGTGGCACCCACGCCGAACTGGTTGCGCAAGAAGGCACGTATCGCAATTTCGTGCAGACGCGCGCCGAAGCGGAAGGATGGCGCCTGGGGTAGGGCGTTACCGCCCATGAACGAGGAAGCCTGGCGCGCGCTGTGCGGCCAGGCTTCCTTGTATTATGCATGTCGTGCGTGCTATGCGAGCGCGTGGGGAACGGTGCTTCCACCATGGGGCATTACCAGTACGCTGGCCTCCTTGCCCATCTTTGCCACGGCAGCTGCGTACGCCGCCTCCAGTGTGGGGAAGGGTGTGAAGAAGCAATCACGCGCAAGCTCTGCGGGTAGGTCGCTAACCAGGTACACATCAGCCATAAGCTGGATTTTTGCCACGGCCGCGGCCTTGTGTCCGCCCAAGGCAAACGCCGCTTGCAGGTGTTCCAACACGTCGGATGGCGCATTCGCTTCATGCATCCACGCTTGGAACGTGGCGTTCCCCAGTCCTTCGTTGCAGCGTCCCACCAAAATGATCACGCCGCCTTCGCGTACGGCGTACTTTGCGTTGTCCAGAGCCTTCTGCGTCTGATAGAGGTTGAGGTCCTTGGGCGCTCCGCCTTGCGAATCGATGACGATGTCGGCACGGTGCGGAATGTCGATGCGGTAGAGCGTATCCAGGAAGGCGCAGCCC
>JAILNP010000181.1:0-14197 GCA_024691475.1 Eggerthellaceae bacterium
CTGGAATACCCAGAGGAGGCAGGTTAGACTAGAAGGACTGACCCCGGAGGAGTTCCGGAGCCAGTCCTTGGTGGCCTAGCCCTTTATTTACCACGTCCAAGTTTTGGGACGCAGTTCAGATCGACCAGCCCGTTTTCTATGCCTTGTGGGCGACGCTTTCGATGTCCTGCAGCTCGAATCGGTACTTCTGCGTGCAATCGGGGTACTTCTGGTGATCGACTTCGGAAAGGAACATCGCCTTGGGGCGAATCCACAGCGAACCGTCGCCGTAGAGCTTGCGGTACACCACGTATTCCTCGTTGGTCTCGGAATGGCGGGCAATGTCTTCCACGAGATAGTGGTCGCCCTTAAAATGCCGGTATACGCGTTTCAGCTCGATGTCTCGCATGGGTTTCCTTCCGTGGCGCTTCTGTGGCAACGGAAGAGATTCTACCAGCCGGGCGGGCGATGCGCGTTGCGTGTCGAGGGAGTGTGGAGCGCTTGGCGCGTTGCGCGGCGCGCGTGCTATCATGTGCCCCTGTTTTTCGAACGTAAGGAGCGCCCGTGAAGGCTAGGGATAGGATATCGGTTGCAGTCATGCTGTTCGGCATGCTGTTTGGTGCGGGAAACCTCATTTTCCCTGTTCACTTGGGCCAGCTTGCCGCGGGCAATGTGTGGGTGGCCACTCTTGGCTTCGTGATTACCGCTGTGGGCCTGCCGTTGCTTGGCGTTGCCGCGCTGGGTGCGAGCCGTGCTTCGGGCGGCCTTGAGCTTGCGCAAAAGGTTGGCGGCACGTGGGGCATTGCGTTTATGAGCGTGCTCTATCTGACCATTGGGCCCTTCTTCGCCATTCCCCGTTGCGCGTCGGTTACCTATACCGTGGGCATCGAGCCGCTCGTGGGCTCTTCGTGGCTGCCCGCGTGTACGGTCGTATTCTTCGCAATCGCCGTCTTGTTGGCCATGCGCCCTGGTCAGATTCTCACGTGGATTGGCAAGGTAATTACTCCGTTGTTCTTGGTGTTCCTGGCCGTGCTGCTCATTACCGCGCTGGCGAATCCGCTGTCGTCCGTGGATGCGGCGGCCGCTTCTGCCAACTACCAGACGAACGCCTTCTCGAACGGGTTCTTCGAGGGGTACAACACCATGGACGTTCTTGCCGCCCTGGCCTTCGGCGGCGTGGTCGTTGATGTCATTCGCCGCCTGGGCGTTTCCGATGGCGGCGCCGTTGCAGGTGAGGTCGTGCGTTGCGGCGCGGTTAGCTGCGCCATCATGGTGGTCATCTATGGCGCGCTTGCCTTGGTGGGCGCGCAGAGCGTGGGGGCATTGGGCGTCTCCGAAAACGGCGGCATCGCCCTTACCCAGATTGCCACGGCCTACTTTGGCCCTGCCGGTTTGGTCATCCTGGCCGTCACCGTTGCGCTGGCCTGCCTGAAGGTGGCCGTTGGCCTGCTGGTGAGCTGTGCGGAGTTCTTCCGCGAAGTGCTTCCGAAAGGTCCTTCGTATCGGGTGTGGGTGCTGCTGTTTGCTGTGTTTTCCCTGGTAATTGCTAATGCTGGCCTTACGCGCGTCATTGAGTACGCGGTTCCCGTGCTCATGTTCCTGTATCCGCTTGCCATCGTGCTCATTGGTCTGGCCTTGGCTGGGCGTTGGGTTTCGGTTCCTCGCCAGGTGTATGTGGCGGTTGTGGCATGCGTTACCGTGACGTGCGTGCTCGATTTCCTGAACGGCCTGCCCGAGGTGGCGCGTGCTCCCTTCGAGGGGCTGCTCGCGGGCGCTTCCGCGTATGTGCCCCTGTTCGACATGGGGTTGTCGTGGTTGCTTCCCGCTGCCCTGGGCGTGGTCATTGGCTTGGTTGCTCACGCCATAGCGACCAGGAAGGCCGCTTAGCTGCATCTTCCATCATGCGAGAAGCCGGGTTGGGACATTGCCTCAACCCGGCTTCTCTGTATGGGGTATGCGCGGCGCTCGTTAGCGCGCGAGCGTCGCTTTCACAAGGCGCTTGCTTACCAGGTACGTGATGAGCATGTACCCTCCGTAAATGATGGTCATGAGGACGGCGGTGAGCGCAATCGAGTTTGCGGGGTTTACGCCCAGCGCCGCCGTGAGCGATCCGTTCATGACGTTGATGCTCCAGGCCGTGTGGCAGATGGCCACGACTAGCGGTGCGAGGAAGTACAGTTCCACCTGATGGCGTAGCGAGCGCTGGATGTCGTGCTCGTCGGTGCCGATGCGCGAGAGCGTGCGGTAGCGCGGAAGGGATACGGAGACATCGGATAGCTGGCGAATTGCGAGCAAAGCCGTCACCGCAATGAGGAACACGAAGCCGATGTATACCGCGAGGTACGTTACGAGCATGCGCAGGAACAGTGCCTGAGAGAGCATCTCCCGCTGGGTGAGCGTGGCTTCAAGGGGCCACGATTCGGAATACGCGTCCTCGCAGCGTTGGCTGGTGAGGGAGAGTGCTTGGTCATTCGCGTCGGCGTCATTGGTAACGAACATGAAGTTCAGATAGCTGCTGCTGTATATCGCCTGATCGTTCGCAACGAGTTCATCCACGATATCGTCGCTGGCAATGATGACGAGCCCCACGCTGCCCATTGCCGTGTTCGACTCTTCCACGGAGGTTCCGCATGCGACGGTTAGCTCGTATCCCCCGTATGAGACGTGCGCATGGTTGCTCACCAGATCGTCGGCTTGCGCTTGGGCGAAGTCGATCGTATTGGCGATGGCCACTTCGTCATGTCCGAGCGTAAGGCCGGTCTGCCCGATCATGCGCATAGTCGCATTGTATTGAGAGAGCTTCTGCATGGTGACCGGGGTCTCATTGTTGGTTATCGACGCAAGCGCTTCGCTCATGGGCGCATTCGAGTTGGAAAGTAGGTCGTCATACGTGTATGCAGCGCCCTCTCCCGATTTGCTGGCAAGCAAATAGGAGTCAAGCTGTGCGGCTTCTCGCACGTACGTATCCCAATCGGGGTCGGCAAGCCGGATGGCGGCTACGCGGTCGCCTTCGTTCGACTGGTACGCGGCCAGCGCATTCCCGCCTTCTTCTTCGAGCGTCTGGTCAATGTGCTGGAATAGTGGGGCCGAGCAATCATAGGGGGTGAGCTTCTCGGCGTTGCTCGTGAGCGCGTCTGCGATGCCCATGCCCGTGGAGAAGACGGTCATGGCGAAGAAGAGAATGACGCTGATGGCCCAGAGTGAAACGAATGCCGTGTTGATGCGCGAGGCGACTTGACGCATCGTGAAGGCTGTAAGGCCGCGATGGTAGGCCTGGAGCTTGCTCACGATGGCAATGACGATTCCCGCGGCTGACCAGAACAGCAGGAGCGTGCCTATGAGCATGGCGATGGTGGCCTGCATGAATTTGGGGTCATCGAGCATGATGAGCCCGTTTTCCGCTAGCCGCTTGTAGGCAAAGGCCAGAATGGCGATGGATGCAACAAAGACGATGGCGCTTGCGATGGGGTTGCGCATGATGACGCGCTGCTGGCGAGAGGCGTTGTCGAGAAGCTTGATGATGCTGGTGCGACCAATGATCACGACGTTAAACAGGGCGACGACGGCAAAGATGATGCCAAGGCATAGGACCGTGTTCTTGAGCGCGCCCATCGAGAAGACGAATTGGTAATGCTGGATGATGGTGCCCAGGAGCTTGGCCGTGGCAAACGAAAGCAACTGACTGAGCAGGAAGCCTGCGGCAATGCCTAGAACAAGCGCGACAAGGCCGATGAGCAGCGTTTCTATGAGCATGACGAGGGTAACGCCGCGTGTGCTCATGCCAAGGGTGAGGTACGTGCCGAATTCTCGGTGCCGCCTGCGGACGATGAAGCCGTTGGCGTAGATGACGAGAAATCCAAGGACGAATGCGACGACGTATGAGAAGAGGCCCATGAACTCCGATACGCTCTTGAAGACGTCGTCGTCCTGCTGAATGTCGAAGAGAATTTGCTGTGCTTCGATGGAATTGAACGCGTAGAAGACGGCAACGCCCGCAAAAAGCGTGATGAAGTAGATGGCGTAGTCTCCCAGCGATTTGCGCACGTTGCGCAAGGCGAGTTTCAAATACATGACTACGCCTCCCCACCCAGGAAGCCCATGACGTCCATGATCTGGCTGAAGTATTCCTTGCGGGAAAGGTCGCCGCGGCGAATCTCGTTGAAGAGCTTGCCGTCGCGAATGAACAGGATGCGGTGCGTCCAGCTTGCCGCGAAGGGGTCGTGAGTGACCATGATGATGGTGGTCTTCGTGACGCGATTCATGGTGTCGAGCAGTTCCATCATGTGCGTTGAGCTGCGCGAATCAAGCGCGCCCGTAGGCTCGTCGGCCAGTACGAGGGTGGGATTGCCCACGAAGGCGCGCGCAGCGGCCACGCGCTGACGCTGGCCGCCCGACATCTGATGGGGCATCTTGTCGAGTACGCTGGTGATTTCCAGGCGCTCGGCGATGTCTTCGACTTCAGTGCGGATGAGGCGCGGCGATTTGCGCTGAATGGTAAGCGCTAGCTCAATGTTCTCGCGCGCTGTGAGCGTGTCGACCAGATTCGAGTCTTGGAAGACGAAGCCCAGGTCTTCGCGGCGGAAGCGGGCGAGCGCACCCCCGCGCAGGCGGGACAGCTGTACGCCGTTTACCGTGACTTCGCCCGCCGAGGGCCTGTCGATGGTGGAAATACAGTTCAGCAGCGTACTCTTGCCCGAGCCCGAAGGGCCCATGATGCCCACGAACTCGCCGTTCTCTACTTCGAACGAAATGCCTGCCAAGGCGCGCGTGATGATGTCCTTGCCGCCAAAGCTCTTTTCTAGATTCTGAACCGAAAGCGCGGGGCGATCTTGCTGCCCGGTGCTTCCGATGCGTGCTTGCGCGATGGTTTCTGCCATAGCGATCTCCTTTCGTATGTGGCGATTACCATGCTAGAAACCCATGCGAAGCGTCGCCATCGATTGGGCTTACAGGTCTCTTTCGTTTTTGTCACATAGCTGTTCGTTTGCGCGATTTAGCGGAAAGCCAATGGTCACGCGCGTGCCGACGCCCTCTTCGGAGGCAACGGTGAGCTTCATGCCCATGCGGTCGCACATGACGGCGCACAGATAGAGTCCCATGCCCGTGGAACTGCCCGCGCGGTGGCCGTTTTGCCCGGTGAACGCACGGTTGAAGACGCGCGGCACGTCGGCCGCGGGGATGCCCCATCCGTCGTCGGCCACGGTAAGGTCAACGTGACCCGTGCTCGTGTTCTCATTATGCAATCGTGCGGAGAACGTGAGCGTGCTGGCGCCGTATTTGGCGGCATTGGTGATGATCTGGCCCAGCATGAACAGGAGCCATTGCTCGTCGGCAAGGGCCTCGAGCTCCTCGGGGATGTCGAGCTTGGGCTGCACTGTGCTTGCGATGAGTAGGTTTGCGTGCCGTTTGCACGCTTCGCGCACGGTGCCGGCCAGGGGGATGCTAGTGATGTGGTAGTCGTTCGAGAGGTTCGAGCAGCGAGCGTAGTAGAGCGCCTGCTCCACCTGATGTTCGATGCTCTCCATTTCCAGGCGCAGCTTGTCGGCTTCGGGGCCGTGCATGCCCGCGACAAGAAGCTTTGCGGCGGCGATGGGTGTTTTCACTTCGTGAATCCACAGGTCAACGTAGGTGCGATAGTCGCTCGTTGCCTTCCGCTCGTCGCTGATCTCGCGCGTTGCGGCAAGGGCGCATAGTTCGATTGCGCCATGCGCCGTTTGCGCTTCGAGGGAGTGGGGAAGGGGCAGCAGCCCCGTCAGCTCGCTTGCGCGCTCGATGCGCTCCGCGGCTTGCTCGAGCGTGCGGAAGTAGCGCGCTTGTCGCAGGTAGCCAAGCGCAAGGGCTCCTGCGTCGCAGAGGGCCAGAATGGCAGCGCAGAGTGCGATTCCCTGCATCGATATGCCAAATGCCGAAAGCGCTAGCGTGAGAATGCACAGCGCGAGCGCGAGGAGGGCGATGACGGGCGCGCGATCGGCGAGGTACGCAGTGGGCGTATAGCGCGCGTCACTGGATGGCATAGCCCTGGCCTCGCTTCGTTTCCAGGAACGATTCCGACACGCCTATGGAGGCAAGCTTGCGGCGCACGCGGTTTACGTTCACCGTGAGGGTGTTGTCGTCTACGAATGCGTCGGATTCCCAGAGCTCGCAGAGCAGTTCGTGGCGCGTGACGATAGCACCCGGGTTTTCCATGAGCATGGCCAGGATGCGCTGCTCGTTTCGCGTGAGTTCTACGCTGTGTTCCTGGGTTGCCACGGTGCCCGACGTAAGGTCGAGCGTGACGCCCGCGTGTTCTATGAGGTTCGATTTCGCGTTCGACCTGCGCAGGATGGCATCGATGCGCGCGAGCAGCACGGCGGGGCGGTAGGGCTTGGTAACGTAGTCGTTTGCTCCTAGCTGTAGGGCCATGACTTCGTCGAATTCCACATCTGACGAGGTGAGTACCACGATAGGTACGGTGCTGCGTTCGCGGATGGTGCGGCAGATGGCGTGCCCGCTGGTGCCGGGCAGTTTCAAATCGAGCACGACGAGGTCGGGCGCCTGCCCCAGCGCCTCGTTTGCCGCGTTGGCGAAATCCGAGCACGATGTGGGGTTGTACCCCTGCAAACGAAGCAGGTTGGAAAGCCCTTCGCGTAGCGTGGCGTCGTCTTCGACGATGTATATGTTGGCCTGCGTGTCCATGGTCTCCATCATACCCGTTGGCTTGAATTCGAACATGACACTTTCGTAAGCAATAGAGCTTATGCGCAGGGAAGCCCTTCCCCAGGTGACGGCGCATTGGCGGGTATAATATGCGCAAAGCAAGGACAGGAGTGTTCTCATGTTCAAATATGGCCTCATACGTGCGGTAATGCAGCATTCCGGATTGAACCGGGCTGCTGTCGGCTTCGTCGTGGTATTTCTTCTTTGTTCGGTGCTGGTGTGGTTGTTCGAGCCCGCCATTCCCACGTTGGGCGATTCCATGTGGTACTGCTTCGAGATCGTGAGCACCATCGGCTTTGGGGACATAACCGTTTCCTCTCCCTTGGCGCGTATCGTGTCGGTCCTCCTGAGCGTTACGAGCGTCTTCGTTGTTGCTGTGCTCACGGGTGCGGTGGTCAGCTATAGCCAAGAGCTCATGCGCGCTCGCAAGGGGGAGAGCGTGGCGGTGTTCATCGACCGTCTCGAGCATCTTCCCGAGCTGTCCAAGGCCGAGTTGAAGGAGCTTTCCGACCAGGTTAAGCGCCTGCATAAGCGGAGCGGCCATGACCGATAGTCGTCCTTTGGTGGGGGAGTACGGAGATGCTCCGGAAGGTGCCCCACGCATAGCAGGCGTATGCGGCTTGATCGCGGTATCGCTGGCCATGGGCCTGGCGGTGGGCGTGCTAGTCTCGCTGCTGCTGCGCGCCATGAATCTTGGCGTTGCCTTCGTGTGGGAGGCGCTGCCGCGCATGGTGGGCGCATGGTGGCTGCCCCTGCTCGTATGTCCTGCGGGAGGTGCGCTCATCGGTTGCGTCTCGAAGCGCACGCATGCCGCCCCGCAAGAGCTGAACGAGGTTTTCGCCCAGGTCAAGAAAGAGGGTGGATACGCCCTGGAGCGCCCGTTCGCCACGGTCGTGCTGTTCCTCCTGCCCCTGGTGTTCGGCGGTTCCATTGGCCCTGAAGCAGGGCTTACGGGCATTATTGCCGCGCTCGTCACGTGGATCGGCGACTCCCTGCGCCGCGCGGGCCTGGGGGCGAAATCCCTGGCGGACGTCACGGTTTCGGCCACACTCACCGCGGTGTTCGGCGCCCCCTTTGCGGGCATCGTCGCTGCGCGTGAGGCCATGTCGGGCGAGCCGAATCCGCGTCTGTTCACGTTTCGGCGCGTCGTGAAGGTCGTTTTGTACGTCGCAGCGGCAGCGGGTGCGTTCCTGGGGCTGTGGCTTGCGTCTCTCATGCTGGGCCAGATGGGAGGCCTACCCCGATTCGATGCCTTCGCGTTCGACGTTAGCCAGTTGCCCTGGGCGCTACTGTTTGTGGCGGTGGGGTACGCGCTGGGCGTGGAATCACATCTGGCAACGCGCCTTGCCCATCGCGTAGGCGCGCATGCGGAAGAGCGGCCGGTGCTGTTCGCTGCGCTCTGCGGCCTGGTCTTGGGCGCGCTCTACCTGGTCTTGCCCCTGACGCTCTTTTCGGGTGAAGAGCAGTGTCGCCAAATCGCGCAGACGTGGGTGGGCCTACCCGCATGCGTGCTTGCCGCAACGGCCGTTGTGAAGTGCGCGGCAACGCCGCTGTGCATTGGCGTGGGCTGGCGTGGCGGCACCATCTTCCCGAACATCTTCACGGGCGTCGTGGCGGGCTTTGCCCTGGCGGCGCTTACGGGGGTAGACCCCCTGTTTGCGGTTACCGCCACGGCTTCGGCATTCATCGGAGCTACTACGCGCAAACCCCTGCTCGCGGTCTGCCTGCTGCTTCTCTGCTTTCCGTTGCAAAGTCTTCCCCTGGTTGTGGCGGCGGCGCTTCTGGGGGCAAAGATTCCCTTGCCCCTGCGCGCGGAATAGGCTGCATTCTCATCCTGCGGTGATGCTTTGTTGCCGCGTTCGCAGGATGCCGTTGCCCCATATGCGTGCGGTATACTTGCGAAATGGATTAAGGAGTGTATGGTGCCCGATTTCTCTTCGCATAGTCTTTCGCGTCGCAGGTTCGTTTCCCTGTGTGCCGGTGCGGCGGTTGCCGGGTCGGCGGCGCTTGCCCTGCCGGGGTGCGTGGCGAAGTCGGGGTCGAGCAGCAATGGCTCGCGTGCGTCCAAGAGCGCGAATCTTTCGCGCTACATCAGCCTTACGGTGTGGCGCGGCGCGAACAAGCTCGATCAGGGTACGTTCAGCGGTCTTACGCTCGATGCTGCGGGGCATGCTGTGCTCGATTCCACGGCGGTGCTCGACGTGCGTACGCTTTCCGACGATTACGCGAAGAAGCCCGTTGACATCGACTTCGAAGTGGGTACGTGGATTTCCCCCGAATTGGAGCTTTCCTTCGGTGCGACCGAGCTCGTGGCGTCGTGGGGCGCTACCATCCCCGCAGGTTGTTGGCTCGAAATCGAGGTGCGCGGGCGCCGCAAGGATGGCACGCTCAGCGAATGGCTCTCGCTTGCTCGTTGGAGCGGCGCGGCCGGAGGCGAAGAGGGTGGCCTGAGCAGCTATTCGGTTCAACAGTCTTCCGAGGCCGGAAGCTCATCTGCATGCGTGTTCGAGGCGGCGGAAGAGCGCCGGCTGTATAACGTTCAGATGCGCGCGACGCTTATGCGCCCCCTGGGCGAAGACGCCGCGCCTTCCCTGAATATGGCCAGCCTGGTGGCTACCTTGCTCGATGAGGATGCCGAGCTGTCCGAGTATGCGGGCGAAGGTGGTATTGACCCTATCGACGTACCCCAGTACTCCCAGGTGCGCTCGAGCGCGACTGCGGCGGCGGAGAGCCCCGAGTATAGCGCCCCTGCCGCGTGCGCCATGCTTCTGGACTGGTGGAATGCCGGCCCGTCCGAGGACGAGCTTTCGGCTTTGGGGCTTGCGTCCGATCAGCGGGTTGCATGGGCTGCCGCGCATATGGTCGACGCTCAAACGCAGTCGTACGACACTTCCGTATTCGCTACGTCGCTGTGCGCTTCGCGGGGCTTGGTGGCCTACGCTACCCGCCTTTCGGGTTTGGCTCAGCTGGAGCAGGTGCTCGAGTTGGGCGTGCCCGTTGCCGTCCAGCTAAACGTTACGTCGGGGAACGTGCCCGATGCGGGTTACGAAGCGGCGGCGCACGCCATGGTTGTGTGCGGCATCGACGATGAGGGCAACGTTATCGTGAACGATCCGGCCGGAGTTGCCCCTGCGCTTTCAACCGTTGCTGCCCAGCAGGCGGCTTCCGCTGCCGACCAGGGCATTGCTGTCGGAGAAGAGGCGGCGGCCGAGGCCGACGCCGAGCCGGATGCGGGCGAGTCCGCGTCTTCGGGCGAAGCTGCCGAGGAGCCTGCGACCGCTTCGAGCCAGGCGGGGGATGTGCGTCGCACGTATCCGCGTGCCGATTTCGAAAGCGCGTGGCTCAACGATTCCGCGGGCGTGGCGTGGATCGTCCATTCCGCAGGCATCGCCGTGAGCGTTGGATAACCATGGAACGGGGTTTCAATCCCTCGCAGCACGATCGCATCCGCGCTTTGCGCGATGAGCTTTCCGCTCGGCTGGGGGAGCGTTCCGCGTTTAGCGATGCCGTCTATTCCGACCAGCCCATACTCATGACTGCGAATCAGCTTTCGCAGTTCGTTCCTAGCGAAGTGCGTCGGGTGCGCGAAATGGCGAAGGATCCCGATTTTCGAAGGCTCACGGTCACGGAGCGCTTTGTGCGCGAGGCTGAAGTGCTCGCTGGATGTTCCGACGAGTTTACGGGTAAGGCGGAATTTAGCCACTACTACCCAACGTACGACGACATGAACAACGACCAGCTGCGCACGTATCTTACGTGGCGCGCGCGGGTTCGTGCGGGAGACGTACAGCCAACGTCGTTGTCGTATGCGTTCGTGTATCTCTACGAGCTCATCAACCAAGTGGGCGTGAATGATGCGCGCGCCGGCTTCGACCAGCTTGTCGCATTTGGCGATGCGTATCGTGCGCTTGACCCCGCCATTGGGCGTTACGTGGACGAATGGGCCGACGCATACGTTGTCTACTACGACTTGCCTTCGAGCCTGCTGCGCAAGCTTCCGATGCGCTTGGAAGACGAGGCGCGGCTTACGGTGATGCAGTGGGAGAGCGCCTCCGACGACGAGCTGTATGCGGCCCTTGCGCGCTTTTCGGCGTATCGGGTGTCGGCATCGGCGTTCGTAACCGAACATGGGGACGATTATCGCAAGGTTGCGGTTTCGGTGTTTCGCGTGGTGGCTCAGCATCATACGAAGCTTTCGCGCACCTTGCCCGACCGCTTGTTCGGGAATCGCAAGCCCGTAATATACCAGCCGTTTAATCGCGCCATTTTTTCCGACCCCTTGAAGCGTGGGGACTATCGTTATCGCATTGGGCCCATCGACCATGTGTATTGCCGTGCGGGTGCGTGGACGCGCGTGCGCTATCCGGCTCCGCGCAAGGCGAAGACATGGGTAGGCGATTTCCTGAAAACGGTGGATGCCATCATGCGCCAGGAGTATGGCGATACGCGCGAGCTGGCGGCTCCCGTGAGCACGAAGTACATCGTCGAGGCGATTCGCGACGAAGCGCGCGAACTGCTTCGCGCTCGTCGCGAGGCGCAGGCGCGCGCAGTTAATATTGATCTGGGCAGGTTGGATGCCATCCGTGCGGCGGCGGATGTCACGCGAGATCGTCTGATCGTGGAAGAAGAGGAGCTGGATGCGCTCGATGTGCGTGTTGCGGGTACCGGCGCGGCGGCGGAGGCGCAGGCACATGGCACTGCAGCCGAGGTCGAGATCCAGTCTGCGGAACCCGCGCAAGAGCGCGCGCTCGAGCAGCCCCTCGAGTCCGACGATGGGGCTCAAGGCGCGCCATGTGGTCTTTCTTCCGACGAACAATCCTTCTTGCGCGTGCTCTTGGAAGGTGGCTCGGTGCGCGACTTCCAACGCGAGCATGGCGTCATGGCTTCGCTTCTGGCCGAATCGGTGAACGAGAAGCTCTTCGACGAGTTTGGGGACATCGTGGTGGATGCGGCGGCGGAGCCGCCCGAACTTATCGAGGACTACGTGGATGACGTGCGGGAGCTGCTGGGCTAGCGCTGCCTAGTGCCCGCCGATGGCCAGGCGCTCTACGTGCCGATAGCTTGCCGCGTCGAGCATCATCTCGTTGTTCGTGCAGCTGATGAGGTCCACGACGCGCGCGATCTTTTCGACCCCGTTTACTTCCACTACCACGAGGCAGCCCTTGGTGGCGGGCAGGCCATCGCAGAGGTAATCGTATGTCTTGCCGCCACGCGTGAACTCCACGCGCGCGAAGGTGTGGCGCCGCGCGTTCCAGGCGCCTTTCCAGTCCACGCGGAAGCGATAGCTCTTGCAGGCAATGCGGGCGATAACGCGCCCCTCGTGCAGGAACTCGTAGCATGGCGCACCGTTCTTCTTGCCGCAGGGGCGCAGCGCGTCGGCGTGGAAGTGGCTGCCCTCTCGAAGCTGCAGGAACCGTATGTCACGGCCCTCCTCCTCGATGGTGGCGTGCAACTTGCAGTACCCATGGCAGGGGTGCGTGACCAGCACGAAGTGCGCTCGTTCCTCGTCGTCTTTCGGTATGCGCTTCGCGGTGAGCGCGATGCCCTTCTTGGTGCGTTCGATGACCACGTTCGCCACGTATCCGTTTTCGAACGTTTGCAGGAGGTGGTCGGGATGGCGGCTCTTCAGGAATTTCGTGGGTGCCGCATCGGGGAATTCCATGCGCAGTTCGGCGAGCTCGTAGTCGATGTTCGCCGCCACGATGGCATCGCCATAGTGCGACCCGTTGCGCGCGCGTTCGCGCAATGCGCATGCCGCCTGGGTGATGAGCTCGTAGGCGTGGAAGCGGTCTTGCGCCACGTGCAAGCCGTCGCGGTAGGCGTTGCTCATGCGCAGGGCCGCGTCGGCGAAGTTGTTATCGGGGTTGCCCGCCGTGAAGTCCTCCATATTGCGCGAGAACGCCCAGGTAAGTAGGTTGTATGCGGCCAGGTGGTTTTCGGGGACGCCCTTGCCGTTCATGTACATGTCGGCTAGCTTGTATGCCGATTCGCGCACCATACCGAAGAAGCCGATGCAGTAGTAGCGAAATGCCAGGTCGTATTGGGGCACGCCGTCGTTGCAGCGACCGTAGTAGAACAGGTAGCCCAGCGTATTGGCGAAGAAGCGCTTCTTCTCGTCGGAGATGTCCTTGCGGTCCATGAGCTCGAGAAGCAGGTCGCGCGCCGTAACCCAGTCGCATTCGTACGCGGGGCTGCCTCCGTAGCATGAGTAGGCCTTGCGCTCCATGGCGCCAGCATGGCCCTCCATGCAGAGCTCTTCCAGGATGCGGCGGTATTCTTCGTGATGTAGCTTGTCCATGTTGGCCAGCTGCGCATCGGTGAGGCCCATGACGTATGCGGTGCGCGCGGCGCGCGACCACAGGTAGGGCTTTACGCGGTCGCCCTTTCCGCTGCGGAAGTTGTGGCAGTCGGAAAGGATGCGGTCGTAGTCCAGGAACGAGGTGTCGTTGCCGGCGATTTCTCCGGTGGTTACCGCGTAGACGATGTCGTTGTAGCACGTGCGCAGCAGGTAGAGCATGTCCGCCTCGGAATGGGGCGGCAGTTCGCCCTTGCGCTCTAGAGCGCGTTCGTGCTCGCGCTCCGAAATGAAGACGATGGCGTCGTGTAGCTGGCTTTTCTTGGCGTAAGGGTCGACCCATCGGGCGAAGCTGGCGGCGTCGAGCGCACAGTCGCGCATATTGAAGAGCGCGCGCATGGCGTCATCGAGGGTTACGTAGCAGGACTCGCTAACCTTGTATCCGGCAAGCGGGTTGCTGCCGGGGGCGATGTCCTCAAGGGGTATTTCGAAGCGGAAGTACGCGCGGAGATTCTTCGTGGTTACGCTGCGCGGCTTCACGTACGCGATCTCGTCGATTGCGAAGAGCTTCGGGGCGTCGGGTCTGCCATTTTCGTTGTAGAGCAGGACTTTTGCGGTTCGCTTGTCGGGAAAACCGCGCACGACGCCATGACGCCCGCCAGGCGTAGACACCGCGTCTCCAATGCGGATCTTCCTCATAAGCCAAAACCCCTCTTGGCCCCCATTACTACATGCGTTGTATCAATTATATCTTTTGCCGTGGGGGCAATGCAAAGCCCCCATATGCGGTGGGCTGGGCGTGGGCTTTACGCAATAGCTGGTTTACGGGGCGTAATGCAGCTTGCTTGGCTTGCATGTAGTCGAAAATGGTGTTCTTTCGCACACGTTTTTTCCATGGTATGATGCAGAAAACTAGAACACTTGTTCGGAAGGAACGCTCGGCATGAAGAAGGCGCCCAAGCGCATTGCCAATACCATCATCAACGCGCTGAAGGGCGGCGTAGTGCCGCGCGTGGGCCTGCCGTACATTGCCGTGGGTCGCGATGCCGAAATCGACGCCCTCCTGCACGATGTCGAAATCATCCAAGATGGCGGTGCTACGTTCCGCTTCGTTGTGGGCAAGTACGGCAGCGGCAAGAGCTTCCTGCTGCAGACCATTCGCTCCTACGCCATGGACCGCAATTTCGTAGTCATCGACGCCGACCTTTCCCCGGAACGCCGCTTGCA
>JAILNP010000127.1:0-3021 GCA_024691475.1 Eggerthellaceae bacterium
CGTGCGGTCGAAATCAATTACAACGGCATTACGGTCGTTGCCACGGTTACCGATACGGGCAGCTTTGGCAGCAAGTACGGTCGCGTGCTCGACCTGGCCGGTGGCGTCTACAAGGCCTTTGGCTATTCCTCTTCGAGCGACTGGGGCGTGCACACCGTCTCGTATCGCTTCCTGTAGTTCTGAAATCACTTGGGTGCACGGTTCTGCCGCGTTATACTTCGCATTGCATGACGTGAAAGGAATCGGATGAGTAGGAACGTAATCGTCGTTGGCTGCGGCCGCGTGGGCTCGCAGCTGGCAAATATGCTTTCCGAGAATGGCAATAACGTGTGCGTCGTCGACCGCGACGCGAACGCCTTCTCCAACCTGGGCCGTGCATTCAATGGCTCGGTCGTTCAGGGCGTTGGCTTCGACGAAGACGTGCTTACCCGCGCCGGCGTTGCCACGGCCGATTGCGTTGCCGCGGTAACGCAATCCGACAACGCCAACCTTATGACGGTGGAAGTCGCTTCGCACATCTTCAACGTGCCCCACGTCATCGCGCGTCTGTACAACCCCGGTCACGAACGCGCCTACGAGCAGCTGGGATTGGATTACGTATGCGGCACCTCGCTCGTTGCCGAAGAAGTATTCTCGAAGATCTCTTCGGGTCATGGCTTCCATCTCGATACGTTCGGCGACTACGAGGTCCTGCGATTCTCGTTGAACCTGGAACGCAATGACATGAAGTCCATTCGCGTTTCCCAGCTGGAAAAGGCTCATGACGTGCGCATCATCTGCTTCGAACGAGCCGATGGCCGCACGAGCTCCATTCCCACGGGCGATAGCGTGCTGGAGCATGGCGATTCCGTGCTCGCCTGCGTGCGCAGCACCATGGTGCCGTCGTTCGCGCGTTGGATTCAAGACTAGGGGCCACTATGTACATTGTTATCAACGGAGGCGGCAAAGTTGGCGAGTATCTTGCCACGGTAATGCTGCGCGATGGCAACGAAGTCGCCATCATCGAGGAAGACCAGGAAACTGCCGACCACCTTGCCAATGTGCTTACGGGGCGCTATCTGGTTATCTGGGGCGATGGCTGCATGTCTCGCTATCAGGAAGATGCCGACATCCGTCGAGCCGATGTGTTCGTATCCACTACGGGCAAGGACGACGCCAACTTGGTGTCGTGCGAAATCGCCACGCGCGTTTTCGATGTGCCGCGATGTATTGCCCGTGTGAACACTCCCAAGAACATGCGCATCTTCCGCGAGGTGGGCATCGAATGTGTGTCGTCCACGGCACTCATTGCTACCATCATCGAGGAAGACGCCATGCTGGGTGGCATCAGCGTGCTTTCCAGCTTGTCCCATGGCAATGTGGCGCTGAACCAGGTTACCGTTCCGCGCATGCGCCATCATGACAACGACGAGGGCGTGCTTGCCTATGACGTTCCCATGCCCGAGGGCTGTCTTCTCGTGGCCGTTTCGCATGGCGATGACGACGACATGGAAGTCGTGGGCGAGGATACGTACCTGTATCCGGGCGATGCCGTCATCATTGCGTCCGACAAGGATCAACGCGCGGCCGCCGTTGCCGTATTCAAGCAGCTGTAGCCTTTGCGCCTGCGCCTCTCGTGGCGTTTTCTCGTGCTTGCTTCACTTGCGCGCATTGGAGTGCCATGCGGATTTAAAATGTGTGCAGCATTCCGCAAGAAGAAAGGGCAGGCATGATCCCTCGTTACACGCGCCCCCAGATGGGCCACATTTGGACGAACGAGAACAAGTTCGCCGTTTGGAAGGAAATCGAGCTTTTGGCATGCGAAGCGCAGGCCGAGCTGGGCGCATCGGGCATCACGAAAGAGGAAGCCGCGTGGATTCGCGCGCATGCCGATTTCCGCGTAGACCGCATCGATGAAATCGAGGCCGTAACCAACCACGACGTCATCGCGTTCCTTACCTGTATGGCAGAATACATCGATGCCGACGTGCCCGAAGGCCAGGAAAAGCCCAGTCGCTGGGTGCATTACGGCATGACGAGCAGCGACCTGGGCGACACGGCGCTTTCCTATCAGATTACCCAGGCGCTCGACATCATCATCGAAGACGTGTGCCAGATCGGCGAGATCTGCAAGCGACGCGCGTTCGAATTCCAGAATACGCTGTGCGTGGGTCGCACCCATGGCATCCATGCCGAGCCCATGACCTTTGGCATGAAGTTCGGTAGCTGGGCCTGGGCCATGAAGCGCGCCCTCGACCGCCTGCTCCAGGCGCGCGAAGTTGCCGCCACGGGCGCCATCAGCGGTGCTGTGGGCACGTATTCCAGCATCGACCCGTTCGTGGAGCAGTACGTGTGCGAGCACATGGGCCTTACGCCCGATCCGCTGTCCACCCAGGTTCTGGCGCGCGACCGTCATGCGCAGGTCATGAGCACGCTCGCATGCACCGCTGCCAGCTTCGAGAGCATTGCCATGCAGGTGCGCCTGCTGCAGCAGTCCGACGTCATTGAGGCCGAGGAGCCGTTCAAGAAGGGTCAGAAGGGCTCTTCCGCCATGCCCCATAAGCGCAATCCCATCACCGCCGAGCGCGTGTGCGGTTTGGCCCGCACTGTGAAGGCCAATGCGCAGGTTGGCTTCGACGACGTTGCCCTGTGGTACGAGCGCGATATCTCGCACTCCGGCGCCGAGCGCACCGCGCTTGCCGATAGTTTCATCGCCCTCGACTACATTGCCGAGAAGCTGCGCTGGATCCTGGACGGCCTACAGACGTACCCCGAGGCCATGCAGGCGAACATGTACAAGACGCGTGGCCTGATCTTCTCGAGCAAGGTTCTGCTTGCCCTGGTGCAGACGGGCATCACGCGCGAAGACGCCTACGTCATCGTACAGCGCAATGCCATGGCCACGTGGCACGACGTGCAGCAGGCCAAGGAAGGCCCCAGCTATCGCGAACGCTTGGAAGCCGACCCCGAGTGCACGCTTACGCAGGAAGTGCTCGACGAGATCTTCGATCCGTGGGATTTCCTGCAGCGCAAGGACATCGT
>JAILNP010000147.1:0-10421 GCA_024691475.1 Eggerthellaceae bacterium
ACGGGGGCAAAGGGCTTGGTCATGTAATCATCGGCGCCGCTGTCCAGGCCACCTACCTTGTCGGCGATGGCGCTGCGGGCGGTGAGCATGAGAATGGGCACGGGATTCTTCTCGCGGCGCAGCTGCTGCGAGATCTCGAACCCGTCCTTATGGGGAAGCATCACGTCGAGCACGATGCAGTCGTAGATGCCGCTCTGGGCGTAATACAGGCCCTCTTCGCCATCATTCACCACGTCGACCTGATAGTCATTGTTTCGCAGGATAGTGGCAAGGGCATCAGCGAGGCGGATGTCGTCTTCTACAACCAGTATTTGCATGTCGGTCCTTTCCCCTCATACATATACAACCCTATTGTATCAACGAACCTGAAACGCCCCTGAATACAAGAAGGGGCAGCTAGCATGAGCTAGCTGCCCCCATACGCTATGAAGCTGAACTACAGCGCGAAGTCGGCTTCGCCGTTGTAAACGGCCAGAGCGTCGTCGACCTCGTAGTCGGCCAGCGTGATGGCGCTGATGGCCTTCGTGAGGCGCACGGCCTCTTCCAGCGAACGCATGTGGATGTTGCGGCCCGTGGCGTTACCGCAGGCGCCGCCCACATGAATCTGATCGTACAGGTTGGACAGGAACTCCTTGGCGTCGGCCTTGGAACCGCCAGCGCACACCAGGCCGGTGCGGCCAGCAGCCTGGGAAGCGATGGCCAGGCTCTGGGCGCTGGTAGCTTCCTCGGTTTCTTTCGGAGGATTGACCTTCACGAAGTCGGCACCCAGGCACAGGGCGGCACCAGCAGCGCCAGCGATGAGCGCGGGGGCCTTCTCGTCGGCAACGGCCTTGCCGCGAGGGTAGATCCACAGGACCACGATCAGGCCGTTTGCATGTGCCTGAGCGATGAGCTCGCCAGCCTCGGCAAGCATGGTGGATTCATATTCGCTGCCCAGGTAGATGGTGTAGCCAAGGCCCACGATGTTGACGCCAGCCTCGCGCATGGCCAGAACGGCCTCGAGGTCGTGCAGCTGGGGAGAATACGGATCGTCCTGAGCCGTCTTCACCAGGTTCGTCTTGGAATTCATCTTCACCAGGAAGTTGATTTCCGGGTAATCGGGAGCATAGCGAGCGATAAGGCCACGCTGACCAGCCAGAACGCCAATGACGCCTTCCTGGCCAATCTGGAACAGATGCTCGGGATCGTTATCGGAGGGATCGATGCCCTCGCCATAGAAGTCGCCGTTCAGGTGCTCCATTTTCTGGTCGCAGGCGAACAGCATGAGGCGACCGGTATTGCGGGTTGCCTTCAGATAGTTGTCGATGTAGGTTTCACGGACCTCAGGCATAACGTCGGCAGGGACTTTCACCTGATCACGAGTAATGCTTGGCATGTGGTTCCTCCTTAAGGAAAGGTCATACTGTTACCGATGTAACCAGACCATTGTACGCGATGCCAGCATATCGGGCTGGCTTTTTGCCGAAAAAGGACGCAAAAAGGCGGTTGACCTTGAGGTCAACCGCCCAAGCATGCGGGGCGCTCCTCCCCGCCCTGCATTACGCAAGAAGAGCTATACGGTAGTCGCCTGCGTCGCGCCAGACTGCTGGCTTTGCCCCGAAGAAGCATCGCCATTGGCCATGTCGCCACCACCGCGACCGCCAAATCCACCGCCGCCATTACCGCCAGCCATACCGCCGCCAGACCCCATGGCCGTCGTAGCAGCTTCAGTGCTGGCCGTTGCCGTGGTAGCTTCCTGGCCATTTACCAAGATGGTGTACTCTTGGCCATCCACCAGGCTGGCGTTGGAAACAACCACATAGCTGAATCCATTGACCGAGGTATAGCTAGCCACCACATTGCCCGAGGCATCTTCCACGGTAACCGTAGAGCCGGCCTGCCCGCTGGCGCTTGCCGCAATGAAGGGCTGCGTGCTATCGCTGGTGAACGCACCGTCCATGCCCGAGTTGCCCACGACGAAGGCCGTTCCGCCCGTAATCGTAGCCGCGGACTCATAGTCGATGGCTCCATTATCGCCGCCCGATACGCCCGAGATATACAGCTCGCCAGCCGTCATTTCGATATTGCCGTTGGAGTCCATGCTGTCGCCGTCTTCGGAGCAGATAAGCGTGGTGGAACCGCCGGAAATCGTGATGTTGCAAGCACTCGACGCGCCAGCCATGGTGCCGCCGCCCATGCCGCCACCGGTGGAGCCGGAAGCATCGGGGGGCGTACCGCCCGCGTCACTGGGAAGCTCGCCACTAGGGGCTTCGCCGCTCGGCATGTCGCCCGAAGGAGCCGTGCCACCCGCCGCGTCGCCGCTCGGCGCCTGGGGAGCCTCACCCGTTGCCTGGGCGCTTTCCGACGCTGTAGCCGCGCTCGTTGCGGCCGAGGCAGCAGCGTCCGTGGTCGTGGCATCGGTAGTCGTGGTGTCAGTGATGACAGCCGCGGCATTGATGCCGTCGTCGCTGGAGTACACCAGGTTCTCGCCGCCCGAAATTTCCACGCACTGGCCTTCCAGGCCCTCGACGCTCGTCTCGACCGTGGTCTGACCACCCTCGATACTCAGGTTGTACTCGGCATGCACGCCGTCGTCACCTGCGTTGATGACCAGCTCGCCATCCGCGATCTGCACGTCGTAGTCGCCATGAATGGCATCGCCCTCGACGTCAATCTCCAGCTCGCCACCAGCAATGCGCACGAGCTTGCTCGCCTGAATACCATCGTCAACCGCGGTGATGGCAATCGTGCCACCATCAACGGAAACATAGCCCTTGTCATCCTCGTCCGTTTCCGTGGACTTGATGCCATCGGACTGGGAATCGATAGTGATGTCGCCATCGGCGATTTGCACGCTCTCCTTGCCATGCAGGCCATCGCCTACCGAGGTAACGTCAATCGTGCCACCCGTAATGGTAAGGTCGTTCTTGCTGGAGATGCCATGGTTCACCGTGGCATTCACCGTAAGCGATCCGCTGCCGTTGATCGTAAGGTCGCATTCGCTGTAAATGGTCGCGTTCGGTTCGCCATCCTCACCCGTCAGAGTCCAGCCACTTCCATCGGAAAGCGTGTTGGTGGAACCGCTATCGAGCGTGATGAACACCTTGTCAGCGGTTTGCACATTGATGCACGGCCCGCTGGAGCAACTCATGGTCACGCCATCAAGTACCAGCTGCACCTTTTCGTCGTCCGCCGCAGCCACCACGATCTGGGCATCGCTTGCGCTACCCGAGATAACGTACGTACCAGCAGTGGTGATGGTCACCGTGGAGCCATCGGCCGTAGCGCCCGACCCGCTTACCGTGGCGGAGGAATCGCTCAGCGTAATGGTGGTCGCGCTGGACGCATCGTAGCTGGCATCGCTATCGCGATTGGAATACTCGAACGTCATCGACGCGGTATCAGCAGCAACGGCTTCCTTGGCATGCGTCGCCGTACTTTCCGTCGTGGTGGTCGTGCTCGTGGAGGAGCTGGAATCGCCGCTCGTCGCAAGCGACGAGAGAGCCGAGCATCCCACCACGCCGACCAGCGCCAACGTCAGGCCGGCAACGGCCATGGCGCGTACGGGGTGCGCAAGCGCGTTCAGGCGATCGCGCACCGTGCGCTTGCGCGCAGCAGTCGTACGGTTTGCAAACCGGCGGCTTGCGCCCATCGCATGAAACTGCGGGGAATCCACCGTGGGGTACGTGCTTGCCGATTCGTGCTCATGCCACACGCCGCTCGAGCGGTCCTGCGGCTGCGCACTGGTATCCGGTATCGAATACCCAGGGCGAACGTGCTTGGGTGTAGTCATCGTTAGAGCCTTTCCTGGAACATGGTGGGCCTACCGCACTGGACGGTCAGATTGCCGTTACGCGTGCGGATGGCATCGAGCAGCGTCTTCTCTGCGCGCGCATCCTTCAGCGTGACAAGGTATTCCAACTTGTACAGGCTGCCCATGTTGGTGGTACGGGTATTGACGAGTTCGTGCTTGGAAGTGAAGCGCTCGAACAGGTCATCGAAGAGATTCGTGTAGTCGATGTCCTCGGGGATGGTAACGGTAAGGGCGCGCTCCACGCGTTCGCCCATCTGGCTGCCCAGCGGGGAAAGCACGAATACGATGTTCGCGATGGCCACGATGACCGTGAACACGCACGCCAGCGCCAGGTAGCCCATGCCCGTGGCCAGGCCCACCGCCATGGCCAGGAACACCGAGCCAATGTCCTTTGCGCTACCCGGAATACTGCGGAAGCGCACCAGGTTGAACACGCCCATAACGGCAATGCCGGCGCCAATGTTGCCGTTTACCAGGCTGATCACCATCTGCACGATGATGGGCAGCAGGGCGAGCGTCACAACGAAGCTCTTCGAGTACGAGTGCTTGAACATGTAGATGAACGCGATCGCCACGCCAAGCACGAGCGAGACGGCTGAGCAGAGGAAGAAGTCGACGCCGGACATTGCCGCAGTCGTCGAATCGGTGCTAGCGGTTAGCACGCTAGTGAACAGGGAATCAAGCACAATGAGCTCCTTTCACGCGACGCGCAACAGGCGCGCTGTATCGGTCTTTCGTCTGAATGCGTTCAAGCGGCTGCTTCTGGTAGATGTGAACGCGCTTGCCACCCACCTGGGCCACCGGCACAAGGGCCGTATAGGCGCCCGCAATCTTCGAACAGGGCTGCGGATACATCCGCAAGTTGGACAGTGCATACACCAGCCACAGGGGGTACGCCTTCTGGCACTTGATCTCCAGGATGATGTTGCGCTCATTTTCGCCATAGATGAGATGGCCGCCTTCACCCTGGTCAAACGTCAGGTTCTGATGGCGCCACCGCGCGTTGAAGTCGAAGGTGAAGCGAATGTTGCTGCCGTCGATGCTCTTCAGGGACAGGCGATTCACCACGACCATGATGCGCGGGCGCAGCTTCGGGTAGCGTGCAATGGTGGCGTCGATTTCGCGCACCGTCTGCAACTTGCTGGCGGACAGCGCCTCCGCGGCATCCAGCGAGCCAACGCTCGCCGCCACGCGTACGGCCTCCTGGTATGACACGTCGCCCTGCATGTAGGCGATGGCCAAGTCACGCGGAAGCTGCACGCGACGCTTGTACACGATGCCGTCGAACTTCTTCTTGAGCTCCACGAACACCAGGTCGCTCGCCGTTGCGGGGCCATACGACCGAATGCGCAGCTTTTCCTTGTAGAAGGGCTTTTCCATAGAACGATTGATGAGCGTGTCTTCCATCGTATCGAAATACAGGCTCGAAATCGTGCTGCGCGCGTACTGGTCATCACGGAGCTTATCGCCAATCGCCTGCATGAGCAGGTCGAACTGACGACGCGTGATCACGTACTTCTTTTCCGTGCGCTCGAAGATGGCAATGGGCTTCGGGCTTGATTTACTTGCATCAGTCATCGTCATTCCTCTCGTTGACTGTACCCGACTCTACAAACCACGCCTTAAAACAGCCTGAATAACAGGCTGTCGCGAAGTCGAAAACCAGCTGTTTACTGCACCTGAACTGAGAAAATGGTAGAATTGAGATTGCATTTCACGCGCGGCGATGGGGGTCGTTATGCACGTACAGTCGCACTTGGATAGTCCGAAGTCACGGGAGGCAGCACGTACCGCGGTGAGCCTGGGCACCCTGCTCTGCGCCCTCTTTGCGGCCGTGATGATTTTCCTGCCTGCATCTGCCTTTGCGGACACCGAACCCGCTACCTCGTACGCAGGAGGCACGGGCACGGAAAGCGACCCGTACCAGATTGCCAATGTGGCCCAGCTGCGCTACATGATGAGCGAGGTAAACAAGCCCGGGGAGCTCTCGGGCGCCACGTACGTCCCCACTTCCGCGCAGACGGCCCACTATGCGCTTACCGGCGATATTGACGCATCGGGAGAAACCGCCTGGTCACCCATTGGCTGGGGCGAACATACGACCATCGGCGAAGAAGGCGAACGCGTAGTCGATTACGCGTACTTCTGCGGCACCTTCGACGGCAATGGGCATTCCATCAAGCTCAACCAGATTGGCATCACCGACATGACCTTGCAATGCAAGATGGCGTCGCTCTTCGGCGCCACGGCAGCGGGGTACGACGCCACGTTCAAGGACTTCGACCTTTCGGGCACCACCACGGCCGCAGGCGTGGGACAAATCGCCGCAGGCGTGCTGGGCGTTGCAGCCGGCAACGTTACGTTCGAAGGCGTCACGTGCTCCGTTGCGGCCACGGCAAGCGGCAGTAGCGGCATCGCTGGCGGCCTGGTTGGCAAGGCGACGGGGACTCTCACCATCGAGGGGTGCGAAACCTGCGGGCCCGTAAGCGGTATGAAGGCCGCAGGCGGCATGGTGGGATACGCGCTCGATTGCGACCTTTCGCTGCACGCATCGCGCAACTACCTGGACTTCAACGCCGCAAGCACCAACACGGGGCTTATTAGGGCGGGCAGCGTGGGCGAAAACGCTGGCAACGCCGGCGGGCTTGTGGGCCTCTGCGAGGCCGAATCCGCCAGCACGCCGCCCACGGTAACCATAAGCGCATGTGGCAACACGGGTAGCGTTTCCGCCTCTGCCGCAGGCGGCGGCCTCGTGGGCGCGAATAGCGGCTGCAAGCTGACCATATCCAACTGCTTCAGCGCTGCGGAAAACGATCGCGAATACACCGTCATTGGAACCCCTGTAGGCGGAACGGCGTACCTGGGAGGCATCGTAGGACGCACGCAAGGCGGACTATACCGCCTGGCTATCACGAACACCTATAGCGCAAGCCTCATGGGCAAGCAAAGCCAAGCCGACGGGTCCGCTACCGTAGGCGGCATGGTGGGCCTGGTGGGCGTGGGAGAAGAAGGCAGCGAGATTCGCATTGGAAACTGCTACTTCCGTGGCGACGCAGCCGCAGGCTGGGCCGGCGCGCGAGAAACCGATACCGGAGGACTCGTTGCCCCCGCCATCAGCCAGTCGAACGTGCTTCCACTCTCGTTTGACGAGATGAAGCGTAACGGGGCAAGCAATCTGGGAGCGTATTTCACCTCGGGCGCCGAAAGCCTGACCCCCAATTACGGATATCCCGTACTGTACTGGCAGCTCGGGCTGGAAGAACCATCCGTCAACTTGGAAGAAGCAAACATCACCTACAGCGATACGGTCACCTACACGGGTGAAGCGGTGCTGCCATCTGACATTCGCGTCATGCTAAACGGCACCGAGCTCAATCCCGATTCCGATTACACGGTTACGGGCAGTAATAACGTCAACGTCACCACGGAAACAAGCCCTGCAACGTTCACCGTAGTAGGTGCGGGTGCCTATGCGGGCACGCAAAAAGGACCGAAAGATTTTAAAATCGTTCAGGCAAACCTGGGTACGAGCAACTGCACATACACGGCAACGAGCACATGGAACTTTGGCGGCAACAACCTGGTGCGCCCCACCATCACCATCACCAATGCTGCGGGCAAGCAACTGCAGGAAAACGTTGACTACACCTTGGACTGGACCAGCGCGGCAATCACCGCCCCCCTTGGTAGTGTTGACGCTGTTGCCGTGCCCGGAGGCAACTACAGCGGCAGCATGCAAGTTCAATTTGCCGTTGCCGCAGGCCCCGATTCGTTCGCCAACGCAAGCACGGGCACCGAAAACGACCCCTACATCATCGACTCCGTAGGCGCGCTTGCCTACATGCAGTACTGCATCGAAAACGACTTCCCCACCTACGGGTCGGCACACTACAAGCTCACCGCTGACCTGGACCTGGTAAACACCGACACTTCGCCCCTGGTGCCCTCTATCGGCATTGCGTCGCCCTTCGCGGGAAGCTTCGACGGCGGCGGACACACCATCACCATGCATGCAGGCACCACGCAGCCCCTGTTCAACGCCATCACAGGCTCGCCCGGACGAACGGAGGTCAAGGACCTCGTGCTTGCAGGCACCATGTCACGACCCGCCCTTGCAGAGTCGGTAAACGGTGGAGAGACAACGCTCTACAACGTCAGTAGCAGCGTAGCCGTTTCCGCATCCACCGCCGACCTGGGAGGACTCGTAGGCGTCATGAAAGAGGGGTCGCTCACATTCAACTCCTGCATCACATCGGGGTCCGTCACCGACGGACTGGAGACCGAAGGCGTAGGAGGCATGCTGGGACGCGCGCTTCCCGACGCGCACGTCGTGTTCCAAGACTGCGCCAACACCGGCAACATCCAAGCGCCCAACGCTACGCGCGTAGGCGGATTGCTGGGCTTTGCAGGCAGTGCGAATGGCGAATCCTGCGCAAGCAGCAGCGAGTTTCTGACGTCGTACAACAGCGGAAACATCACGGCGCGCGGCATGGCAGGCGGCCTGGAAGGCTGCGGGTACAACGTACGCGTGGAAAGCGCATATAACACGGGATACGTTACCGTATCGGGTCTAGCCGCCGACGGACCGTATGCCGGCGGCCTGGTGGGCTGGGCGACGAGCCAGCTCACCGTGAAGCGCGCATACAACACGGGGCTCGTAACGTACAACGGAGTTGACCTTACGGGAACGGCAGCAGGTGCCATCTGCGGCGACGTTGCCAATGGGAATGCAACCTTCGAAAATACCCACTACCTGGAGCTTTCCTGCACACAAGCGGCTGGAAGGCTGGCAGGGGACGGCATCACCAAGCAAACGTCCGAAGTGATGCAGAGCGTGGACTTCGCCGACACGACGCTAGGCACGCCCTTCCATTTCGACTCGAACAACGTGAATGGCCACTTCCCCGTCTTCATCGCGAACGTTGTGGATCTAACCACCGAAACCGACGTGATCATCAACGTCGTTTCCCCGCAGGCATACACGGGCAAGGCCGTAACGCCCAACCCCTCGGTCATCGTGAAGGGCGTAACCCTGCGCAAGGACGTCGATTACACCCTGCAGTACGTCAACAATATCAACCCTGGCACCGCAACGGTGTACGTCATTGCCACGGGCCACTATTACAAGGGCTCGCGCGTCGCTGCGTTCCAAATCGTGGACTCCAGCGGCACGAGCAAGCAAAGCATGTACCGCCTGTACAACCCGAACGGCGGCGAGCACTTCTACACGGCCAGCACCGAGGAGCGCGATGGGCTGCGCAAGCTCGGCTGGAAGTACGAGGGAATCGGCTGGACGGCGCCCGCAACGAGCAACACGCCCGTGTACCGCCTGTACAACCCCAACGGTGGTGACCACCACTACACCATGAGCGCCGAGGAGCGCGATTGGCTGCGAGGGCTCGGCTGGAAGTACGAGGGCATCGGGTGGTACTCCGATGACAACAAGACGACGCCACTCTACCGCCTGTACAACCCGAACGCCAAGTCCGGCTCGCACCACTACACGACAAGCGCGAGCGAACGCGACGGGCTGCGGAAGCTCGGCTGGCACTACGAGGGCATCGGCTGGTACGGGCTGTAGCTCTTACCCCCTCGGTCTGTCCCGGGGCCGGCCCGCGTCCCCCTGCGGGGCACCGCTCCGCTGCTCGCGTGGCTTAGGCCCCTCACGGGCCTAAGCCTACGCTCGTGCGCTGCGCTGCTTCATGCTTTTACTTCGCGCTGCTCGGGGTTGTCGCGGATTTGCGTGAGGCTTCGCCTCCCGCTCTCCGCGACAACCCCGAGCGTAGCGCGTTTCTAGTTTGCTTTCAGAGTGCCCCGCAGGGGGACGCGGGCCGGCCAACAATCGGTGGTTGCGCTACAGCCCGTCCCATCCGTGCGGGACCTCTTGGAAACCGGGGTCCACTTGGGAGCTGTCGCACGGGCGGATGCGCTTCGCTGTCCGCCCTGCTGCGGTTGGGTTCCGCTCGCTGGGTCGTGGGGCATCGCACGGGCGCTCGCTTCGCCTTGCGCCCTGCTGCGGTTGGGTTCCTATTGCATAACTGGAGGGGTCGTCGGACGGGCGCTTGCTTCGCATTGCGCCCTGCTGTGATTGGATTCCGATCGCAGGGTAGCAAGATGGGACCACGGGCACGGGCGCTTCGCTACGCGCCCTGCTGCAAGGTATGATGGTTGGCGAAGTTTACTGCCGCAATCCGCACTAAGGAGAACCGCATGAAAAACGATCGCTGGGTGTTTCACGAAAACGCTGTGCCCGAAGAGGCTAATGGCGTCACTCGCCGCGTTCTGGCGTATTCGAACGACCTGATGGTGGTTGAAAATACCTTCGAACGCGGTGCCGTAGGGGCGTTGCACAGTCATCCGCACACGCAGATTACCTATGTGGTGAGTGGGAAGTTCGAATTCGAGATTGATGGTGAAAAACACGTGGTGAAAGCTGGCGACACCATGCTCAAACGCGACGGCATCGTTCATGGCTGCGTTTGCTTGGAGCCTGGTATCTTGCTCGACACGTTCACGCCGTACCGCAAGGACTTCGTACAAGATTAGGACGTGAACAGGGGACGGAGGTTTGTTCACGACAGCCACCTCGCATTCCGATGGGCCACCCCGTGAACAAACCTCCGTCCCC
>JAILNP010000150.1:0-7360 GCA_024691475.1 Eggerthellaceae bacterium
CCTCGTGAAGCTGGGCTGGCACGACGAGGGCACTGCCTGGTATGGCGTAGCTGCAGGCTAACCCCCTCGGGCTGGGTTTTCCCATCCCGGGGTGCGGGCGGCGGGGCGCATGGCCCATCGGGGCACCGCTCCGCTGTTCGCTTGTCTTTCGCCCCCTCAACGGGGCGAAAGACATCGCTCATGCGCTGCGCTGCTTCATGCGCTTACTTGGAATTCTCGCCCTTGGCGAGAATTCGGGCCCAGCTGAGCTGGGCTTTTTAAATTTTGCTTTCAGAGTGCCCCCGATGGGCCATGCGCCCCGCCGCCCGCCTCGCGGGTCGAGGGGGCCATCCCGGGCCGCGCCTGCGCGGGTACGTTCGAGCCGGGGGTCCGTCCCGGGGCCGTTCGGGTCGACGGCATTGCTGCGTTCTCGCGGCCCCAGTTGCCTTTCGCGCAAAAAGGCGTGCCCGTTTGTAAAAAATTCGCCGTTCTGAACATCCTTGAGCTCATTTTGGCAGGGTTTGAAAATGCCGAACTGGGGAAATGTGCTTCGGGGTTGCGAAGTTGGCGTGTTTGGGGGCGCTTTTGCACCGGAGAATGTTCCGAACGACGAATTTTTTCATTTTTGCCTTCGTTTTTTGCCAAACGCACGAAGGATTGGGTTGGTGGGGGAGTGGTATATTCAGGGCAGGGAATTATATGGGTTGGGAGTGGGCATGCGTGCATTGAGTTGGTTTGAACGGTTTGCTACTGCATTGGCATTGTGCTTGGCCTGTTCGTTCGCGATTGCGCTTACCTTCGAGCCGCACGTGGCGTTTGCGGCTGAGCAATATGCTCCCGAAGACGCCTACTCCTCCGACGGCGAAGACGTTTCTCTTGTCGACGAGGGCGACGGTGGGCTTTCCCTTTCCATTCAATCTATTCCCTCTTCGTACGGAAGCGATCGCACGCTTATCGTGGCGCTCGATCCCGGGCATGGTGGCAGCGAAAATGGCGCGGTGTCCTATGTCGTAGAAAAGGACGTCAACTGGGAAATCGCCCAATACTGCAAGGAAAAGCTCGTGCAGTATCCGAACGTGCGCGTGGTGATTACGCGTGGCAAGAACGAGACGGTTTCCTTGAACGAACGTACGGCGCGCGCTGTGGCGGCGGGGGCCGATGTGATTTTGTGCCTGCACAACAACGCACAGGGCGAAGACACGATTGGCGCCTCGGGGTATCAGGTGTATCACCAGTACGTGGAAAGCGGGTATCGTCTATCTACCACGGCTACGCCCTCGCGCGCCATTGCCGAGGAAATAGCCGCCCAGCTGAAGGCGTTGGGCGTGCATCCGCAAGATCCCGCGTACAACGGCTTGAAGATTCGACTGTCGAGCGGCGACTATTACCCTGACGGATCGCTCACCGACTATTACGGCATGCTGCGTATCCCGCGCAAGAACAATCTTCCGTCGGTGCTCGTGGAGCATATGTACGTGGACAGCCCCGAAGACGGGCCGCTTTTGCAGCAGAAGTCATGGTTGAAGAAGCTTGGCTATGCTGATGCCATCGGCGTCATGGAATACTATGGCTATGATGCGCAATCTTGGGCAGATGCCTATGATTCTCGTACGACCAATCGCATGTACCGCCTGTATAACCCGAATTCGGGCGAGCATTTCTATACGGCAGTCGAAAGCGAGCGCAATACGGTGGCGAAAGCCGGATGGGTGTACGAGGGCATTGGCTGGGTAGCGCCGAAGGAAAGCTCCACGCCAGTCTACCGCTTGTACAATCCGAATGGGGGAGACCACCACTACACCACGAGCGAAGATGAGCGCGACCACCTGGTGAGCGTGGGTTGGAACTACGAGGGTATTGGCTGGTATTCCGACGACGCTCAGGCGGTGACCATTCTGCGTGAATATAACCCGAATGCCAAGTCGGGCGCCCACAACTTCACGGCAAGCGCCTCCGAACACAAAAATCTCGTTCGCCTCGGCTGGCGCGACGAAAAGATTGCCTGGTATGCCGTGGGTGCTGCGTAGTCAACGCCTTCCATGAAAAGGCCCCGCTCCCAGGGGAAGCGAGGCCTACAAGTCGCATGAATGCCGTTGCGTTACGCAACAACCTTTTCGGGAACCGTGCGATCAACGAAGTAGATGCGGTACCACATGAGGAACATGAAGATGATCCAGATCTTGCGCGTGTTGTCGCGCGTTCCGGCTTTGTGCTCGTCGAGCAAGCGCACAAGCTCGTCGGTGTTGAAGAACTGCTGCGCTTCGGGGCCGGTGAACCATTCCTTCACCTGGTTGTAGTAGGTGTCCTGACGCAACCAACCCACCACGGGAACGGGGAAGCCAAGCTTCTGCTTTTGCGCCCATGCCTGCGGGATGGCGCGCTCGGCGGCCTGGCGCAGCGTGAGCTTGCTCTGCTCGTTGCTTACCTTCAGGCGCGTGGGGATGGTAGCGGAGACGCCAAACACCTGTGTATCCAGGAACGGCACGCGGCTTTCCAGCGAATGTGCCATAGCCATCTTGTCGGTCTTCAGCAGAATGTCGCCCACCAGCCAGAACTGCGTGTCCACGTACTGCATGCGCGTGGTTTCGTCCATGTTGGCGACTTCGGAGTAGGTCTTGGCCACCACTTGCTGCGGCGTGGGAAGGCCCTCGGGCAGGTGCTTCAGCAGCTTCGCGCGTTCGGCCTGGGAAAACGCGACGCCGTTTGCGTTCGTGTAATACCAGTCCTCCACGCTTTCGCTGGCGCGGCGCAGGTAGTTGGCCCCGCGAATGCCCAGCTTGCCCAGCACGGCGGCGCCAGCGCGCAGCAGCGGTTTGGGGCACCAGGACAAACGCGCGTTGGCGCACGGCGTTTCGTATACGCGGTATCCGCCAAAGAACTCGTCGGCGCCTTCGCCCGAAAGGACTGCCTTTACCTTCTTGGCCGCAATCTGGTCCACGAAGTACAGGGCTACGGCGCTGGGGTCGGCGGAGGGCTCGTCCATGTGCCACTGCACGCGCGGTAGGCTGGCCCAGTACTCTTCCTCGGTGATGTGCTTGTGGTCGTTGGCGATGTGCAGCTCATCGGCCAATTCGCTGGCCCACGAGATCTCGTCGCGCTCGCCTTCGTACTCGGCGAAGCCAACGGTGAACGTATGGATGTCGGGGTTTTCCTTGGCCAGCAACGCGGCCATGTAGCTCGAGTCGATGCCCGAGGAGAGGAACGAGCCCACTTCTACGTCGGCGACGTTGTGGTAGCGCACGCTTTCGCACATGGCTTCGTGGATTGCCTCCACCGTGTCGGCCTCGCTGCGATTTTCGTCGAAGTTGTACGTGGGGTGCCACCAGCGCTCGACTTCGACTGCGCCATTCGCGCGAACGGTTAGGCAGTGGCCCTGCGGCAGCTTGAAGATGCCCTTGAAGAACGTTTCGTCCAGGGCGCTGAACTGGAAGCACAGGTACTGAGCCAGCGCCTCTTCGTTCAGCTGGCGTTCGTAGGCGGGGTGCTCCAGGATGCACTTGATTTCCGATGCGAAAATGAACTGCCCCTGCTGCTGCGTGTAGTAGAAAGGCTTGATGCCGAAGTAGTCGCGCGCGCAGAAGAGCTCGCCGGTGGCGCGGTTCCAAATGGCGAACGCGAACATGCCGCGCAGGCGCGTGAGTGCGTCTTTGCCCCAGGCCAGATAGCTGGTGAGCAGCACTTCGGTGTCGGAGTTGGTGCGGAACGTCCAGCCGCTGGCTTCCAGTTCGGCGCGCAGGTCGCGGTAGTTGTAGATTTCGCCGTTGAATACGATGGCGAAATCGCCCGTGGCCAGCATGTCCTCTTCGGTGCCGCACGGCGTGCCGTCCAGCTGGCGCGCGGGTGAGGTGATGATGGCCTTGTGCTCGCCGGTGGAGCGCACCATGGGCTGGTTGCCGCCCGCTAGGTCGATGAGCGAAAGGCGACGGTGGCCCAATGCGATGTTGCCGTCGATGTACTGGCCTTCGCCGTCGGGGCCACGATGCGCCATGATGTCACACATGGCCTTTAGGGTTTCGGCGCTATCGGTACGCTTGGTGACGCCGGTAAAACCGCAGATGCCGCACATAGGCAGAACTCCTTCGATCGATTGCTGTGCGATATGGTACCGCGCTGGCGTTCTCGAGTGGTTAAAACGGGGTAAAACTGCATATTACGCGCGGGTACCTTGTTATGTGTATTTCGGCTTTATTAATTCACCGCGTAAAAGAATCGCATCGGCGTAGACGCATTACTCTGTATATAATAACGGGATGCTTACATAGGAAAGGATTTTATATGGTGCAGAACGCGAAGGAGCGCTCGTCTTGGTCGGGTAAGTGGATGTTCATCCTCGCCGCCGCCGCAAGCGCCGTGGGTCTGGGAAACATGTGGCGCTTCCCGTACCTGGCGGCCAAGTATGGCGGAGGCATGTTCATTCTCACCTACGTCGTACTTGTCTTCACGTTCGGCATTTCCATGTTGCTGCTCGAGATTGCCCTTGGTCGCAAGACGGGGCAGTCGGTCATTGGCGCGTATAGCTCGTTTGGCAAAAAGTATTCATTCATCGGCGTGCTTGCTGCTGCCGTGCCTTTTATCATCACGCCGTACTACTGCATCATCGGCGGCTGGGTTGCTAAGTATGCCACCAGCTACCTGGTGAATTCTCCTGCCGAAATTGCCGATGGCGGCACGTTCTTCGTGAACTTCATCACCAGCCCCGATAGCAGCTTCGTGTTCATGCTGCTGTTCATGGCCGTGGTGTTCCTCATCGTGTCGCTGGGCGTGAAGGGCGGCATCGAAAAGGCCAACCTCATCATGATGCCCCTGCTGCTGGTGGCGGCATTGGCCATTGCCATCTATGTGCTTACCTGGCCCGGTGCTACCGACGGTCTGGCGTATTATCTGCTGCCCGATTTCAGCAAGTTCTCGCCCGAGCTGCTCATTGGCGCGCTCGGCCAGATGTTCTACAGCCTTTCTTTGGCCATGGGCATTATGGTCACCTATGGTTCCTATCTGGACAAGAAGGAAAGCCTCACGCGTAGCGTTCCCTGGATTGGTGGTACCGACCTGGTGGTTTCCACACTGGCTGGCCTTATGATCGTGCCCGCCGCGTTCATCGCCATGGGTTCCGCGGAAGCCGTAGCTGCGAAGAGCGGTCCTTCCCTCATGTTCATCACGTTGCCCACGGTGTTCGAGCAGATGGGCGGCATCGCTCCCATCATTGGCTTCGCGTTCTTCGTGCTGGTGCTGTTCGCCGCGCTCACGAGCGCCATTTCCCTGGCCGAGGCATGCGTTTCCATCATCGCCGACGGCACGGGCTGGACGCGTCGTAAGTCGCTTATCGTCACCATTCTCGTTGTCGTCATCGCTGGCGTGTTTGTGAACCTGGGCTACAACGGGCTTTCGTTCCTGGAGCCGCTGGGCGAGGGCAGCACCCTGCTCGACCTGTTCGACTTCATTTCCAATTCGGTGCTCATGCCCATCGTGGCCCTGCTCACCGTCATCTTCGTTGGCTGGATTGTGAAGCCGAAGGTCATCGTCGAAGAAGTGAAGCGCTCCAGCAAATTCCGCCTTGAAGGCGTCTGGACGATTATGATCAAATATGTCAGCCCCATTTTGCTGGTCATTATTTTGGTCGCCTACGTAGGCGCCCAGTTCGGGCTCTTTAGCATCTAACCCTTTCCGCCCGGGACGACCTGCGAGTCGTCCCGGGCGGCGGGGCGCATAACCCGGCGGGGCACCCGCTCCGCTGCTCGCACGGCGCGTGTTGCTGGAACCATAGAGGAACGCGAGGTTTTCCCTCGCGTTCCTCTTTTGTTTGCGGGTGGGTGCGCCGGGCTTGTGTGCTTCGCTGTTCGCCCTGATGTGAGTGGGTGTTGGTTGCCTTCTTGTCTCCTTGTTACTGCGATTGGGGAAGGCGATTCTTTCGGATTCGTATAGTATGAAAGCGGAACGATATCATTTCCCCTGATAAAGTACGGTTTCTAGGAATTCTGTGAACTGAGCGACTATTTCTAAAATGACGGTTCCGTAACGAAAATAATGTGCTAGCTAATCCACGAATTGGGACTTTTGCCACCTCAAACGATGCTACAATTGTGAAGTTGGTATGAAGGGGGCAGAGTGAGCTTTTCTGCCGCTCGCTCTATACCTGCATTCCATCGTTCATCGCCCTTTGCTTATGGGGGTTGGGTCCGTGCGATTGAGGAAGGTGATCGAATGAGTGGGTCTGCAAGCATACGCGACTCGCGTATGAAGTTTGCCAAGGGGGTGCTGAGCGCTTTCATGGCCGTGGTTACGGTGGTGGGCTTTACGCCTATCGTTCCGTACCAGGCACATGCAGAAGAGCTTGCTGCGGCTCAGCAGGAAACCGTGGCTGACGAAGTTGACGAGGCAACCTCGTCACCGTCAGTTGAGGAATCAGCTGCGCAGCAGACCGCAACGGCAAATGAGGCCGTTGCCACGCAAGAGGAGGCTGGCGTCGAGGCCGATGCGCAGCTTCAAGCGCAAAGCGAAGATGAGGGTACCGCCCTCCAGCCTATGTCCGGCGTTTCGTGCATGGTGGGAGATACTTTCTACGAGACCATTCAGGATGCCGTAAATGCCCTTGCCGAGGGTACGGGTGGAACCATCAAGATGATTGGTTCTCCAGAAGCGGCTTTCGTGACGGTCAACAACAGTAGCGATCTGGATATCGAGATCGACCTGAATGGCAAGACGGTGCCCGTTAAGGGCATTACGGTGGGCAACAACAGTACGGTTCTGTTCACCGATACTTCTTCGGAAACGCCTGGCAAGGTTGTTCAGGAGGGTAGCGACGGTAGCCTGTTTGAGCTCAACCCTGGTGACGCCACCACCGATGGTGGTTGCATCATGCTCTCTGCGGGCACGTTCGAATCTACCTATACGGCCGTGTCTGCTAATTCGAAGTCCATGGTGATTGTTAACGAGGGCGCATCCCTTACATCTTCGACGAGGGCCATTTACGCTTCCGATGCGACCGTTAACGTGAACGAGAATGCTTCTGTGTCCGGTTACATTGAGCTGGTCGGTACGGCCGGTCTTTCGCTGGGTAGCGGCGCGAAAGTCAAGACGGCTGAAGGCACAACCCAGCCCGCCGTTTCTCTTTCCAATACGGCGACGCTGTACATGAATACGGACTCCGCAATCATAGCCGGAGGACCGGCGCTGAGCATTGCTAATACCGCCGAAGCCACCATCAGTGGTGCTACGGTTACGGCCGCGAATGATGCCATTAGCGCGTCGGGCGGCATGGTTACCGTAACGAACGGCTCCACGATTAACGTGACGGGGGAAAGCAGTGCGGCCATCAACGTGACCGACGGTACGATTGACGTTATGAACACCGACGCGAACGATTCCACCGCAACCAAGGTGACTG
>JAILNP010000158.1:0-5269 GCA_024691475.1 Eggerthellaceae bacterium
ACGATGGTGGCGCTCATGACGCTACATTGCTTCCGCGTCATGCTAGTGCTCGCATTCGCGTCCGAACGCGTTCTTGTGAAAGCGGAGGAACGCACGATTGTTATCGCCCACCAGAATCGAGATGATATCGAAGTAAACGTCGCATTCATCTTCGTCGATTCCGAAGTCGCACAGGTATATCTCCGCCATGCGCTCGTATTTCTGACGCTTCTTCTCGTCGACCGCCTCTGCAGGGAAGCCACGACGCTCGCTCATGCGCGTCTTCACCTCGATAAAATGAAGACCATTTTCGTCAGCCGCTACAATGTCGGCCTCTCCCGCAGGACAACGCCAATTGCGCGCCAGAACGTTGTAGCCTCGTTGACTTAGGTAGGCGGCAGCGGCATCTTCGCCCCGTTTACCCAATTCGATATTGTGGCTCGACGACGATGACTCGGATTTGGCCTCATCCGTTGCGCCAAAGACATGATTTACGGTATTCGCTTTTTCCATATGGACCCCTTTCTACATGGGGTCCAAGGTACGTGTACGCTCTAACGAAGCGATACGTTATTCATCGCGGAATCGTCGCCAAAGTGTCGCGCAAAGCTTGCAAGACTAGAAGAGCTTATCCTGAACGAACGCAGTGCAGAACGAAGCACGATGAATGGGCGAAAGCCCATATTGCTTGATAGCTTCAATATGAGCGGCGGAACCATAGCCTTTGTTGCCATCGAAACCATATTCAGGATACTCACTAGCATACTGAACCATAAGCGCATCACGTTCCACCTTGGCAATGATGGAGGCAGCCGAAATGCTCGCACAGCGAGCATCGCCCTTTACGACGTTGATTTCGCGGCTATCGAGATGAAGCGCATTGCCGTCAAGCAAAACGACTTGAACGTCTACGCCCTTGTCCTCGATGTCGCGAATAGCCGCGGAAAAAGCCGCACGCAACGAAGCCGTCATGCCGTTTTCATCGATATCGCGCGGCTGAATGTATTGAATGGACCAGGCAAGCGCCTGCTCCTTGATTTGCGCTGCGAGCTCTTCCCTTCGCTGAGGGGTAAGCTGCTTCGAATCATTCAGCCCGTAGATGACGGGCTCCTTCGGCAGAACAACCGCGCCAACGGTAAGGGGACCCGCAAGCGGGCCACGACCAACTTCGTCCAGGCCCACGAGAAGCTTTCTAGACGCAAGCTCGTCTTGGAAGGAATACATGCCCTCCACGCGCTCCCGTTCGGCTCGTTCCGCCTCGATGCGACGACGCGCGCTAGCAAGTGCCCGTTGAACGGTCTTGCGCGTATCGGCAGCAAGCGAGCGCTCAAGCGTAGACAGTTCGGCTTCGTCGGCTACGCGTAGACGTTCGACGATGTCCTGTGCGGTATGGAAATTCTGCTTCATCAACGTTCCCCTTGCATAAAAGAAGGGGCCTGCAAGCAGGCCCCCGAACATCCCAATGGCGTGTTTAGCCTAGAATGCCTTTTCCTTGATCTTGGCAGCTTTGCCAACCTTGTCACGCAGGTAGTAGAGCTTGGCGCGACGAACATCACCGTGACGGACAACCTCGATCTTGTCGATCTTGGGGGAATGCACGGGGAAGGTACGCTCGACGCCAATGGAGAAGCTGATCTTACGAACCGTGAAGGTCTCGCGGTTGCTAGCGCCATGACGACGGATGACGTCGCCCTGGAAAACCTGGATACGCTCGCGGTTACCCTCGGTAATACGATAGTGCACCTTTACGGTATCGCCCACATGAAACTCAGGAATGTCCTGCTTGATTTGCTGCTGTTCAATAGCGCGAATGATATCCATTGTTCGTTGTCCTTCTATTTTTGCAATTCAAAACTGAATGTCCGGTAAAGACGCGATTGAAAAGTATAACGCCCCAACCTTGGTTCTGCAAGAAGCAGTTCCTGGTTATGAAGGTTTTGGGAGCTGGACTTATCCCCCAAAGCTTCGACCGCCCCAACGGTTTAGAACTAGCGGCACCATGCACGCTGCTTACAGCAGAGTTAGTATCGCATATACCGCAACGCCAGCGAGGGCACACCAAATCAACGAGCGGGTTTTCCACGCAACAACCACGACAACGGCAGCACTCAGCAGTGGCATGACACCCTGCCACACTCCCGCGTCGAACATAGTGGGCGAAAGCAGGTCATTCGCGACGAGCGCGGCAAACGCAGCAGGCGGAATAAGGAAGAGCGCCGTCTGCACGTTACGCGGCAAATCGCGACCCTTCAGGGCAAATATGGGTACGCAGCGACAGAGCACGATAGCCACAAGGCACAATCCATAGATGAGCAGAAACTCAGACCAGCTCACGATGACCTCCAATTCGGCGGAAGAGCATTCCGCAGGCAACGCCTAGGCAGGCGCCAAGCAAGATGGCAGCCCCCGAAAGGCCAATGAGCTTGAACAGAAACACGCCCACAAAGGATGCGATGACCACGACGATATTGGTTCGATCGAACTTCTGCGTAACGAGCAGGCAGATGAAGATCGAAGTCATGGCAAAGGAGGCAATGGCAGTGGGTATGGAGAGGGCGTCTCCTATAAGCACACCCACGGAATTGGAAAGCGCCCAGGTGGTCATGCACAGCAGGTTAACGAGCGTAGCCTGCACCGGACGCCAGCCACCCTGCCTGAACAAACCCATGTTCACGCCAAAGCTCTCGTCGGTGACCGTGGCGGAAAACAGGAAGGTAAGCCACTTCTTTACGCCGGCAAAATACGGCGCGAACGCAGTGGAATACAGCATCTGGCGCGTATTTACGAACGAGACCGACGCAACGATTGCGGAAACGGGATTACCCGCAAGCCACATGCTGGACACCATGAACTGACCGGCACCAGAATAGAACGTCATGCTCACGGCGAATGCCATGAGCGCATTGAGCCCAACCGAGCTTTCCATGATTCCGCACGGGACGCCGATACCGACGTAGCCAGCCATAACGGGAATAGCTGCCTTGAGTGCGCTCGAGAATGTGTCTTTCCTAACCATACCTGGGTAGTATAGACATTGCCCTCTACGGGCGATACACGATTTTAGCTCCTATAGCCGAAGACCATATACCAACCTCATCAAGCTGAACGCGCGGAGGCAAGGCGGAATCCAAACGCCAGAAAATAACGCGCGCCAGGTGCTCCATGGTAGCGGGTAGAGCATCGAAAGGCTCTTGCCGGGAAAGATCGGCGCCATCAAGGCCATCGATAACATCGGCAAGCATCTGCTGCATGGTCCCCAACGAGATGACGCGACCTTGCGCGTCAAGCTCTTCCGAGGACACGCGCGCTTCCACGCTCCACGTAACGGGGTCACCGGTAGGAGTGATCTGCTCGAAGCGACTCTTGATGGTGAGCTCGTAATAGCCACCCTTGTACAGGAACGACGCATCGGGGCTGAAAACAGACTCGATTGGAGACTCCGCCTCGTCACGTACCTGGAAGAGCGTATCCTGACCAGCGTCGAGAGGCACCGCATAGGATCCGCTATGCGAGCGCTCGTCAAGAGCCTCGCACGCCAATTCGTTCAGGGCGTGATTTTCGGCGCGGCGAATGCGCGTAATCGAAAACGATTCGAAGCGTCCAGCCAAATCGGACGCCTTACGATACAGGGGAACCAGGTCGGCCGTCTTCACCTTCAGCGCACCACCCATTTGCAAAGCCACGAGCTGGCTATCACAGCGCACATCAACGGCGGTAAACCCGCTTGCCAGGGCATTCTGCATGCCCCAAATGAGCGCCATGTAAGCCGCAATGTTGTTCGTGGCATCGCCCAGGTACCAGGCACCATGCGACACTTCCCCACCCGATTCGGATAGCAAGGCGAAAGCGCACGCAGAAGGGCCCGGATTGCCATGAGAGGCGCCGTCTATGTAGAGAACGCCCGTAGACACTAGTCGATGAGCAGCAGGCGACGGCAATGGGGGCACTGCGAAATGGGGGCTTCACGCTTGATCTGCAGAAGCCTATTCGCCTCGATGACGTTGCGGCAAGCAGAGCAGCGGGTGTCGTCGAGCTTGGCGATGGCAACGCCGCCACAACGCTCGAGCGCAGCTTCGTACGTGGAAAGCAGCGGCTCGTGCACGAGCTTTACCTGGGAGGCGCGCTCGGAATCGGCCTGTGCGATCTCGTTCTGAAGACGAGCGGTCTCGGTGCGGAACTGCTCGGTAAGCTTGGTTTCCTGCGAGGAGAGCGTAGCTACGACCTTGCCAGCCTGCTCGGCAACCGAGCGGATTTCCTCGATCTTCTTGTCAAGCTTGCCCATTTCGAACTCGAGCGTCTCGCGGCGCTTGCGCATCCCGTCGAGATCACGCGTGAGGGACGTAACGCTACGGTAATCGCCCTGCACCTCGTTGATCTTCGCCTGCGTTTCACGCTGCTTGCCCTCGAGCTGCTCGTCCTCTTCGGAATAGCGATTCATCTGCTCTTCGGCCTTGGCCAGAATGGCTTCCACCTGCGCACGCTTGGCGTCGGCCTGAGCACGCTTGTGGCGGATTTCGGCGATCTTCTTCCCGTGAGGAAGAGACTCGACCCCCATACGGGCACGCAGTCGGCGGCGATCGATGTCCTGCAGGGATTCGAGGGCTTGAATCTGTTCAGCTGTAGCCTGCATGCTTCCTACTTTCTCACCGCTTCGGGTGTTAGCCAATTGCAGTTCTGGTCGATGATATGCATGGCCGCTCGAGCCATGCCAATTTCCTCTAACGCATCAGCGAGCACGAGGCACAGCGGCAATTCGCTGACATCATGCCCAAGCTCGATGATTCCCAATCCCGCCTCTGCTGCGGGAAGAGCGTCATGATAGCGTATCTCGCCGCAAATTAGCACATCATGGCCCCGTTCAACACATATCTGGGCCAAATCTCCCTGCGAGCCCGTACACGTGACGACGCTCTGGACGCGCATATCGAAATCACCCCACACGCGCGGGATACGTCCAAACACGGAAACGCAGCGCGCAGCAAGGGTGCGCAGCGTAACCGGTTCCTCATTGGGATAGCAAAGATGGCCATATCCCCGCTGAGATTCGGGGCAGACGACATCGACGATGCCCTGGAACGAAAGCCCAAGCATGGAAGAAATCAGCTGGGGCACGCGCGGATTAACGTCGAGCGCGGTATGGAAATTCATGAGGGCAACGCCCAACCTGGCAGCTTCGAACACCACGGAACCAGGCGAAACAACGCTCTGAGAAGCGGGCGTGAACGATTCGGGGGCCTCGATGAACACGGGATGATGCGTAAGCAGAAGCTGGCACCCCATACGATGAGCC
>JAILNP010000162.1:0-9457 GCA_024691475.1 Eggerthellaceae bacterium
ACCGTTTCCCTGCCCGTGTCATCCGCTATCATCACCGCATTCTGCCTCGCTCTCGCCTATGCGCTCTGGTTCGCGAGTGGCGGACGACCCAGGCGGCGCCAATCGGGAACCATATGACCAGCCTGGCAGCAAATACCCGTCGATTCTTTTTGTAAACCGTTCTCCCAATCGGGAATCGTCAGGACCGCACCAGGGCACAACCCGCTCGCCCATCCAAGGCCGGGTCGGAATTGCCCCTTGGGGGCACTCTGAAAGCTAATAAAGAAAAGCGCTGTACTTGGGGTTCCTTCGGCGAGGAGGAAGCGAAGCTTCCGACAAACGCCGAAGGAACCCCAAGCAGCGCCAGTAAATGCATGAAGCAGCGAGCGCACGAGCGTAGGTTTCGGCCCGTGCGGGGCCGAAACCACGCGAGCAGCGGAGCGGGTGCCCCAAGGGGCAATCCCGACCCGACCCCGCGACGAGTTACAACCCGAACCCGAGCAGCAAACGTTCCCGAGCGTGAAAACGGGCAACAAAAAAGCCGCCGGCGATGCCAGCGGCTTTAGGTTCGGAAAGGCGATGGGTTATTCGGCAGGAACAACCTTAACGACGCCGGGAACGCGATCCTTCAGGATGCGCTCGATGCCGTTGGCAAGCGTCATCTGAGACATGGGGCAACCATGGCAGGCACCCTGCAGCTCGACAACGACGGTGCCGTCTTCCTGCACGTCCACCAGGCTCACGTCGCCGCCATCGGCCTGAAGGCTGGGGCGGATAAGCTCGAGCACTGCGGCTACATCTTCACGATTAGGCATAGGAATCTCCTTCTGTAATCTCATTATGCTAGGCGCATTCTACCATAGCGCGGTAGAAGCGCAATCAACGGTTAGCTGTCGTTACGCCAGGATATGCGTACGGGCTAATTCGCCACCCAGTCTTTGCCGATAACGATCAAAATGTCGCTGCTGAATGAGTAATACGCGCTCGCCGAGGTCACGCGACCACACCCCAGCACGTTCACGAGGTTCTTCGCGGCATCGGCCATGTCATCGGACGAATAGATGATAAGCGTCTCGTCATACACGTACGTTTCGGTATTGCCCGTTTCGGAAACGGTGTACCCTGCCGCCGTAACCTCGTTGGCGGTCGTGCTAGCAGCACCCGTGATGCCCGCGCCATTGCGCACGGATACGGTAATGCCCGTAGGGTCGACATCGGCCAGCGTTTCCTCGGCATTGGGGTCACCGCCCGCGTCTACCGTCTGCATGAGCGTGGAAAGCGAGCTACTGGACACCGAGAAGGTGGAGCCATCGGAAGACGTGGAACCAGGAACGCAACCCCCATACACCGTAACGCCATTCAGTGAAACGGCTTTCGCCAAAGACGCCAGGTCGCTTGCCGATAGGTCCGTCTGGAAGTCTGAAGCGATAGTATCGAGCGTCAGGACCGATTCCAGGCTAGAACCGCCCAGAGCCTTCTGCAGCAACGCGGAAAACACGTCCTGCTGTACCTGCGCCTGAACGCTTTCGGGGTTGGAGTAGTTGCGCGCACGGCATACGAACAGGGCCGTTTCGCCATCGAGCGACGTTTCGCCCGCAGGGAGCCACTTCGTCCCCACGCGCGGGTCGTCGACTTCTTCGGGAAGCGTTATGGTAACGCCGCCCAATTCGTCCACGAGCGTTTCGAACGAGCTCGCGCCAATCTTCGCGAAATGGGAAATCTTAACGCCCATCAGCGAAGACACCTGCGAGATGAGCTCGGCGTCACCGCCAATGGAAGATGCCTGGGACAGCGTATGCGTATTGCCGTCGGACATAGAAGCCGTGATGTTGGACGGGATGGACACGAACGTGACCACGCTGCTCTGCGGATCGACGCGCATGAGCATGAGCAGGTCGGACGAATCGGATTCTTCGCCGGGCTTCGCAAACTCGCCCACGATAAGCGTGTAATACGGGTCGGTATCAGCAGACACACTGGTAAGCGCGTTCAGCGTATCGCTGTCGGAAATGCGCATCTGTCCGTCGATAGACGTGGCATACACGAACCGGGAAACGGAAACGACCGCAACGATGGCCACGACGACAACCGCCAAGAAGCCAAGCACACGACGGCGACGCCTGCGGCGCATGTTCGCCTCGACATAGTCACGCCTATGCGACCTGCGCGAATAATCGCGATGAGACTCGCTCGTGCGCGTATGCGGCACCACATGGCTAATCTCGCCACGCACGGCACGCTGAGCACCACGCTGGTTGCCAAAGTTCACGTTGGTGCGTGCAGCGCGGCGCGAATTCGCAGCAGCATGCGTGCCGATGACGGAACTATTCACCGCGCGGGCGCGCTTGCGCAGTCGTTTCTGCTCGCGGCTCATGGGGGCCTACAATTCCTCGATGGTGGTGCGCTCTACGCGGGCACCCAAGCTGGAAAGCTTGCCCACATAGTCCTCGTAACCGCGGTCGATGTGGGAAATCTTACGCACGATGGTCTCGCCCTCGGCAATAAGCCCCGCAAGCACCAGCGCACCGCCTGCGCGCAAGTCGGTGGATACCACCGGCGCACCCTGCAGCCCCTTCACGCCATGCACGAGCGCATGATGATCGTCGATAACGACGTCGGCGCCCATACGAGACAGTTCCGAAGCGAACATGAAGCGATTCTCGAACACGTTTTCCGTAATGACGGAGTTGCCTTCCGCCAACGCCGCAAGCAGCATGAACTGCGCCTGCAGGTCGGTGGGGAAACCCGGATGCGGAAGCGTCTGGATGTCGACCGAACGCAGCGGTTGCGTGCGGCTGATGGTAATGGAATCTTCAGTGGTTTCGACCGTGCAACCCATGGCGCGCAGCTTCATGATTGCCATGCGCAGGAAGGACGGGTCGATGCCCTCTACGGTAAGCGGACCACCCATGAGAGCGCCGCCCACCAGGAACGTACCAGCCTCGATGCGGTCGCCCACCGTAGTGTGCTCGCAAGGATGCATGCTGGAAAGCGGCACGCCGGTGATGGTGATGACCGACGTTCCTGCACCGCTGACCTTGGCGCCCATGGCGTTGAGCATGTTTGCCAGGTCTTCGATCTCGGGTTCGCACGCGGCGTTGTCGATGGTGGTTTCGCCTTCGGCCACAACAGCGGCCATCATGGCATTCTCGGTTGCACCCACGCTGGGGAAATCGAGCACGATACTGCCACCATGCAGGCCCTCAGGCGTGGTGGCCACCAAGTAGCCATGCTCAACCTCGAAATGAACGCCAAGCTGCTCGAGCCCCACCAGGTGCATATCGATCTTGCGGGCGCCAATCTGGCAGCCGCCCGGCATGGCCACATGGGCGCGACCGAAGCGACCGATGAGCGGGCCAAGCACGGAAATGCTAGCGCGCATCTTGCTCACGAGCTCGTACGGCGTTTCGTACGAATTGACCGTAGAGGTATCTATGGTAAGGACATGGCCCTCACGATGAACGGAAGCGCCCAACGTTTCGAGCACTTCGCTCATGATGACGATATCCGAAATAAGCGGGACATTATGAATGGTACTTTCGCCCTGGCCCAGAAGCGACGCGGCGATGAGCTTGAGCGCCGAGTTCTTCGCGCCCGACACGCGCACCGTACCCGTAAGGTTTTCGCTTTCGCGAACGATGATTACTTCTTCCGACATACACCGTTCCTTCGCAGTATCTTCTTCTCTCATTATCTCTTGCCTGAGTGATTATAGCGAGATTGCACGTAGCGCAACCCACCCGTTACAGAATGCGCAGAGGTTGGGCATTGCCACAGCCGCAATGAAAGCCGCGCATAAAAAAGGAGGATGCACGAAGCATCCTCCCAAAGCGATATGGTTGATTCGCTGTTAGTCGCCCAGGGCGATGCGAGCGAAGTCGACAACCTTGATCTCGTCGCCGAGTTCCTTGGCAACGCCAGCGATGTAGGAAGCGACCGTCTGGTCGGGATCCTTCACGAAGTCCTGGTCGACCAGGCAGTTTTCCTTGTAGAACTTCTGCATGCGGCCAGTGGCGATCTTTTCCTGGATGGCCTCGGGCTTGCCGGATTCAGCAGCCTGAGCCTTGTAGATGGCCATTTCGTGCTCGCGGATTTCCTCGGGAACGCTGGTTTCGTCGAGGGAAACGGGAGACGTGGCAGCGATCTGCATGGCAACGTCCTTGCCCATCTGAGCGAAGGCAGGAGCAGCAGCGGTAGCCTCGTTGTTGAAGCTGAAGGCCACCAGAACGCCGATCTTGCCGTTCATGTGGATGTAGGGAACCAGGGCGCCCGTGCCGGAAACCTCGAGGCGCTTGAAGTTGGCGATCTGCATGTTCTCGCCAATCACGTGGATGGCCTCGGTGAGGGCATCCTGAACCTTCTCGCCTTCGAACTCGCTTTCCAGCAGCTCTTCCACGGAAGCCGGGTTGTTCACGGCAACGGCCTTCGTGAAGTTCTCGGCGTAAGCCTGGAACTTATCGGTGAGGGCAACGAAGTCGGTTTCGCAGTTCACCTGGCACACGGAGCCAACCGTGGGGTTGTCTTCGCAGACCAGAGCAACGACGCGACCCTCGTTGGTGGCACGGCCAGCCTTCTTGGCGGCAGCGGCCAGACCACGAGTACGCAGAACGTCTACGGCGCCGTCCATGTCGCCGTCGGCTTCGGTGAGGGCCTTCTTGCATTCCATCATGCCGGCGCCCGTCATTTCGCGGAGTTCCTTGACCATTGCGGCGGTAATCTGAGCCATGTGGGTTTCCTCTCTCTATGGAAAGAGGGGCGGCGCGAAGCCGCCCCATTCATTACGAATGCTATTCAGCGGCAGGAGCAGCAGCCTCGGCAGGAGCTTCGGCAGCGGCTTCGGGAGCAGCTTCGCCCTCGGCGGCCATTTCCTCAAGCGTGACGGGAGCACCGATGCCGTCGATGACAGCGGCAGCGATGAACTTGCAGAACAGCTTGACGGAGCGGATGGCGTCGTCGTTTGCGGGGATGCCGAAGTCGACGTCGTCGGGATCGCAGTTGGTGTCGATGGTGCCCACAACGGGGATGTGCAGGCGCTGAGCCTCGTGGATGGCGATGAGCTCACGGTTGGTGTCAACCACGAAGATGGCGTCGGGAGCCTTCTTCATGCTGCGGATACCGTTGAGGTTCGTCTGCAGCTTGGTGAGTTCCTTGTGCAGCAGCATCTGCTCCTTCTTGGGCAGCAGCTCCATGCGGCCGTCGGCGTCCATGGCCTCGAGCTCTTCCATGCGAGCAACGCGAGAGCGGATGGTGACGAAGTTGGTGAGCATACCGCCGAGCCAGCGAGCGTTCACGTAGGGCATGCCGCAGCTGTTGGCAGCTTCGGCAACGCTTTCCTGAGCCTGCTTCTTGGTACCCACGAAGAGGATGGTGCCACCGTTGGCAGCCAGGTTGCGCACGAAGGTGTACGCCTGGTCCATGCCCACGAGGGTCTTCTTCAGATCGAGGATGTAGATGTCACCACGATTGCCGAAGATGTACGGCTTCATCTTGGGGTTCCAGCGGCGGGTCTGATGACCGAAATGCGCACCTGCGTCGAGCAGGGTCTGGATAGAGACCTTCTCCATGTTTACTCCATTCGTTAATCCTCTGCGCGCGTTCAACCCCGGTCCGCAGCCTTTTTCGGTGGCCACTAGCGGGCACGAGTCCGGCACGCATGTGTAATAAGAAACTTCGCTATTCTAGCACGCTCACTCGTATGCGCAATACGAATCGCGCATGGCACCACGGGCCCTACACACGGCGTTACGCCATGCGCCACACCTTGTATGCATGTTGAAATGAGGCACTACACGCCATACCAGCCAATGCCCTCGGCGCGCCACCCCACGCGCACGAGCATGTCATTTTCGGATTTACTCGTCGTGTAGTTATGCGAACCCGACTTGGCATTCGGGTTGTACTGACGGTACAGCGGAACCGACTTTGCAGTATCGGAATACCAACCCACGCCTTCGTAGCGCCAGCCCAGCTTGCGCAGGCCATCGCACTCTTCCTTGCTCTTGGTGTAATGGTGGTCGCCGCCATTGGGGTTGTACAGGCGGTATACCGGATCGCCCGTAGTGGGCGCATTCCAGCCAATGCCCTCGTAACGCCAACCCAACTTGCGCAAATGATCGCGTTCGCTCGAGCTCGCCGTATAGAAGTGCTCTCCCCCGTTGGGGTTGTACAGGCGATACATACCCTGCGATGGCTTCTTGGAAATCGTAAACGTACCCGTGGCGGTTCCCGTATACGAGCCTGCGCCCGTTACCTGCACCGTAGCGGTCCCCACGGCAACGTTGTTGCTATAGGAAACGGTATAGTCGGAACCCGAGGCAAGGGTAGCGCCATTCAGCACGACAACGGGATCGGGGGTTATGGCCGAACCCGTATACGTCGCGCCTTCCGCAGTAACGCTTGCCCCCGAGATATCGGCCCGCGTTACCTGGAACGCAGCCTGCGTGGAGCCCAGGAAATTCCCAATGCCCGCAATGGTTACGGTTGCCTGGCCCACGGCCACATTGTTCGCGTACGTCACCGTATAATCCACGTCCCTGGTAAGCTGCTTCCCGTGGAACGTAACCACTGGCTCGGGCAAAACGGCAGAGCCAGTATACGGTGCATCGCTCACCTGGACGGTCGCATCGGCAATGTTGCCGCCCGTTATGTCGAACGTAGCGGCGGCGCTTCCCTCGTAGTTACCCACGCCCGTAACGGTGACGGTTGCCACGCCTGGAAGCTCATTGTCCGCATAGGACACAGAGTAATCGACGCCCTTCTGCAGCACCGCGCCCCCAACCGTTACCTGGGGCTCGGGCTCAATTGCGGCACCCGTGAACGCATACGACTGGTTGGGCAGCGCAATCTGAGCCCCTTCGAGCGAAATGGCCTGAATGGCAAGCGTGCCATTGCTGCAGGTAATGCCATAGTTACCCGCCTTGCCGCCCAGGTCGACGGAGGGAACCAACTCATACGATCCCACGGCAAGCTCGCTGATATTCTGGGTAACCTCGGTCGTACCGCCCTCGTAGCAAACGCGCACGGTAACGTCGCACGCGTCACTACCCCGCAAACCCGAAACCGCGCTTTCATAGGATGCGGGGGCCGCAGAGCCATACGACAACGTAACGTCAGATACGGCTACGGAAAGAGTTGCGGGCGCGATCCGGAACGCATAGGCACTCTGGTTCGCATAATAGGGCCCCAAGCCCGAGACAACCATCGAAGCCTCGCCCACGTCAACGTTATTCGCATAGGAAAGCTGGTAGTCCACCCCACGCGTAAGCCCCACGCCCGCAAAGCCAATAACGGGATCTGGTTCTATGGAACCGCCCGTGTATTCCACGGGATGCAACCCCACCACCTGGACAAACGACGTATTGTCCATAAGCCCCATTACGACAAAGTAACCCGACGCCTGCCCCTCGTAGTTGCCCGTCCCCTGAACGGTAACGCGCGCGAGGCCCGGACGAACGTTGTCCGCATACGACTCCACCGTAAAATCGGTATTGACCGCAAGCGTCTTGCCAGCCAGCGATACCGTAGGCACGGGAGTCAAGGCAGCCCCCGTGTATACCTGTGCCGATGCGGAAACGGAAGCCGAAGAAAGGGAGGCCTTCACGATGTTGAACGTCCCCGTAGCCGTGCCCTTGTAATTGCCCTTGCCCGTAACGGAAACGACGGCAGTGCCAACATTCACATTGGAGTTGTAGCCAACGATGTAGTCCACGCCCGAACGCAACGTAACGCCGTTCAGCACAACGGTAGGCGCGGGAGACTGCGCCTGACCGGCATATTCGCAATCGGGCGCGGTAACGACGGCCCCAGACAGATCCTTTTGCGCGATGGTGAACGGAGCGGAAACGCTGCCGGCATACTGCCCCAAGCCCGTTGCCACGGCCACAGCCTGACCTGCGTTCACGTTATCCATGTACGAAACGGAATAATCGACGCCCGGAGTGAGCACCGCGCCACCATAGCGCACGACGAACGAGGGCATTATGAGCGAGCCGGTAAACGTCTGACTTGCGATGGCGTCAATCGCGGCATCCGACAGGCTATAGGGACGCACGTCCACCGTACCCGTAACGGAGGCGACAATGCCGAACTCGTTGGAAAGCGTTGCCGTGATGGTGGCAAAGCCCGTGCCGTAGCCGGTAACGACGCCATCCTGCGTAACCCCCACAACGGAGGGATTGTTCGAAACCCACGTCCACGTTCCCGCGCCATCATAGGGAACGGTAAGCGTGCACGACTCACCGTAAATAATCGCGTGCTCCCCCATTGTGGCGTTGCCTTCCGCAATTTCCAGCAACTGCAGCGCATGATAGGCGTTTATGAGGCCATAGCCCGTGTAGCGATCCCATCCTTCCGTCGCATCGTCGATGGAGTTCGAGTAAACCAAATCGGTCGCCGAAGCATAAATGTACGATTTCACCTGGTCGGGCGTGAGGGACGCATCGTACGCGTACAGCAAGGCAGCAACGCCCGCAACATACGGAGAGGCCATGGAGGTGCCCGACTTGTAACCATACGAACTCGTCGAACCATACACGGTACTGTAAATCGTCGTTCCCGGCGCGCAAATGTTCTTGTTGGAGTTCCCCTTCGTCTGGCTGGAGGTATTGTAATTGGAGCTCGTATAGCGCGTAATCACGCCCGTCGAAGTATTTCGCGTCACGTTGATGACGCCCAGGCACGTGCCGTAGTCGCTGGGATAGTTCACGTCGGGGCCGTCGGTGCCATCATTGCCAGCCGCACCAACCGAAAGAATACCCTGCGCAGAGGCGGCATCCATGGCGTTAACGAACGCCTGGTCCTCGGAGCCCAGTGAGTCCATCGAACCACCCAGACTCATATTGACCACGCGAACAGGGGCCTCGGGATGCTCGGTGTTATACGACGCGATGTACGCATACGCCCGCACCAGGTCGCTGCTGTTCGCAATGACCATCGTCTTTTCAACGCCCGTGCTCTTCCTCGTTTGCGTAACCCGGTAAAACACCTTGATGGGCAGCAAGCCCGCATTGTACGAAACGCCCGCAATGCCCTTCCCATTATTCGCCACGCCAGCAACGATGCCGGCCACATGCGACCCGTGCCCCGAAAGGTCCGTCATATCCGCAACGCTGGATTCGTCAACGTCATAGACGTAGCTCTGGTCTTCGGAGTCCGCGACATCCACGGCCAGATACCCACCCACGATGTTTCCGGCCAGATCCTCGTGATCGAGCCGAAAGCCCGTGTCCAACACGGCTACGACCGTGCGGCCTTCCGCACGCTGAATATCCCAGGCCTTGTACGCATCCATGGCCGTAAGACCCCACAACGTAGAAGCAGACGGGTCGTTAATCGAAGTCGCCGCAGGCAGAAGGGCCGAAGATAGGGGCACGAGGCCGTCATCGGAAGAAGCGTCGAAGAGCGTTGCATCCGCCGTATCATCCTCGGCCGGGTAATAGCAGAAGTTGGGTTGGGCCATGTGCCCCGCCGCCTCCAGCGC
>JAILNP010000029.1:0-4621 GCA_024691475.1 Eggerthellaceae bacterium
TATCATTACCCCATGCTCAGTCTTACGCTTGCATGGAACATACTTACCCTCTTCATCATCATGGCCATGGGGTTCGCGCTCGTGAAAACGGGCATCGCGAAGCCCGAGCACAGCCATGGCGTGTCGCTGCTTTCGCTCTACATCGTGAGCCCCTGCATGATCATCTCAGCCTTCCAGGTGGAGCTCACCGACGACCTGCGCGCCGGATTCATGCTTTCCTGTCTGGCCGCCGTCATCGTGCAGGCTTCCTACAACTTAGTGTGCTTCCTGCTGAAGCGCCCGCTGGGCCTTACGGCGGTGGAGCGCGCGTCGGTTACGTACTCGAACGCCGGCAACCTCATCATTCCCTTGGTCGTGAGCTTGCTAGGTTCCGAATGGGTCATCTACTGCACGCCGTTCATCTTCGTGCAGAACGCGTTTCTGTGGAGCGTGGGAAAGAGCACCCTGCAGGGAAAGACCACGGTCGACTGGCGGCAGATTGTCCTTTCGCCGAACATGATCGCCACGTACGTGGGCGGCTTGCTGTTCTTGCTGCAGATCGAACTTCCTGGCCCGCTGGGCAGCGCCGTAAGCTCTGTAGGCAGCATGATTGGTCCGCTGGCCATGCTGCTCACGGGCCTTATCATGGGCGGCATCAAGGCGTCCGACCTGGTGCGGTTCCGCCGTTTGCCCATTCCCGTGCTGCTGCGCTTGGTGGCCCTGCCCCTGCTCGCGCTGGGGGCGATGAAGCTATTGCTGCTTGCGAACCTTGCGCCCGACGCTTCCAACATCTTGCTCATCACGCTCTTGGGTGCGGCAGCCCCTGCGGCTTCCACGGTGAACCAGATGGCGAACATCTACGGCAATGACGCGGGGTATGCCAGCATTATCAATGTGGTCACCACGCTGTTGTGCATCATTACGATGCCCCTTATTGTCGCGGTGTATTTGCTGTAGCCTGCGTTTTCGTGTGTCAAAGCGCTTGCGGTGCTGGTGAAGTAGCCTAGTCCGCGTGCGCCCGGGGCCGCGTCGCACGTCCGGGTTCTTATCGTGCGCGCCGCTGCTCGTTCCACGCAACGCAAAAAGCGCCCGGTTTCCCGAGCGCTTGCATTCGTAAGTTTTCCGCCGCAGCTTACTTGTCGCCGTTGATGATGCCGCGCATGGCGTCGAGCAGCTTCTGGTTTTCCTCGCGCGTGCGCACGCAGACGCAGAAGAACTCGTCGGAGGGCAGGCCCGGCGAGCCTGCCAGGCGGTTTACCAGGAAGCCTGCCAGCTGCAGCTTCACGATGAGCTCTTCGGCGCATGTGACGCTCAGGCGCATGTCCTCGCCGGGCGTGAACTCGCACAGCACGAAGTTGCCCTCGGCGGGGTGGATGCTAATGCCCGGAATAAGGCTGAGCATGCACTGCATCCAGGGGATTTCCGTGTCCAGGAATTCGTGCGTGCGCTCCAGGAAGTCGCCGTGGCGCACGATGGACTTGGCCAGCACCTCGGCAAACATGGTGGCGTCGGCGCCGTCGTAGAACTGGCGAATCTGTTTGATGGTAGCGGGGTTCGCGGCAATGTAGCTCAGCGGCACGCCCGGCATGCCGAACGTAACCGATGGCGAGCGCACCACAATCAGGTTGCTGTATCGCTCGATGAGCGGCAGCAGACTTTCCGCGCCAAATGCCAGCTCGATGTAGCTTTCGTCCACGATGACCCATCCGCAGGTTTCCAGGTAGTGCACCAGCGTGTCGCTTTGCAGCAAGCGAGAGGTGGGGTAGGACGGGTTCGCCAGAACCACGCCGTCGAAGTCGCCGTACATGCTGCGCGCGGTGTAGGCGTCCAGCGTGGCGAACGAGGTGGGGTTCTCGATTTCGATGTAATCGTGCCCGGCATTGGTGATTGCCAGGGCATAATCGGCGGGCGCGGGCATCATAATGCCCACTACGCCGCATGCGTAGGCCTGCGCGGTGGCGCGGATCATCTTCGTGACCGACGTGCCCACCAGGATGCACGAACGGTCGATGCCCAGATAGCGGGCCAGCTCGTCGCGCAGCACGTGGCCGTCGCGGTCGGGAACGTAGGCAAGCTCGCCTTCCACCAGGGCGGAATGCATGGCTTGGATGAACGGCTTGGGGGTTCCCATGGGGTTTACCGGATGGCAGAAATCCATCCAGGTCATTTCGGTGCGTAATTCGTACGGAAGGCATACGGGCTTTTGGGGGAGCGTGGTGACGGTTTGCCTATAGTCGGCCGTGCCGTTGAAGCCCAAAAGGGATGGCATGCTCATAGGTGACCCCTCTCTAATACCCGCTTTCCGTAGCGCGTACGTCGCGCGCGAGTGTCAATGCTAGCACATTGGAACCCCAATACACGGCGCATGCTATTCTTGCATCATGAGATTCGAACAAGACAACAATGAGACCGCATTCGTGCCACAAGATATGGTGCAGGCGAACGATAGTTCGTGGAACGGTCGTGCCATCATGCTCCTCGATTTGGACGCGTTCTTCGCTTCCGTGGAGCAGTTGGACCATCCCGCGTGGCGCGGCAAGCCCGTTATCGTGGGCGGCTCGGCCGACGCGCGTGGCGTTGTCTCCACGTGTTCGTACGAGGCGCGCGCATTTGGCGTGCGTAGCGCCATGGCGGCGGCCACGGCGCGGCGTCTGTGCCCGCAAGCCATTTGGACGCCAGGGCACTTCAGTCGCTATCGCGAAGTGTCGCGCCAGGTTATGGCCATCATGGAAAGCGAAAGCCCCTTCATCCAGCAGGTGAGCGTGGATGAAGCGTTCCTGGACATCACGCCCACGGCGCATCGCCCGGAAAGCCCCGTGAGCGTGGCCATGCGCATTCAGCGCCGCGTGCACGAGCTGGGCGTTACCTGCTCCATTGGCCTGGGCGTGAGCAAGGCGGTTGCGAAGACGGCTTCCGAAGCCGACAAGCCGCGCGGCATCACCGTGGTCTACCCGGGGCGCGAGGCGGCCTTCCTGGCGCCGCTGCCCACGTCGCGCATGAGCGGCATTGGCCCCGTGGCCCAGGCCCACCTGAAGGATTTCGGCATCACCACGCTGGGCCAGGTGGCTGCGGCCGACCCCGACGTGCTGCGGCGTGTGTTCGGCAAGAATGCCGAGGCCATGCGTGCACGCTGCCTGGGTGCCGACACCGACGGCATCTCCGCGGGCGAGCCGGTGAAGCAGGTGAGTAACGAGATCAGCTTCGCGCACGACCTCACGGAGCGCGCCGACATCGAGGCCGCCCTTGGCACCGTGGCCGCTAAGGTGGGGCGTCGCCTGCGCTTGAAGGGCATGGCCGGCAGCACGGTTTCCCTGAAGATACGCTACGCGAACCTGAACGTCCGCAGTGCGCAGAAGCGCCTGCCCGAGCCGACGAACGATGAGTATGTGATTGCTGCGCATCTGCGTTCCATGCTCGGCGACTTATGGCATCCGGGGACGGCGGTGCGCCTGGTGGGGTGTGGCGTTTCGCGTTTCGACGGCGAAGAGCCCGTGCAAGATTCGCTCTTCGAGCTGGATGACGAAGCGCCCGATGCCAGCCTGCCCAGCGAAGAGCAGCGCGAGAACCTGAAGACGGCCACCGACATGGTGCGCGATCGCTTTGGCGAGTACGCCGTGCAGTTCGGCCGCGAGATGCGCACACGTCAGAACCTTACGGGCAGCTCGAGCAAGAATCCTGCCGATTACAAGTAGCTGTCGATTGCGGCCAGCGGCTGCAGTTTACAGGTCCGTTTGCATGCGCGCTTGGTGAGAGGCTTGATTCGGTGCGCCCAGCAGCTGTATACATCGGGTTCGTTCTCAGCGTGCCGTCGCGCTTCATGGCTTGTGCCATTTCCCCAGCACTGCGTATTCGGCGTGCTCGTGGATTTGGCGTTTTTGCGCCGCCGCCCAACCGCGCCCGTTTTGCCCCTATAATAGCCATTTGTAAATTTAGGCATATGTGGAAGGTACAGAAGTGGCCAACGCGTATAAACAGACGATGATTCTGCCCAAGACTGACTTCGCGATGAGGGGTAATTTGCCTCAGAACGAGCCTTCGCGCCTGCAGTGGTGGAACGACATCGACATCTACCACAAGGTGCTGGAGAAGAACAAGGACGGCCAGCCGTTCGTGCTGCACGACGGCCCTCCGTACGCCAACGGCCCCATCCACATTGGCCATGCCTTCAATAAGATCCTGAAGGACTTCGTGAACAAGACCAACGCGCAGCGTGGCTACTTCACGCCGTACATCCCTGGCTGGGACACGCACGGCCAGCCCATCGAGCACGAGGTCGAAAAGAAGATCGGCACCGAAAAGATGAACGAGCTGCCTCAGTCGGTCATCCGCAAGATGTGCCGTGAATGGGCCGAAAAGTTCGTCGACGTGCAGCGCGATGGCTTCAAGCGCCTGGGCGTGAACGCCGACTGGGATCATCCGTATCTCACGTTCCAGCCCACTTACGAGAGCGCGAACGTGGAAGTATTCAAGAAGATGTACCTGGATGGCGCCGTGTATCGCGGCCGCAAGCCCATCCACTGGTGCAGCCACTGCCATACCGCCCTGGCCGAAGCCGAAATCGAATACGGTGACGAGGTAAGCCCCGCCATCTTCGTGCGCTTCGAGCTCACCACCACGCCTGCGGGCCTGGAAGCCTACGAGG
>JAILNP010000035.1:0-4962 GCA_024691475.1 Eggerthellaceae bacterium
CAATCACGCGCAAGCTCTGCGGGTAGGTCGCTAACCAGGTACACATCAGCCATAAGCTGGATTTTTGCCACGGCCGCGGCCTTGTGTCCGCCCAAGGCAAACGCCGCTTGCAGGTGTTCCAGCACGTCGGCTGGCGTATTCGCTTCATGCATCCACGCTTGGAACGTGGCGTTTCCCAATCCTTCGTTGCAGCGTCCCGCCAAAATGATCACGCCGCCTTCGCGTACGGCGTACTTTGCGTTGTCTAGGGCCTTCTGCGTCTGATAGAGGTTGAGGTCCTTGGGCGCTCCGCCTTGCGAATCGATGACGATGTCGGCACGGTGCGGAATGTCGATGCGGTAGAGCGTATCCAGGAAGGCGCAGCCCTGTCGATGGGCGGCAACGGGATTGCCAGCGAAAGCGCGGATGATGCGCTTGTCTTCGTCGAGCACCACGTTGACGATAAAGTCGCAGCCCACGATGGCACCGGCTTCCTCGATGTCCCTGCGCACGGGGTTGTCTTCCAGATTGCCGGCGCACGAGCGCGCATCGACGATCATGGCATGGTTGTTCGCGATGGCGCTGCTGGTGGATACGCCGGGCATGATGGCCTTTACGCCGCCGGAGTAGCCCGCAAAATAGTGGTATTCGATGTTACCCATGCAGATGACGCGGTCGGCGCGTGCAACGGTGCTGTTTACTTCCACCGGCGTTCCGGCTGCGGTCGTGCCCAGGTTTACGAATTCCTCCGAGGAAGAATCGATGCAGCGAATTTCGTTCCAGCCACGTTCGCCGGCCAGATGACGTTGCTCCTCTTCGGTTTGCGTGCGATGGCTGCCCAGTCCGAATACGAGCGTGATGTCCTCGGGGCGTACGCCACCGCGATAGAGCTCGTCGAGCACCGCGGGCAGTACCTCGGGTGTGGGCATGGGTCGGGTTATGTCGCTCGTGATGATGGCGACCGTTTCTCCGGGCTTTGCGACCTGCGATAGCGGGGCGCTTTCGATGGGTTCGCGAAGGGCGCGCTCGACTTCTGCGCTGCCCGTGAGGGATACGTCCACGTCGTTTGCGGCGAGGATTCCCATGAGGTTCTGATCGGGCACTTCGCATTGCTGCGCGCCGTTTCCGTAACCCACTTCGACGATCATGCGGTTCCTTTCGGCATTATGCGGGCATGAAAAGGGCCCGGCGAAACGCGCGGGCCCATACGGTTGCTATTTGGTAGCGGTTCCAAGGCCGCCGTCGAGGCCGTCTGCGGGAACGACGATTCGAACGCGATAGATGTTCGGGATGGCTCGTAGCGCATCAACGGTTTCCTGATCGAGTTCGTTGTCGATATCGACCAACGTGTAGGCGTGCTCGTTTGCCGGCACGCTCATCATGCGCGCAATGTTTACGTTGCGCGAAGCGAGTTCGTTGGTGATCTGGCTGATCATGCTGGGTACGTTCGCATGCAAGAAGGCGACGCGTCCGGTGCAGGTGCAGGGGCCCATGTCGCAATCGGAGTAATTAACCGAATTGCGGATGATACCATGGTTGAGGTAATCCTTCATGGACGCGATGGCCATGTGCGCGCAGTTCTCTTCGGCTTCGCGCGTGCAGGCGCCCATGTGAGGCGTCACGATGACGTTCTTCATCTTCATGACCTCGGGGTTGGCGAAGTCGGTGATGTACAGGCCCAGCTGGCCGCTTTCCAGTGCGGCGGCAACGTCGGCTTCGTTCACGATGGTGTCGCGAGCGTAGTTGATGAGCATGGCGCCCGGGTTCAGTAGGTTTAGCTGCTCGGCGCCGATCATCTGCAGGGTGTCTTCCTTCGAGGGCACGTGCAGGGTCAGGTAATCGCAGCCCTTGCACATCTCGTTCAGGTCGGCATCGCGGATGACGCGGTGGGAGAGCTCGTAGGCATGCTGGACCGAGATATAGGGGTCGTAGCCATGGACTTCCATGCCAAGCGCGACCAGGGCGTTGGCTACCTTCGAACCAACGGCGCCCGTGCCAACCACGCCGACCTTGCGACCGATGGCCTCGTGGCCCACGAATGCCTTCTTGGCCTTTTCGGCGCCTTTCGCCACGTCGGCGTCTTGCGCATGGTCGAGTACCCACTGCTCGCCGCCACGCGTGTTGCGCGAGTTGAGCATGATCTGGCCAACGACCAGTTCCTTTACGGCGTTCGAGTTGGCGCCCGGGGCGTTGAAGACCACGATGCCCTCTTTAGCGCAGCGCTCGAGGGGGATGTTGTTGAAACCAGCTCCGGAACGGGCGATGCAGCGCAGTGAAGCAGGGAACTCCATCTCGTGAAGACTACTCGCGCGCACCAGGATAGCATCGGCCTGTTCCAGGTTGTTGGTTCCCTGGTAGCCATCTCCCAAGTCGGGCGTGCCATCGCGCGTGATGCCGTTTGCAATGTTGTCGACGATCTTTACATAGCGCATACATTCCCTTTCTTTTATCTACCCGCATACACTCTTTCGGGGTTCAGAACAGGATACCCTAACCGAGTTTCTTTGCCAGTAAATGCACGCGAACTGCACTCCATTGCGCTGTAGCGTGTATTTGATTGCGTGGGATGTTGATTGTGTGCAACCGGTGGGTAATTCGTGCAGGCTATTCAAAACAAGGTTACAAGATAGCGGGTGCCCGTTTCGCGCATGGTACGCTGACCCCACAAGTGACTATATGTTAGGGAGAACGCACTATGAAACGAACCCTCGCCCTGCTGGCCACCGCATGCCTTTTGGCATGCTTGGCGGTATCGTCTACCGCGTATGCTGCCGAAGCTGTGACAGGTCCTGAAGACGCCGACGAATCGTCGTACGAGACGATTGACACGGATGACTTCACGCCCCAGGCCTTGGCAGAAGACACGAGCGAACCGCTCTCTTCGCTTAGATTGCAGTCTATGTCGGGCAGCGTAACGTATCTTTCCATTTCGATTGAGCAGATGGCTTCTCTCGAGTACGCGAAGGGAACCAACAAGTATGGTGGTTCCACCGCAACGTACAGCCAGATTCTGAATGCACTCGATCCCAATAACGTGAGCCTTTCCGAGTTCGCTGACATCACCGTCGCCTCGGGGCTTACGGCGTCTCAGATTGATGCCTTCATAGATTCGACTTCAAAGGGCCGTTCTGGCACGCTGCATGGCATGGGGTATGCCTTTATCAAGGCCGAGCAGATGTACGGCGTAAGCGCTGCCTATTTGGTTGCCCATGCCGTTTTGGAATCGGGGTGGGGGACTTCCACGCTTGCGCGAGGCTATTACTACGATGGGTCCATCGCTATCGAAGACACCACTTACTCCGCGGGAACGTATTACAACTTCTTTGGCATTGGCGCCTACGACAGCAGCCCGCTTTCGGGCGGTCGTAGCATGGCGGTTCAGAATGGTTGGAATTCGCCCGAGGCCGCCATTCTGGGCGGTGCAAAGTGGATTTCCACTCGCTATGTGCACCGCGTGTACGATTCCTATGCTGCTTCCACTATTTACAACATGCGCTGGGATTACAGCAGGGCAAATGACTATGGTTGCTCTTCGGGTTCCGCGTGGCATGAGTACGCAACCGATGTTCAGTGGCCGGAATCCATTGCCAACCTCATGGACTCGGTGTATGCGAAGAACAACGTAGAGCCATCCTACGCTTACATCATTCCGTGTTATTCGGGTTCTTCGGTTCCTAACCTCAATGGGGTGGCTATGTACCGCCTGTATAACCCCAATGGTGGCGAGCACTTCTATACTTCGAGCGTCGTCGAGCGCAGCAATCTGGTGAGCCTGGGCTGGCAGCAGGAGGGCATTGGCTGGATTGCCCCCAATAGCTCTTCTACGCCCGTCTATCGCCTCTACAACCCCAATGGGGGCGATCATCATTACACTCTGAGCGCCGAGGAGCGCGACGGCCTGGTTGCGCTTGGCTGGCGCTACGAGGGTATTGGCTGGTATAGCGATGACTCCAAATCCGTTCCGTTGTATCGCCAGTACAATCCCAACGCAACGTCGGGTTCGCATAACTTCACCACGAGCGCCGAGGAGCGCGATTGGCTGGTTTCACTGGGCTGGAACGACGAGGGAATTGCCTGGTACGGTATTAGTTAGAGGTTGTTTCCGAACGTGCCGTCACCCACTTCGTGAAGATATATCCACATTTTCGAAAGGGGGTTGACGGCATGGGGGATGACCCGTAATATACTCACTCGCGTTGTGAAACACAGTGAAGCAACGAAGTGCTACTGGGGTATCGTATAATGGTAGTACAGCGGTTTCTGGTACCGTATGTGTGGGTTCGACTCCTGCTACCCCAGCCACATATGGCCCGTTCGTCTAGCGGTTTAGGACATCGCCCTCTCAAGGCGGAGATCACGAGTTCGAATCTCGTACGGGCTACCAACTGTTCGCAGGTCAGGATGTATGTCCTGACCTGCTTTGTTTTTTCCTGCGGACTGGATGCGTGACAATTCGTGACATCTTTGCGGGTAGCTTCAGAGTGCTGCTCTTCTCGCTTCCTCTTTTCCGTCCGTTGGTGAAGAAGCCTGTCAGCGAACGCTGGGGGTACCTAGATGAGGATGCCGTTGCAGTGGTCGATTTCGTGCTGGATTGCCTGCGCGACCCTTCCCTTGAAGGAGCGTTTGATAGCCTGCATCGCTTCATCTTGATAGGACGCGGTGATGCGTTCATAGCGGAGTGTTTCCCGTTCCCCTGGGAGCGATAGGCAGCCCTCTGTGGCGTTGTATGGTTGCTTGCAATCGACGATTTCCGGGTTGAGCATCGTAAGGATGTTGCCTGCTTCGTCCAGGACGGCGATGATCCGCTTGCGTTCCCCGATCATGTTGGCTGCCATGCCAACGCATGTTGCGCGGTGTGCTTCCAGCGTTTCGGCGAGGTCACGTGCCGTGGCAATGTCTGCTGCCGTAGCCTCGACGCTCGGTTGCTTCAGGAAGAACTGCTTGTCCATAATGGGTCGAATCATAGTGCCTCGCTTTCTCATA
>JAILNP010000112.1:0-16323 GCA_024691475.1 Eggerthellaceae bacterium
TGGATACCGCAGTATTACCCGCAAGCTTGCCACGATTGGCCAGGTCGATGGCGCAGGCGGCTTCCACCATGTCGCCATCGATCTCGTTGCCCTGAGCATCCACGAACAGCACGCGGTCGGCGTCTCCGTCGTGGGCGATGCCGATGTCGGCGCCAATTTCGGCGACGAGCTGCTTGAGCGGAGCAAGGTGCGTAGAGCCGCATTCCACGTTGATGTCGGTTCCGCAGAAATCGTCGTTGATTACCGTGACCTGGGCACCCAGACGGCGCAGCGCCTCGGCGGAGGAAACGGAGGACGCGCCATGAGCGCAGTCGAGCGCAATCTTCCACGAGTCGAAGCGAACGCCCTGACGCTCCATAGCCTTCACGGCATGCTGAATGTACAGCTCGGCAGCGTCTTCCACGGGAAGGACCACGCCCACGGCGTCGCCCGCGGCGCGCTGGGAAACGTCCAAGCCACCTTCCGCGACGTATTGCTCGAACTGGGCCTCCAGCGCCACGGGCAGCTTGAAGCCCTGGGCGTCGAAGAACTTGATGCCGTTATACTCGGGCGGATTATGCGATGCGGAAATGACGACGCCGCCATTGGCATGCAGTTCGCGAACCAGGAAGGCCACGGCAGGCGTGGGAATGATGCCCGCGTCGAGCACCGTACCACCCGCGCTCGTGATGCCGGCAGCCAGCGCAGCGGAGAGCATGTCGCCCGAAAGGCGCGTATCGCGCCCCATGACGATGGACGTACCCAGGTACGCAACGGCAGCCTGCCCCAGTTTAAAAGCGATTTCGCAGGTCAATTCAGTATTGGCGACACCACGTGCGCCATCTGTGCCAAAGAGCTTAGCCACTATTTCCCTCGCTTCACATGTTCGGGCTGAAGGCGCACGGCACCCGCAGGGCGCTCGTCTTCGCGCATGCGCATATTGAGTTCAGCCGCGAACTCATCCAGATCGATTCCGTAACGCTCCAAAACGACGAGAAGATGATACACGACATCGGCGGCTTCGTAGCGCAGATGGTCGACCTCGGCGTCACGCTGTTCCTGGCTGGCACGGGCGACATCCTTGGCGGCAAGCGCCACTTCGCCCGATTCCTCCATGACCTTCTTCAAGACGTCATCGTCTTTTCCGGTAAGAAGACCATGCGTATAGCTTTCCTCACCCGCATTTCGCCTAGCGGCAATGGTAGCCGCAAGCGCCTCGATGGTGACGCCAATCTGGCTGGCGGGCGCTACTTCGCCTTCGGGTACGAACGTTTTGGAAGACATGAGTTCTCCTTCATCGCATAGCAATGGGGCGCAGATGAACTGCGCCCCATCTCACGCATGTTATGAGCGGTTATTCCGCGTCGTCCTGCGCATCCTGAGCGTCATCCGATTCTTCGGACTCGCCCATGTGCAGATTCAGATCGCCGATGCCGCCCAGCAGAGCATCGAGCTCTTCCAGGTTGCGCTGGTAAGAGCGCGGAGGCAGAGCCTCGCCCAGCATATCCTCGCCTTCGGTGTTGAAGGTGGCAGGCTGATCGCCGCCGATGAGGATGGTGTCATCGGGCGAGAACACCATGTCGAGCAGCTGGCTCATGTCGTCGCTGGAGGCAACCAGGTCGTCTTCGATGACGCGCAGCAGGTTGTGGGCTTCCAGGCCCGTCTTCAGCTCTTCGATGGCCTTGGCGCCGATGCCCTCGATGCGCATGAGGTCGTCTTCAGTGTAGCCAACCAGGTCGGCAACCGTCTCGATGCCCGCTTCGCTGAACTTGTTGGCCCAACGCTGCGACACGCCCAGATCGTCGTAGATGTACAGGCGCGCTTCCTCGTCGGACAGCTGCTTGGTGCGGCTAGCACCCAGGCTGTTGAAGTAGCTGGAGTAGCTACCACCCATGTTCAGGTAGCTGTCGCCGTCGAGCGACCAATCCTGAGGCTGCGGGAGCAGTTCCTCGGTGGTACGCAGCTCGTCGGGAGCGTACTCGGGCAGCGTGTCGGTGCCACCCATGTGCACCGGGCGACCCTTGTAGGTAAGGCCCACGTTGCGATAGCGCTTCAGACCCGTACCGGCCGGGATGGGCTTGCCGATAATGACGTTCTCCTTCAGACCAACCAGGTTGTCCGTCTTGCCTTCGATGGCAGCGTCGGTGAGAACCTTGGTGGTCTCCTGGAACGATGCGGCCGACATCCACGAATCGGTGGCCAGCGAGGCCTTCGTGATGCCCAGCAGCAGCGGCTGACCCGTAGGGGGCTCCTTACCTTCCAGTACGAGCTTGTTGGCAACGCCCTCGAACTCGTAGCGGTTGACCTGGCGGCCCGGCAGGTAGTCGGAATCGCCAGCGTCGAGCACGGCAACCTTGCGCAGCATCTGACGTGCGATAACCTCGATGTGCTTGTCGTTGATGTCTACGCCCTGGGACACGTACACGTCCTGGACCTGAGACACGATGTAGCGCAGCGTGGTGTTCGGGTCGGTGAGGCGGAGCAGGTCGTGCGGGTTCACGGAACCACGCGTGAGCTGCTGGCCCACCACGACTTCGTCACCGTCGTTCAGGCCCGGCATGAGCTGGGCGCGAGCGGATACCACGTACTCGCGGATGTTGCCATCCTGGTCGTGGATGGTAATCGTCTTCGTCTGCTTGTCGCCACGAACCTGCATGGTGCCGGCGATCTCGGCGAGCACAGCCTGGCCCTTGGGCTTACGGGCTTCGAAAAGCTCCGTAACACGGGGAAGACCGTGCGTAATGTCGTCGCCAGCGACGCCACCGGAGTGGAACGTACGCATCGTAAGCTGCGTACCAGGCTCGCCAATGGACTGAGCGGCGATAATGCCGACGGCCGTGCCGATGTTGACGGGGCGGCTCGTTGCAAGATCCCAGCCATAGCACTTCTGGCACACGCCATGCTCGGCATGGCAGGTCATGATCGTGCGGATGGTGACCTCGTTCACGCCAGCTTCGACGAGCTTCTTCATGTCTTCCATGCCGTTGATGTACTCGTCGGCGTCCATGATGACCTCGCCGTTTTCGCTTACGGCAGCAACGGCCAGGCAACGACCGATGAGGTTCTCGTCGAGTTCGCCCTTCGCATTATGCAGCGGATAGGGAACGCCCTCGTGCGTGCCGCAGTCGATTTCGCGAACGATAACGTCCTGGGCAACGTCGACCAGACGACGGGTGAGGTAACCAGAGTCAGCCGTACGCAGTGCGGTGTCGGCCAGACCCTTACGAGCACCGTGCGAGGAAACGAAGTATTCCAGTACGGACAGGCCCTCGCGGAAGTTCGACTTAATGGGCTGGTCGATAATCTCGCCCTTCGGGTCGGACATAAGGCCACGCATACCAGCTAGCTGACGGATCTGCTTGATGTTACCACGAGCACCAGAGAACGCCATCATGTAGATGGGGTTGAAGTGGTCGAAGTTCTTCGCCATGGCATCGCCGACGGCCTCGTTGGCATCGGTCCAGATGTCGACGACCTGCTTGTGACGCTCTTCGTCGCTTACCAGGCCCATCTCGTAGTCTTCGTCGATGCGAGCGACTTCCTCGTCGGCCTTGGCCAGGATCTCGCCCTTGTTGGGCGGCACCGTGGCGTCGTAAACCGAAACGGTAAGACCAGCGCGCGTAGCGTAGTGGAAGCCGTTGGCTTTCAGACCGTCCAGGATGGGCTCCATCTCGCTGGTGGTGTAGCGACGGCAGCAGTCCTCGATCAGGCGGCTAACCTCGGACTTGTTCAGCTCGTAGTTGAGGAACGGATAGTCGTCGGGCAGCACGGCGTTGATCGTGATGCGGCCGATGGTGGTCTGGATGCGCTCGCCTGCCTTGCGCAGCACGGGCTCGCCAAACTTCTCGGCAACTTCGGTGTCGCGGTCGAGACGCACGACGATCTTTGCCTGCAGGTCGACGTCGGCATGCGCATCGTATGCATGACGGGCGTCGGCAAAGCTTGCGAAGATGCGACCCTCGCCGGGGAAGTTGTCGCGGGCGGCCGTGAGGTAGTACAGGCCGATAATCATGTCCTGCGTGGGGATCGTGAGCGGACGACCATGAGCAGGCGACTTAATGTTGTTGGCAGAAAGCATGAGCACGCGGGCCTCGGCCTGGGCGGCAGAGGACAAGGGCACATGCACAGCCATCTGGTCACCGTCGAAGTCGGCGTTGAATGCCGTACATACGAGCGGATGCAGCTTGATGGCCTTGCCGTTCACCAGCACCGGCTCGAACGCCTGAATGCCCAGACGATGCAGGGTAGGTGCGCGGTTCAGCAGCACGGGATGCTCGGTGATGACCTCTTCGAGCACGTCCCATACGTAGCTGGCATGGCGATCGACGGCACGCTTTGCAGCCTTGATGTTGGCAGCGTACTCAAGCTCGACCAGGCGCTTCATTACGAAGGGCTTGAAGAGCTCCAGAGCCATCTGGCTGGGCAGGCCGCACTGATGCAGCTTCAGCTCAGGGCCAACGACGATAACGGAACGGCCAGAGTAGTCGACGCGCTTACCCAGCAGGTTCTGGCGGAAGCGGCCCTGCTTGCCCTTCAGCATGTCGGAGAGGCTCTTCAGCGGACGGTTGCCGGGGCCCGTGACGGGGCGACCACGACGGCCGTTGTCGAACAGGCTGTCGACGGCTTCCTGGAGCATGCGCTTCTCGTTGTTCACGATGATCTCGGGGGCACCGAGGTCAAGCAGACGCTTCAGGCGGTTGTTACGGTTGATGACGCGACGATACAGGTCGTTCAGGTCGCTCGTAGCGAAGCGGCCACCGTCGAGCTGCACCATGGGGCGCAGATCGGGCGGAATGACGGGGATAACGTCGAGAATCATGTCGCTGGGGTTGTTGTCGCTCTTCAGGAAAGCGTCAACGACCTTCAGGCGCTTCACGGCCTTGGCGCGCTTCTGGCCCTTGCCCGTGGCAATGACTTCGGCGAGCTCTTCGGCCACGGATTCCAAATCCATGCCATCGAGCAGGTCGCGCACGGCTTCGGCGCCCATGCCGCCCTTGAAGTAATCGCTGTAGTTCATGCGCATCTCGCGATACAGAGCCTCGTCGGGAACGAGCTGCTTGGGCTCGATCTTCATGAAGGCCTCGAAGGCTTCCGAACGCAGAGCCTTGCGCTCGTTGAACTCCTCGTAGATGTCGGCGAGCTCGTCCTCGATTTCCTCGGGGGTCATGCGCTCGTCGTCATCGATGTCGTCGATGATGTCGTCTTCTTCAGGCACGTAGTCGGTGGAGAGGCGACGGGTGGCCTCTACCAGGCGATCGCGCTCGGCATCCAGCTCGTCAAGATCGGCTTCCAGCTCGTCGCGCAGATCGGCTTCGTCGGCCTCGCGTGCTTCCTTGTCAACGCTGGTTACGATGGCGCTCGCGAAGTAGAGCACCTTCTCCAGGTCTTTCGGAGGAATGTCGAGCAGGTAGCCCAGGCGGCTGGGGCTGCCCTTGAAGTACCAGATGTGGCTCACGGGAGCAGCGAGCTCGATATGGCCCATGCGCTCGCGGCGAACCTTGCTGCGGGTGACTTCAACGCCGCAGCGCTCGCACACGATGCCCTTGAAGCGGATGCGCTTGTACTTACCGCAGGCGCACTCCCAGTCCTTCGTGGGACCAAAGATGCGCTCGCAGAACAGGCCGTCCTTTTCGGGCTTCAGGGTACGGTAGTTGATGGTTTCCGGCTTCTTCACTTCGCCGTGGGACCATACGCGAATGTCCTTCGCGCTAGCCAGGGAGATACGCAGTGCGTCGAAGTTGTTCACATCGTACTCAGTCATTTAGCGCTCCTCCCCTTCACTGGTGATATCGAAATCATTACCGTCTTTCAGATCATCGGAAAGCAGTTCGGCAAGGTCGGCTGCGATTGCATCGAGCGCGCCATCCTCTTCGCTTTCGGTCTTCTTGGCATCCGCCACCATACCGGCGAGCACCTTGGAGTCGTCGTCCTCGGGCTCGTGCGTCTCGGCGACGTCGATAACGCCCTGCTCGCCTTCGAGCTCGACGTTCAGGCACAGCGAACGCATTTCCTTGACGAGAACCTTGAAGGACTCGGGCACTTCCGCGGCGGGAAGGTTTTCGCCCTTCACGATGCTCTCGTAGCTCTTCACGCGGCCGATCGTGTCGTCGGACTTGATGGTGAGGATCTCCTGCAGCACGTTGGAAGCACCGTATGCGTACAGGGCCCACACTTCCATCTCACCGAAACGCTGGCCGCCGAACTGGGCTTTACCACCCAGAGGCTGCTGCGTGATCAGGCTGTAGGGGCCAGTCGAGCGGGCGTGGATCTTGTCGTCGACCATGTGGCCGAGTTTCAGGATGTACGGGAAGCCGACGGTGATGGGCTCGCGGAAGGGCTCGCCGGTACGACCGTCGTACAGCGTGGTCTTGCCGAACGAGTTCAGCTGGGGAACGAATTCCTCGCGCGCCATGTCGCCGTACTTCTTGTGATGGATGTTGATGAGGTTGCGGTTCGCCTTCTGGATGACGTCGGCGATCTCTTCCTCGGTCGCGCCGTCGAAGACGGGCGTGGACACGAAGATGGAGTGGTCGACGACCTCGTCGGAGTTCTCGTCGTCGGACCAACCCCACTTGGCAGCCCAGCCAAGGTGGCATTCGAGCAGCTGACCAACGTTCATACGGGAAGGTACGCCCAGGGGATTGAGCATGACGTCGATGGGCGTGCCGTCAGCCAGGTAGGGCATGTCTTCCACGGGAAGTACGTTGGAGATAACACCCTTGTTACCGTGACGACCGGACAGCTTGTCGCCCTGCTGAACCTTACGCTTCTGAGCAACGAACACGCGAACCTGCTCGTTGACGCCGGGAGCCAGCTCATCACCGTTCTCGGCGCTGAAGCGCTGGATGTCGATGACGCGACCGCCGGAGCCGTGAGGCACCTTCAGGGACGTGTCGCGAACCTCGCGAGCCTTCTCGCCGAAGATGGCGCGCAGCAGGCGCTCTTCAGCCGTGAGCTCGGTCTCGCCCTTCGGGGTAACCTTGCCCACCAGGACATCGCCGGGATGAACTTCGGCGCCAATGCGGATGATGCCGTCGGCGTCGAGGTCGCTCGTCATATCCTCGCTGATGTTCGGGATTTCGCGGGTGATTTCCTCGGGCCCAAGCTTGGTGTCGCGGGCGTCGACTTCGTACTCGCTGATGTTAATGCTCGTGAGCAGGTCTTCTGCGACAACGCGCTCGGAAATGATGATAGCGTCCTCGTAGTTGTAGCCTTCCCAGGGCATGTAGGCGATCATGAGGTTCTGACCCAGGGCCAGCTCGGCCGTGTCGCAGCTGGGGCCGTCGGCCAGGACGTCGCCGGCCTCGACGCGGTCGCCCTTGCGAACGATGGGCTTGTGGTTCATGCAGTAGCCCTGGTTGGAGCGCTGGAACTTGGGAACCAGATACTCGTCGTACTCGCCGTCGTCGGTGAGCACGTTGATGACCTCGCCGTCGACGTAGTCGACGATGCCGGGGTTCTGGGCTACCAGGATTTCGCCGGAGTCAACCGCGATGCGGTGCTCGATGCCCGTACCAACCAGCGGAGCATGCGGGTTGAGCAGGGGCACTGCCTGACGCTGCATGTTCGAACCCATGAGGGCGCGGTTGCAGTCGTCGTGCTCGAGGAAGGGAATGAGCGACGTAGCGACAGATACCATCTGACGCGGCGATACGTCCATGTAGTCGACCATGTCGACGGGCACTTCGCTCGGGTCACCGAACTCGCCACGCGAGTTGCGCGTACGGGCGAGGATACGGGTTGCGGGAACGAACTTGCCATCGACCTTGTGGCCAAAGACGCGCGTTTCGGGATCGAACGGCTCGTTGGCCTGGGCGATAGTGTGCTTTTCCTCTTCGTCGGCTGTAAGGTACTCGACGTCATCGGTGACCTTGCCGTTTTCAACGCGGCGATACGGCGACTCGATGAAGCCGTAGGAGTTCACGCGACCATAGGTGGCCAGAGAACCGATAAGGCCGATGTTCGGGCCTTCAGGCGTCTCGATGGGGCACATACGACCGTAGTGAGAGTTGTGAACGTCGCGAACTTCGAAGCCGGCGCGTTCGCGGGACAGGCCACCAGGACCCAGAGCGGACAGACGACGCTTGTGCGTAATGCCTGCTGCGGGGTTGGACTGGTCCATGAACTGAGACAGCTGCGAAGAGCCGAAGAACTCCTTGATGGCCGCCACGATGGGACGGATGTTGATCAGGCTCTGCGGCGTGATGTCGTCGGGCTCCTGCATGCTCATGCGCTCGCGGACGACGCGCTCCATACGGGAAAGACCGATGCGGAACTGGTTCTGGATCAGCTCGCCAACCGTGCGGATGCGGCGGTTGCCAAAGTGGTCGATATCGTCGGTGACATAGCCTTCTTCACCGTCGTGCAGCGCCACGATATAGCGCATGGATGCGAGGATATCTTCCTTGGTAAGCGTGGAGGAATCGTTTTCGGAATCAAAGCCCAGCTTCTTGTTGATCTTGTAACGACCAACGCGTGCGAGGTTGTAGCGCTGCTGATTGAAGAACAGACCGTCGAGCAGCGTACGGGCGGAATCGATTGTGGGCGGCTCGCCCGGACGGAAGCGCTTGTACAGCTCGATGAGCGACTCGTCGCGCGTGGTGGCGGGGTCGCGGTCGAGCGTGCGGAGCACCATTTCGGAATCGCCGAGCAGCTCGACGATTTCCTCGTGCGTCTCGGCCAGGCCAAGAGCGCGAACGAGCAGCGTAGCAGGCTGCTTGCGCTTGCGGTCGATGCGCACGGACAGGATGTCGCGCTTGTCGGTTTCGAATTCCAGCCATGCACCACGGGAAGGAATGATCTTCGCGTTGTACACGGTCTTGTTGCTGGTCTTGTCGCGCTCGGCGCCAAAGTACACGCCAGGGCTACGAACCAGCTGGGAAACGACAACGCGCTCGGTGCCGTTGATGATGAACGTACCGCGCGGGGTCATGAGCGGGAAGTCGCCCATGAACACGTCCTGTTCCTTGATTTCGCCAGTTTCGAGATTCGTGAAGCGAACTTCGGCGAACAGAGGAGCCTGGTAGCTCACATCCTTGCGCTTGCACTCGTCGACCGAGTACTTCGGCTCGCCAAAGCTATGCCCGCCAATTTCGACGCGCATATCCTTGGTGTTGCTCTCGATGGGGCAAATGTCCTTGAATGCTTCGTCGAGGCCCTCTTTCGTAAACCAATCAAAACTTTCCGTCTGAATGGCGATGAGGTTGGGCACGTCCATAACGGACGGAATCTTCGCGAAGCTTCTGCGGCTCCTATAAAGGCTGGTGGGAGCGGTTGTTTCTGCTTTCGCCACGGGGCTTTTCCTCCTTAAAGAAAATCCGTCTTTTTGCAAAAAGTTGCAACGAAATAGAATACTTGCCCCGCTGTCAAGAGTCAAGAAATATTTTTTTAAGCTATGGAATTATTCTGGAAAGAAGGAGCTTAGGCAATAAATAGGCGCTATGAGCTCGACCGCGATTATAGCGCATGAATCGCGCTGCGATACCGCGACTTTTGCGCGACCTTTCTCGTCACGAAATGCACGTGCGTTTCGCCACCATCCTTCGCAGAGAACGACACGCGCAAAAGGAGGGCGCATGGGCATGTCCCAAGCAATGTGCAAGCGAATCTACCCCTGCATGGCGGTTCTACTCGCCGTGACGCTTTGCCTGCCCACGAGCATGGCGCCCTTTCCGCGCTCGCAGGCGTACGCGAACGAAACGTCGCGCGCTGCGCACGAGCCCATTGGCACCTTCCTGCAAGAGCACGCACAGCCCGAAAGCCGACCCCTTACCGAAGCCGAGGAGCACCCACTACAAAGCCTGCTGGCCGGGACAGCTGACCAACTGGTTGAAACCGGGGCGTATGCGCTCGTGAAGTACACGCTGGTAGACAAGGGAGCTCTATGGGACGGGTTCGCGCTCGACGATGCGTTCGAGCGCGGCGATGATGCCCTTCTCGATTACGTGCTTGCGCAACAGGTATACCGCATGCCCATCTACCAAACCGCCCCGAACTCTCGCTACTATATATGTTACGCATCGCCGCAAGCACTCTGTGGAGGCGACACCATCGTAGATGCCGTATGCGCGCATGCCGACGACACGGGTCGCACCATAAGCGATTCATCCTTCGATTTCTCCACCGGCATCGCCTACCTGCCCAAGCACGTCATAGACGCCGAGGGGCAAACGCAGGTGCAACTCGTGGTGGCGCACGACCCCACCGAAGGACTCACGCGGGGTCACGTCGACGTTCGCGTGCATAACGAAGCGGATGTTACGGCGGCATTCGCCGAAGCTACCGTGGCAACGCCCATCATAGACACGCAGATCGACGTACCCCTTGTGGGGCATGGCGAAGAGCACGCCATCACCGCAGATAACCTAGTCATACACGTGAACGATGCACCCACTCCCCTGCCGCGGAGCAACTATTCATACGACCCCGACACGGGCACGCTCCACGTGGCGGGCAGCCCCCTTTCCATTGCCTCGCTCGACGTGACCATAAGCAACGATGCGGGCAAGGCCTGGGGCGCCCAGGGAGACGGCAAGGGCGTATCGAGCGCCTGGCAATCCATTCCCAACGTAGAGCTCGCCGATTTTGACGCACGCACGTACCATGATGGCGACGTATGGGATTACACGGGGCAGACAAACTACACTCGCATAGACGAGCAAGGCGACCTAAGCGCAGCCGAGCACCAAGCGGCAAAGTGGATCACGCAATACGGCTACCGCATCAAGGCCGCAGGCGGCAACGAAGACGATGAGTTCTACGACACCATCAAGGACGGCCGCACGCTCGACGACGTGGATGCCGCCCTCTACAGCGGGTACGCCTTCGGTAAAGACGGCGTCATCGGCGAATCCACGGGCTGGAAGTACATGAGCTTCTGCACGTCACTGCCCGTACGCGGCTGGAAGGGAAACAACGACTCCACTGTTCCCGCCTGGGCCTACAGCATGGGAGCGCAGCTACGCGAGCGAAATCGATCCCTGTATTGGAACGACGAAACCAATTCGTACATCTATCCCCTGGTCACACTACTGTGTTGCCACGCATCCTCGCCCTTTCGCGGAGCAGTCTCCACGGGCGATGTCATCACGGGAAACAACTACAACGACGATACGCCCATACGCCTGCGCCTCATGGCCGTCGAGAAGGACTACATCGTCATCGGGCTCGTCACGCCCGGATTCAAGGGGCCCGACGGAGGCAGCTCGCTCGGCGGAGGGCGCTACCAGGCGGGTGCCGGCCTGTACAAAGTGCGCATCGCCCCGCGCGGCAGAATCGAGCTGCAGAAGGAATCGTCGAACACATCGATAACCAGCGGAAATGCGTGCTATTCCCTGCAAGGGGCGGAGTTCGAAGTACAGGATGCCTCGGGCAATCGCGCAGCGACGCTCGTTACCGACGAACGCGGATACGCACGTTCAGGCGACCTGCCCTGCGGCGCGTACAGCGTACGGGAAACGAAGGCGCCCAAAGGGTACGCACTGAACGGAAGGGAGTTCCGTGTAAGCGTTTCGCCCAACGCCACCACGCGCGTTGCGGGAGCGGGAGGCGTAATTGCCGACGAGCCAACGGGAAACCCCATCGACTTGCTTCTACGCAAAACGGACCCGCAAACGGGCAACTGCCCGCAAAGCGCAGGCTCCCTGGCGGGAGCACGCTTCACCGTGCGCTATTACGACGGCTACTACGACCAGGGAAACCTTCCATCTACCGCCGTTCGATCCTGGACGTTCGAAACCGACGAGCAGGGCGAAGTTCATTTCAGCGACTCGTACCTGAAGCAAGGCGACGCGCTCTACCGCAACGAGCAGAAGCAGCCCATCGTGCCCCTGGGCACCATAGCCATCCAGGAGACGCAGGCCCCTGCAGGGTATACGCTCGACGATGGCGCAGGACATGCCGCACCGCTGCGCATCGCGCACATCACCAACGATTGCTCAAACGCAACATCAGCCGATTTCGCATGCTATGCCCCATTCGACCAGCCCGACAGCGTGCAGCGGGGCGACTTCAGGCTCGTGAAAAAAATCGAATCCGAAGCGGGCATCGACGAACTGGCAACGGGAGTTCAATTCCAGATCATCAACGAGAACGACCACGACGTTGCCTCACCAGAGCCCGGCAATGCCCTAGCGAAAAGAGGCGACGTGGTCTGCACCATCACCGTCGACGCAAATGGCCTGGCATCCACGCGCAACGCAGCCGCCAATGGATGGTCCACGCCGGCAAGCTGGGCTGGGGCACTCGCGTACGGAACGTACCGCATTCACGAAGTCATTCCCAGCGACGTGCAACGCGCATTTAGCGAGGCACACGCAGGGGCGACCATAGCAACCGTGCCCGACTGGCGCATCACGATAAGCGCCAACGAACAATACGACGCGCCCGCACTCGTCACTGACACCGTACCCCAATCGCCCTTGAAGGTGGTGAAGATCGACGGCGAAACGGGCAAGCCCATTCCCCTTCCCTGCTCGTTTCAGCTCTACGACCAGAGTGGATGCCTCGTTACCTACGAAGCGCATTACCCCGAATCAACCACCATGGATACGTGGACCACAAATGGCTCCGGAGAGGCAACGCTGCCCATGATGCTCCACGACGGCACGTATACGCTGAGGGAAATACAGGCGCCCGCAGGATACATCCTCGACCCCGACCCCGTGCCCTTCACCGTGGACAGCACGTCGCGCACCTGGGACAACCCCCTGGTAATCACCATTACGAACGAACCAGCAAAGGGGATGATTGCCCTTTCGAAGAGCGACGACGTAACAGGTACGGGCATCGCCGGGGCGCAATACAACATATGCGCGGCAAGCGACATAGCAACGCCCGACGGCACCATACGCGCTCATGAAGGCGATATAGTGGCCCAGCTTACATGCGGCGAAGACGGTACCGCACATTCAGGCGAACTCTACCTGGGGTCATATCGGTTCTACGAAACCAAAGCCCCCAACGGATACGCACTCGACCCCGAAGAGCACCCCATAGAGCTTACAAGCGAAGGGCAGCACGAAACCGCAACGGTAGCCCCCGCAGCAACCACCGATGAACCCACCTCATTGCGCATCCTGAAAACCTGCTCGGAAACAGGCAAACCGCTTGCAGGAGCAACGTTCGAGATCACAAGCGAAGGCGCAGATGCGCAGCCAATGCAGCTGGAAACGAATGAAAGCGGCACGGCATGCATCGAGCGCCTTGAGCATGGCACGTATCGCATACGGGAAACGAAGGCCCCACCCGGTTGGCGCATAAGCGAAGACGCCGCGCAGGGAACCTGCTTCACCGTGAACGACCAAGGGTTCATCTGCATGGAAGGGGCCAGCGAATTCGCCAGCCAGGCCACGATCGCCGTGGAAAACGAACCGGAACCACCCGAAGCGCCCATTCCAAGGGAGCCCCCGAAGCCAGCCCACGCTTCCCCACCCACGCACGACGATACAGCACGAACGGTATGCGCCATCGTTGCATGCATGATCACGACGCTTGCCGTGGCACGTGTCGCCCAGCGCGCCGCACGAAGAGACCCCAAACCGAAGCAAACGCGCCTACGGAGGAAATGATGAACAACACGGCGAAACGAATACGCGCCATCGGGTGCATCTGCCTGGGCATCGCCCTCCTTCTTTGGGCAGGGACCATCGCCATAGACCCCTCGCCCGCCAACGCACCTGCGCCCTTTGCCGAGCAAGCAGAAGGCAGAGCCGAAGCCGCACAGACACATGCCGCCATTGGAAGCTCAACGATCTTCCAGTCGCCGAGCGAGGACCAGACGACATGGCAGGCCAACGCCACCACACAGCACGTCATTTTGGCAAACCCCGCGGGAAACGCCGTGGACATGGCACCCCACATCCACGTCGACCTGGACGGAAGCGGAAGCTTCGAAGACGGCGAATGCGTCTTCAATCCCATCGTGCGAGACGAAGCGGGAAACGTCGTCGATTGGGGCTGCTTCATAGCGCCCGGCAAGCAAATAGACTCGATTACCCTTTCCCGAACCATCCCCGAAGGAACCTACGCCGCGCGCCTGTCGTTCACCGCATTGGACGTACGCACGCACGGCGAAACCAACCCCATGTCATTCGAATTCACCCTACACGCCCAATAGAACAACCACGAAGGAGCCGCAAATGGAACACCAAGCAAAGCGCATCGCCCAGATAGCCGGAGCGGGAACGCTGGCCGCATGCCTCTCCCTAGGAGCATTCATGCCATCGCATGCCCTCGCCGAACCCAAGGAACAGACTCCCGCAACGCAGTTCTTCAACTCAGAATCGGGGACATGGGAACAGGGCCCACGTTCGCAATACGGAGAAATCGCAATCACCTACGACACGACGCAGGGAACCTGGCAAGACCCTGGACTCGACACGTCAGACGGCAACGATAACGGAACCCATCAAAACGGGACCTACCAGGTTGTCATCCCCACGTACATCTCGCACGAAGGGCTGAACGCAGGCGCCATTCAGACCAGCGATACCTACCAGATTCTTGTTCGGGGCGTCATCCCCGAGGGCAAACTCATTCGCGTAAACGCGGAATGCCAGCCGGAAATCAATTCGGAAGGAAACTACCGCATCCAGCAGACGACCCACCAGGAGAAAACCGTATGGTCGCCCGCGGATTGCATGGGAGCGGTTCACGAAGATGGAAGCCTAAGCGGTACGCCGTCGAACGATACCATCTCCACAGAAGGCACCATGTACGCGGCAGGCTCGTTTACAGGGCACGTCTTCTACACGGCGGAAATGGCAACCCAGGGAAAATAGGCGCATGCGGGCCCGTAGTCTACATGGAATCGCGCAGCTGCTCGAGCTTGCGGAGCGTATCGGCGTTGATGCGGCCCGCGACGGTATTCTTGCGCGACACTGCAGGGCCGGCTTCCTGACGCGTTTCCTCGTCAAGCAGGTCGGCCTCGCGGCTGAAGCCGTCGGCGCTCATGCGATCGACGCCCAGGCCAAACACCGTATCCTGAATGGTGGCATCACTCGTGACCACCATGACCTCCCAGCCACGCTCGCGGGCATCGTGGGAGATCTTCTCGATAACGGAATCGGCGCTTCGGCCCGCGGGGCTGAATATCACGCGCACGCCGCCCACGCGCTCCTCGCGACCTTCGGACTCACTGTTCTGCCCGGCATCAAACACGACCACTGCCTCGCGATAGTCGCGCCCCATGTAGGCGATCACATCGTTGATAAGGGCCTCACGCACGCGGTTGAGCACTTCGTACGTGAAGTCCTCTGATTCGCGCAGATGACGGTACCGGCTTCCGCTACGCAAAATGTTGTACCCATCGACGATGAGAATTTTATTGCGATGCTTCACTCATACCTCCGCATGCCTGCACGAAATGCGACTGCCCCGAAACCTACGTTGCCTACTGATTCTGCCTAAGCCACTCGTACATGATGGCGGTAGCCGACTGGGCGACGTTCAGCGACGCCGTCTTACCCACCTGCGGCAACGCGGTAAAGAAGTCGCAGCATTCCTGCGTGAGGCGCGCAAGCCCCTCGGATTCGTTGCCCATGACGAGCACAATCTTGCCCTTCATGTTGCTATCCCAAATAGTCTGGTCGGCCTTCTCGGACGCGCCGGCCACCCAGAAGCCATTCTCCTTGCAGCGCTCGAGCGCCTGCTTCACGTTAGCCACCTGGGCAACGGGCAGATGGGCAATGGCGCCTGCGGAGCTCTTGTAGGTTGCGGCGGTCACGCGCGCGGATCGCTTGTTCGGAATGATGATGCCGGCAGCGCCCACCACTTCAGCGGAACGGGCGATGGCGCCCAGATTGCCCGCATCGGTAATGTGATCGAGCAGAACAATCAGGGCCGAGCCGTTACCACGCTTGGCCTGGCCTTCGGCATGCGCCAGCACATCGGAAAGGCCCGCGTAGGGAAACGGCTTCGCCTGGGCCATAACGCCCTGGTGGCTACCGCGCTCGGAACGCTTGTCGAGCTGCGCGCGAGGAACCATATCGACCTTCACGCCAGCGGCCTTCGCCTTACGCAGAATGTCCTGCACCAGGCCATCGCGCTGAGCGTTGTCGGCCAACAAGACGCGTTCCACCGGGACGCGCGTGCGCAACGCCTCGATGACCGGTCGTTTACCTTCGATGTATTCAGCCATGGCGCCGTGCCCACCTTCCGCTCGATGCAATGAGAGTGCTCTGTAATCAATAAGGATATTACGGTATCACGCTACAATACAGCGAAAGACCGATGACGCAAAAACAGCATGGGAAGAAGGCCGCATATGAAGATAGGAATCGTAAGCGATTTGCACCGACACGTGCCCGAATCGCTGCACGAGGCCCTTCGAGGCTGCGAGCGCAT
>JAILNP010000117.1:0-17502 GCA_024691475.1 Eggerthellaceae bacterium
GGTGCTCGTTGCGCTTGTCGCTCTCGAGGGCAGGATCGGCTCGGTGGCCCATAAGAGATGGGCTCGTTGGGGCGCTCCTGTGCTTACCGCGCTTGGTACGCTGTTGCTTTCGTTTTGCTCGGTGCTTGATTGCTCCTCAACGACGTTGTATCTGGCGGGTTCTGTGCTGAATGGCCTGGGTAGTGGCGTTATGTGGGTGCTTTGGGGCGAGCTGTACGCCCGTCTCCCGCAGGATGAGGTCGAAGCCGCCGCGCTTCTTTCCGCCATCATCGCCGCTATGCTCGTGTTGGCGGCATCGGCCATGAGTGGTTGGGTTGCCTGCGCGTTCGTGCTGTCCTTCCCGCTTATTTCGGGTGCATTGTTCGTGCTCGCATGGAGCCGTGACGGTGATTCGGCGGTTTCGTCTGACTACCTCCATCGCGCCGAGGAGGATGCCTTGGTGCGGGCGCACGATTCCGTGCGTGGCAAGCCCATGAGCGCCATGCGGGCCATGGGCCGCAGTGGATGGGGCGTCTTTTGCGCCTGCCTGTTCACCTGCATTGTGGGGTCGCTTTCCCGGGTTATGGTATCAGGTGCCTCGTTCCAGATAATAGTGCTGTTCAGCTTGGCGTTCATGGCTGTAATCGGCTTCGTTTCGCTTGCAGGCCCGCGTCGCCTCTCCATCGCGTTTCTCTATCGCTGGATGTGCCCTGTGCTTACGTTCGCGTTCGCCATGCTCATCGTGCTCGATGCGGCACTGGGCGGCTGCATCGCGTTTGGCGTGGGCCTGGGGGCGCGATTTGCATTCTGCCTCATTACCCAAATGTATTTTGCGCGCTTTGCTGCCCGCGGGCAGGCTACTCCCACGCAGTCATATGGCCTGGGGTGGATCTTCGTTCATTTGGGCGATCTTGCGGGCGTGCTCGTTATGTCCTCGTTGGCGGCGTTTGCCCCCGGGGCGAGTACGGCGTCGATTGCCGCGATCTGCATGGTGCTGCTTGTGGTGACGACCATGTACGTGCTGGGCGACAAGGATAGCTTTGCGCTTGCTTGGACTCCCGTTGCCGATACGGCGCAGTCGTTGCCTGTCGAGGGTGAATCTTCCTCGGAGTCGGGGTCGCGAATCGAGGAGCTTGCCCGCGAATTGAACCTCACGCCCCGAGAAACTGAAGTGTTTACCCTGCTCATGAAGGGGCGTTCCGTTCCCTATATTCGCGATGAACTTGTGGTCTCGCGTGAGACGGTCGCCACGCACGTGAAGCACATCTACGCGAAAGCCAACGTGCATAGCCGTCAGGAGTTGCTGGACCTGGCCAATTAGCCGCTTGCGTCGCGCACCTTCCGCCCGTCGCCTCGCGTCCGTTTGCCCCGCAAATCAAAAGGCGCACCCGTCTGCAGAACGGGCGCGCCAGGAAAGCGGGGGCGGGAGGGGAGCCCCCGAAGCGGGAGAGTCGCTTACTCGATGCCGCAGGCATGCTTCGCAGCGATGCGCGCAAAGGCGCCGCAACGGCCGCAGTTGATGCCCGTGAATTCGCTGGGGTAGTTGTGGGGGTAGAAGCCGCCCTGGTCATTGCCGCAAACGTACAGGCCCGGGATGGGGTCGCCGTTGTCGTCGAGCGCGCGGCTATCGGTGTCGGTCACGATGCCGTGGATGGTCACCAGGAAGTTGCCCGACGTGCGGATGGCATAGAACGGAGCCGTGTCGACGGTGCTGCAGCGGAAGGCCTCCTTGCCGAAGTCCGTGTCGCCCTCGGTCATCATCTTGTTGTAGCGCTCAATGGTGGCTAGGAAGGTCTTCTGGTCCTCGGCGTTGGGGAACATGGTCTTGGCCAGCTCTTCGATGGTATCGCACTTCTTCAGGTTGCCTTCCTCCAGGCGAGGGGCCATCCAGAAGCTTTCCAGGTGCTCACGCGTGAGGGGCTGGAGGTCGTAGACGTCAGCGTTGAACGCGCCACCGTTGGGGGCGGGCGTCAGGCGGCTGCAACCGCACGTGTCGAAGCGCTGGATGTCTTCCCAATACGTGCCGTCGAATACCTGCCAGGTGAAGCCCTTGGGCTGACGCGTGCCCATGGCGTAGATCTCGGGGTACGTGCTGTCTTCGTTCATGATGCGCTCGCCGCGCACGTTAACGCGCAGGAAGGGCTGGCTTGCGGGCAGGTACAGCGGGTTGCCCAGCTCGGGACCGACTTCTTCGTTGTCCGTAACAACGCCGCGGTTCCAGACCATGGCTCCGCCGCCTTCTTCCAGATGAGCGCCCGCCCACAGGGCCATGCGGATGCCATCGCCTTCTTCGGTGGTGGCAGCGGTGCTCGTGCAGTAGTTGTACGCATCGGGGCACAGGTCCTGCAGCATTTCCTTGTTGGCGCCATAGCCGCCGGTGCACACGATGACGCCCTTGGCTGCGTTGTACTGCTTGTAGTTGTTCTTGTTATCTTTGGCGATAACGCCGGTCACGGCACCGTTGGAATCCTGGACCAGCTGCTGAGCGGGGGTGTTGAACTCGATTTTGCCGCCGGCTTCCAGGAAGAGGTCGCGCATGACCTTCAGGTGGGTGTAAGCGCCCAGCTGCGGGCCCTCGGGCATGTATTCGCCCATCACGGGGTTGGTGCACATGGGCGGGTAGTAGCAGTCCTCGCCTTCGGGGGCGTGGAATTCGAAGGGGAAGGACATGCCCTTGGGGGCTTCCAGGTCTTCGAGCCAATCCATGAACTCGCCCGACTTGTCCATCCACGTCTTGTACAGCGCCATGTTCACGTCGCCCGACTGCACCTTCTTGGCATGGTTCATCAGCTTGGCATGGTCGATTTCATGGCCTACGGAATGGCGGGAGCCAATGGCGCCCACCGCTTCGCGGGCCATGGCCACGTCGCCGCCCTTTTCAAGCACGATGACGTTGAAGCCCTTTTCCTGGGCCGTCATGGCGCCCATGAGGCCGGCATTGCCAGCGCCTACGACCACCAGGTCGCAATCGATGGTTTCGGCGATGTCGGTGATGGGCTCCGGCTTGGTGCGCCAGCCGGTTTCCGCTGCCACTGCGGGCTTTTCGCTTGCGGCCTTGGGGCTCGAGCAGCTGGCAAGAGCGCCTGCGCCCAGCGCTCCGGCAGCGGTGAGGCCGCCGAATTTGAATAGGTCGCGTCGACTAATAGAAGAACTCATGTTCCCTCCTCGTGTCACGCCCACTCCCTTTGTGTGGGCATCCAACGAGGCCACCATAGGGCGGCGCTGCGGGGCGCACATCGCCGAAAGAACGGGAAATGCGTTCTCCCCGAAAACAGGGGAGAGCTTTTGAGCTGGGGATATTCAATGCGCGTTCGTTTGTTTGCCAGGGCGCTTTTCTGGGAGATATCCCTCTGCGGAAGATGCCGGCGTCGTGGCGGAATGTCGTTTGGCGGGCCCTGCGGGCGACGGCGAGAACCCCTTTCAAAGAGCCAATTGCGGAAATGATATGCGCGACTTTCTTTTTGCGCTGCATGTGATACTATATTCGGGCTGCAAGGCAGCATAACGGGATGTGGCTCAGCTTGGTAGAGCGCTGCGTTCGGGACGCAGAGGCCGCTGGTTCAAATCCAGTCATCCCGACCAAGAACGCGAAGGGGATGTTCCCGTATGGGGCATCCCCTTCTTCCGAACGAGGGGAAACTCATCGGAGCCAACATGTGGGAGGCAGTATGAAATTCGGTGGTCTCGGTCCAGTCGAACTTATCATCATCCTCGTCGTGGTCCTGCTGATTTTCGGGCCCAAGAATCTGCCAAAGCTCGGTAGCGCCATTGGCCGCACCGTGAAGAATCTCCGCAAGGGCATGGGCGATTCTGAAAAGGACGAAAACCTCGACGAAGCGGAATCTAGCGAAGAATCCGAAAGCGATTCCGAAAAGAAATCCAAGTAACTGTAGGAATTGGGGCCGCGTTGCTAAGTCGCGGCCCTAGTAAATGGCAAGCAAAGGATAGAATCATGGCAGATCAGAGTCCCGTTCTCACCGAAGAAGGCAAGCGCAAGCTCGAAGAGGAGCTGCATTACCTGGAAAACGAGAAGCGCGCCGAGATCGGCGAGCGCATCAAGGTTGCCCGTGAATTCGGTGATATCTCCGAGAACTCCGAGTACGACGACGCCAAGAACGAGCAGGGCCTCATGGAGGCTCGCATCGCCGAGATCAACAGCATCCTGTCCGATGCCACGATCGTTGCCGGTGGCGCCCGCAAGGGTTACGTCAGCATCGGTTCCACCGTCACGGTGGAAATGAACGGCTCCGAGCGCGTGTTCAGCATCGTGGGTGCCGCCGAAGCCGACGTTCGCAAGAACAAGATCAGCAACGAATCTCCCGTGGGCTCTGCGCTGCTGGGTGGCAAGAAGGGCGACCACATCACGGTTACTGGCCCCACCGGCCGCGTGAGCGAAATGACGATCGTCAAGGTTGAAGCCTAATGGCCGATCAGAACGCTCCCATCATCGAGGACGATCCTCGGCAGGTGCGCCTGAACAAGCGTGAGGCGCTCATTGCCGCTGGTTCGAATCCGTATGGCTCCGAAGCCATCGAAATCACCCATCTTACGGGCGAGCTGGCGAAGCAGTACGCCGAATTGGAAAACGGTGCGTCCACCGAAGACCGCGTGCGCGTAGCCGGCCGCATCATGGCTCGCCGCGTGCAGGGCAAGATTGCCTTCCTGGTCCTGCGCGACCGCGAGGGCGACGTTCAGCTGTTCTGCCGCATCAACGAACTGGGCGAGGAATCGTTCGAGGCTCTGAAAGACCTCGACGTAGGCGACTGGCTGGTTGCCGAAGGCTGCGTGCTGCGCACCAAGCGCGGCGAGCTTTCCGTTGCCATCGACACGTGGAAGCTGCAGAGCAAGTCCATCCGCCCTCTGCCGGAAAAGTTCCATGGCCTTACCGACAAGGAAACGCGCTATCGTCAGCGCTATGTCGACATGGTTATGAACCCCGCTTCCAAGTCGGTCTTCGTGAAGCGCTCGCGCATCATCAGCGCCATTCGTCGCTTCATGGAAGAACAGGGCTATCTGGAAGTCGAAACGCCCATTCTGCAGGAAACGCTGGGCGGCGCCAACGCCAAGCCCTTCACCACGCACTTCAATGCGCTCGATCAGGAATGCTATCTGCGCATTGCCACCGAGCTGCATCTGAAGCGCCTGCTGGTTGGCGGCATGGATCGCGTGTTCGAGATTGGCCGTCAGTTCCGCAACGAAGGCATGGACCTCACGCATAACCCCGAATTCACCAGTATGGAAGCCTACTGCGCGTTCAACGATGTCGAGGGCATGAAGCGCCTTTCGGAAGGTGTCTTCCGCGCTGCCAACGCCGCCGTGAACAGCAGCGACACCATTACGTATCAGGGCCAGACGATCGAACTGGGCGGTACGTGGCGCTCCGTTGCCATGTCCGATCTGGTAAGCGAGCATGTGGGCGAGGAAGTCTCGCTCGACACGCCCGTTGAGCACCTGCGCGAAATCCTCGATGCCAACCATCTGGAATGGCAGAGCGACTGGGGCGCTGGCAAGCTCATCTTCACGCTGTACGACGAGCTGTGCGAATCGGAAATCGTGAACCCCACGTTCGTCTGCGATTACCCTGTAGAGGTAAGCCCTCTGGCCAAGCGCAAGCCTTCCGACCCGCGTCTTACCGACCGCTTCGAACTGGTTATCGCTGGCCACGAATACGCCAATGCGTTTAGCGAGCTGAACGACCCCGTCGATCAGGAATCTCGCTTCGCCGCCCAGGTGGAAGCCAAGAAGCACGGCGACGACGAGGCAATGGAATACGATGCCGATTACATTCGCGCCCTGGAATATGGCATGCCGCCTGCTGGTGGCGTAGGCTACGGCATCGACCGCATGATCATGCTGCTGTGCGACCAGGCGTCCATCCGCGACGTGCTGCTGTTCCCGCACATGCGTCCCGAGTCCAAGCAGGAAAAGCAGGGCGAAGCCGCTGCTCAGGAAGCTGCTCCGGCTCCCGCTGCCGAAGCAGCCGCGTCTGCCGCCGAAGAGACTCCTGCGGCTGCCGGGGCCGAGCTTTCCGGCGCTGCTGCCGAAGCCGCGAATACGCCTGCTCCCCAGCCGGGCGAAAAGCTGGAGGCTGGCATCTCCCGCGATGCCGCGCTCGAGCTGCTGAAGGCCCACAACCAGGATGAATATCACATCCTGCATGGTCTGCAGTTGGAAGGCCTCATGCGCTACTACGCGCGTCAGTTCGATGCGGAGAACGAAGAGTTCTGGGGCATCGTGGGCATGCTGCACGACCTCGACTGGGAAGAGTTCCCCACCGAGGAAGATCACACCGTGCGTGCCGCCGAAATGCTTGCCGAGGCTGGCGTGGCGCCCGTGGTCGCCCGTGCCATCCAGACGCACAACTCCGACGTGAATGCGGCGCTTCCTACGCCGGAACACCAGATGGAGCGCGTGCTGTATGCCGTAGACGAACTGTCTGGCCTCATCAACGCATGCGTGAAGCTGCGTCCGTCGCATTCGGTGACCGACATGAACCTGAAGTCGCTGAAGAAGAAGTACAAGACGGCGAGCTTCGCCGCTGGCTGCGATCGTGAGGTTATCGCTCGCGGTGCGGAATACATGGGCATGGAGCTTTCCGACCTGTTCACGAGCATTCTGGACGCCGAAAAGGCGCTTGTCGAAGAGGGTAACCCCGCATTCGAATAAGCGCGTGCGTTTCCGCTTTTCTGCGACCCCGTTCTTGCGAGCGGGGTCGTTTTGTTTTTGCGAGGTGAGCTACGCGTTGTCTATCTACGTATAAGAGCAGTCGACATCGATTACCCATGTGCGTTACCATAGCGGGCCAAGGAGGTTCTCTCCCCAAGGGGAGAGAAGAAGAGATGGGGAAGTAGTGGATGGCGCTAGCCGCCTGCGCTGTTGCGTGTGGCGTGCGGGGCGGTGTCCGCGTATAGAATCATGCAGCAGATGCTTGAGGGAATAAGGCAGCGCATAGAGGCCGTGGATCGGCTGCGGGTGCAGTCGGGCGGCGTATTGCGCCTTCGCGAGATTGCCACGTTGCTCTGCCTACGCGAGCACGGGGGCATGACGCCTGGTGACGCGGCGCGTGCGCTGGGACTTTCTGCTGCATCGGCAACGAGGTGCATTTCTCGGCTCGAGCGGTTTGGGCTCGTGCAGGGCAGAACGCATGCCAGCGATTTGCGCAAGGTGGTCTATCGGCTCACCAATCGTGGCGAGAACGTGGCGTTCGAGTGCGTTCATGCATGCGGGCCCGTGTTCGAGAATCTAGTCGTGCGTCAGTATGCTGCGTTCAATTACGCCGTTCGTGAGGCGGGAAAGACTGCCGGCGGTACGCTGGGGCCTACGGCTGGATGGGTGCTTGTGGCGTTGTGCGCCTCCGATTGCCCGCAGCCGGTGAAGGCCATTCAGCATGGTACGGCGCTTGCGCAGTCGCGCGTGTCCATGTCGCTTGCCGCGCTCCGCAAGCGGGGGCTCGTGGAATTGCGCGGGGAATGCATCGACGCACGTCAGAAGATGTATTCCCTTACCGACCTTGGTCGTGAAACCGCTGCCGTGATGCTTTCCGCCCTTGTTCGGACAAACTGAGTTGCATCAAGAATGAAAAAGGTTTCGCTGTTTGAAACCGCCTCGAAAACGTCCCGATTCGCATCTCCGTATACTTTTCCGCAGCGAACGGGAAACCGTTCAAAGACGAGAATCGGCCGTTCGGCCAAAGGGAGAGGGAGAGGCATATGGGAGAGAACTGTACCCGTCGAAGCTTCATAAAGCGTGCGGGGGCCACGGCAGTGGGCGCCGCCATGCTTGGGTCGCTGACCGCATGTGGCAACAGCGGGATGAAGAATCTCACGGCGGATTCCAGCGTTGCTGAGAATTCGACCGCGGAGGGCAACGAGTTCTACTGCACGTGCGGTTGGAGCTGCTCGTTCTGCCAGTACCGCATCTTCACGCGTGAGGGCAATGTGGCGCACATGCTGCCGAAGCCCGATTTTGACTACGTGACCTGCCTGAAGGGCAGGAGCCGCATCCAGCGTACGTATAGCGACGCTCGCGTGCAGTACCCGATGAAGCGCGTTGAGGGCACGGCCCGTGGCGCAGGCGAATGGGAGCGCATCACTTGGGATGAGGCCATCAGCGAGATTTCCAAGAAGTGGCTGGAAGTCGAGGAGAAGTACGGCCCGCTCGCCAACAGCTACTATCAGGGTGGCGGCGGCTTCCAGGGCAGCCTGAATGGCAACGCCGGCATGATCATGCGTCTGTTCAACGCAACGGGCTGCACGAAGTGGGACTACTCGTTCGACAACGCCACCAATACCGGTCTTACCCGCGGCGGCATTCAGTGGTTCGACCAGAATGAGCCCAAGGACTTCGTGAACTCCGATTACATCCTGTTCTTTGGCGGCAATCCCATCAATGCCCAAATCCAGATGAGCAAGCACCTGTTCGATGCTCAGGAAGCGGGCGCGAAGATCGTCGTTGTCGACCCGCATTTCAGTCCCACGGCAGCCAAGGCCGACAAGTGGATTCCCGTGAAGCCCGGCTGCGATGCTGCGCTTTACCTGGGCATTATCAAGAGGTTCATGGACGAGGGCACCTACAAGGCCGACTTCGTGCTGAACCATACGTGCGCACCGTACCTGATCAAGAAGTCGGATGGCATGTACCTGCGTGGTGGCGAGTACCAGAACGAGCCGCTGCATGTGGGTCCTCCGTTCTGGGTAACGGGTCTTCCCACCGAAATCGACCCCATCATGGTGTGGGACGAGAAGGAAGGCAAGCCCGCATGCTTCGATACGTGCCAGAACCCCGCATGGAGCTGCCCCGACGAGAACTACATTACCGCCTGGGATATGTTCAAGGACCATGTGCAGGAATGGACGCTCGACAAGGTCATGGAAGTCACGGGCATTTCCGAAGAGGACTTCGACTTCCTGTACAACGTGCTGCAGCCTGAAAACAAGGTGGCGCATTACATCAACTTCGGCACCGGTGCGTACGAGAATGGCCTGCAGGCGGCCTATGCCATGACGGCCATGATCGCCATGACGGGCAACTTCGGCGAGCCCGGCCGCTCGGTGGGTGGCTTCGACTGCATGTATGGCAATTTCTTCGGCCATGCTCTTACCGCTCCCTCCAACGGCAAGATGTGCAAGGCGGTAACCTGGCTGGCTGCGTGTGACATCGTGAGCTCGGGCAAGCTCCAGGGCGAGGATTACCCCGTAAAGACGCTGTGGGTCTCCCATGGCGGCCTTATTGGCGGCTCGGTGAATTCGGAACGCAACAAGCGCGAGATGCTCGACAAGATGGAGATGATCGTCGTTCAGGATCCGTTCCTCACCGACACCGCCCGTTATGCCGACTACGTGCTCCCCGTATGCGATATGTACGAGTTCGAGGACGTCATTCCGTTGAATCACGAGCGTAACGTGCGCATTTCCGAGAAGTGCATCGAGCCCATGTACGAGGCAAAGACCGACAGCGAGATCGCACGCCTGTTTGGCGAGGCGATGGGCCTGGCCGACGCAGTGTGCGACGTTACTGACGACGACTGGTGGAAGGGCACGTTCGACGACGTTCCCGCTGCCGTGGAGCATGGCATTACGCTCGACACGCTGCGCAAGAACAAGCTCATGCGCTACGTGGACGAAGAGCCCTACATTGGCAATCGCGACTATAAGAACTTCATCACCGAAACCGGCCGTTTGATGTTCTACGTCGACAATCCCACGCCGCGCACGCCCTCGAACTTCGATGTGGCCTCCGTAACCGAGCGCGAGAAGATGCCCACGTACTTCGAGAACAAGATCTCCGGCGAGAACAGCGAATACGCCGAAGAGTTCCCTCTCGTGTGCATGAGCTGGCGTAACCCCAGCCGCGTTCATATGACGCACTTCATGAAGGACTGGGCGCGCGATGTCATGCCCACGCCCACGCTGTTCGTGAATCCCGAGGATGCCGCGAAGTACGGCGTCGAGGAGGGCCAGGATCTCCTGATTACCTCCACGGTGGGCCAGTGCGTTATGCAATGCGCGTTCCACCCGGGCATTCGCCCTGGCAGCACCGTGTACTACAAGGGCTATTCCGAAACGGAAAGCAAGCTTGGCAGCCAGGGTGCCATCACGACCGACTATGCGGATGCCTATGCGGTGAACTGCTCGTTCTTCGATAACCGCATCAAGATCGAGCCGTGGAAGAACTAAGGGAGAGTGCAATCATGACGCAATATGCTATTGCCGTAGACAAGAAGCGCTGCATTGGCTGCTGGAGCTGCAGCGTTGCATGCAAGCTGGAAAACAATCTGCCCGATCAGGTGTGGTGGAACACCATCATCACCGATGGCGGCGGTGCAATGAACACTCCCGTTGGCACGTATGGCAACTGCTCGCTTACGTACACCCCGTATCATTGCATGCATTGCTCGAAGCCCGCATGCATGGGCGCATGCCCCACGGGCGCCACGGCCAAGGACTCGAAGACGGGCATCGTCACCATCGACATGGAAAAGTGCATCGGATGCCAGAGCTGCATCGAGGCGTGTCCTTACAACGGCGTGCGCACCTTTGTGGAGCAGGACCCCGTTCCCGCCCTGGACTGGCCCGTGGGTAGCGTGGAGGCTCCCGAACATAAGAAGACGACGGTCGAGAAGTGCTGGATGTGCTATCACCGCGTGAGCAAGGGCGACGTTCCCGCTTGCGTCGAGGGGTGCCCCGCCAGGGCGCGCATCTTCGGCGACGTGGACGACCCGAATTCCGAAATCTCCCAGCTCATTGCCAAGCGCGGCGGTGCCGTGCTGCTGGAAGAGGCTGGTACCGGGCCGAACGTGTATTATCTGTCGTAAGCAGAATCGCAATTTTCTCGAGCCCGGCGGATTCCCTCCTCCTGCTGGGCTCTTGCCAGAATAGGGGCGTGCTGCTTCCCGGCGCACGCCCTTCTTTCGCGAAAGGAAGAACATGGCTACTAACTTGGGGAACATGTTCAAATTATTTTCCGTGGCGTTTCAGCCTCCTACGGTCGAGCTCGCCGAGTTGCTGCAGTCGGGCGCCTTAGCGGCCGATATGCGTCAGACTTGGTTGGCGTTGGAACTGCCCGAGGAGGCCGTCGACGCGTTTGCGCAGGGGATCGCGGAATACGAAGGCGCGGATGCGCAGGAGACGCTGCATGCGATTCGCCAGGATTGGTCGCATCTGTACCTGGGGAATCCTCCGCTCGTGTCGAATAGCGAGGGCGTTTGGCGCAAGAAGGCCGAGGGTCGCAGCGATGTTGCGCGCATGATCAATTCCTACTCGGTGCAGGTTGCCGATTTCATGCGCGAGTGCGGCGTGCGCCGCAAGGAGAAGTTCAACGATTGTATCGACTACATCGAAGAGGAGTGCGACTTCTGCGCTTTTCTGGCCGATGAACCGCAATATCTTATCGACCTGGGCCGCGACCCGCTTGGCTTGCTTCAGTCGTTTGTCGATGAGCATCTGGCGAAATGGGCACCTGGCTTTTGCGTCGATGTGCAGGCTAATGCTCGATCGTCGTATTATCAGGCGCTTGCCGCGCTCATGGCCCGCTTCGTGGAAGCGTTTTAGGCTCGGAGCGTTTCATGGCGAGCGGCGATAGGTCGGTACGTATATCGGTTGCCGTTGACGAGGGGCATTGCGTTCACGCGCATAGCGTGTGGGCCATCTGCGCGCGCTGCGTCAACGCATGTCCGGGTGGAGCCATATCGTTGCCCCAAGGCGCGAAGGCGCCCGTGGTGGACGAGCAACGCTGCGTAAGCTGCGGGCAGTGCCTATCGGCATGTTCGCTCGGTGCGTTTTCCTCGCCTGAGTTCTCGGAACGACGATTGCTCGAGCGCATCGAGAAGGAGGGTTCTGTACGCCTGCGCTGTTTCTTGCCCTATGGCGAGCTGGAATCGCTGGCGCAGGATCGGGGCTCATACCATGTGTGTACGTGCCTTGCCGCGTTGAGCCCGGGCGTTCTGTACCAGATTGCGGCAGGGCGATCGTGCGAACTGGTTACCGACCGCTGTCGAGAATGCGTGTTGTTCGCCAAGGTCGAAGCGGGTATGCGGCGTAACTTCGAAGACGCGCGCGCCCTGCTTTCCGATTGCGGCCGCGCTCATCATCTGTGGGAGTCGCATCCTCTGTTCCTGCCCGAGCGCGTGGATGCCCCTGGTTCGAACGAGGCGGATGGTGACGCCACGGCCTGCGCCCCTTCGCCCAATGTGCGTGCTGTCTTTCATTCCATTTTCGTGTCCGTGCGCGATAACCCTCCCGTAAAGCGCAAACCCCTCCCATTGCGCGCTCTGAGGAAGCACGTCCCGGAATGGCGCGCCAGCTTGAGCGAGGTGTGGAACATGACGAGCCACGCCAATCGCGATGGAGCTTATCTCTGGCCGGTTCACGTGGTGGACGGGGATAGGTGCCGGGCGTGCGGCATGTGTATGCAGCTTTGTCCAACGGGCACTATCGCCCATGGGTTCAGCGACGGGCGGTTCCGCTATTCCTTTACGCCAGGCAACTGCGCCGAATGCGGCCTGTGCTTCATGTCCTGCCCCGTGGCGGCTATCAGCCGCGAGCGCGCAACCAATGCGGCGCCGTTTGACGAGGTGGAATGCTTCGAGTGCGAGGCCGAGCCGTGTCCGCGCTGCGGTCTGCCGAATTTTGCATCGCGGGGTGAGCCCGTGTGCCGTCTTTGCCAGAAACGGCTGGGCGCGTAGCACTGCGGCAATGCGATAATGCTATCTGGCGATAACGCAGGAGGGGCGGGAAGCATGCAGGGCGACGAAATACTCTTCGATCCCAGGTTTATGTACGTGGTTCAGCGCATGAGCGCAACCACCGATTTGGCGTGCCTGCAGGTAACCGCTCTGTCGCTGGGCGAATACGCCATGCTGCTTCGCATTGCGGAAGCGGGCGAGGGCCTGTTGCTGCACGAGCTGGAACATGAGTTCGGGTTCGTGAAGACGCCGCAGTACCTCATCTCTATTCTTGAGGAAAAGGAGCTTGTGCGCAGGGTGCGCAGCCGCTCCGATAAGCGCGCCTTCGCGTGTGAGGTATCTTCGAAGGGCAGAGCCCGCATCGCGCTCGTCGATGAGGCCATCGCTGTTTCGCTTGTGGGGTCCAATCCCGATTTATGCGAAGAGGATCTGGGCGCCCTCATCGATCAGTTCCAGGCAATTGCGCGTTTCGATGCAGGTCGCCATCCAACCACCATGTTCCCCTCGGTGGCCCTTGTCGCGCTGTTCAAGTATCGCCAGCTTTTCGAGCGTGCGTGTTCGGTTGCTGGTATTCTTCCTCTTCAAATGGCGTTGCTTTGCATCCTCTCGTCGCGGGATATCGCGTACGACCTGTCGTCGCTATCCACCAAGACGGCGCTGTTCGACTTTGCCATCGAATTCCAGCTCAAGGCAATGATGCGCAAGGGTCTGGTCTTGTACGAGGAGGGTTATCTTGCTACAGGTCGCGGAGTGGAGCGCATGAACGATTTGGTAACGCAATTCTCGGTTGAACTGGGGCGCGATTTTGCGCAGCGCGACTCCGACGTGCAAGATGCGTACCGAAATCTTGCTGGGTACATGCTGTATTTGTTCGAGTAGGTTGCGTCGTGGCGTTTTCTCCCATGGACTCCCAGCGTGAGCATCCCTTCGCGCTTCGCGTGCGGTCGAAGGCCGTATTGTGCAGCGTGCTTTCCGAAGTGTTTGGCTATCCCTCCGTGGAGTGCGCGGAGGAGCTTGCCACGTTTGACGCCGTGGATCAATGCCGCGAACTTGCTCGTGCGGCGCGTCTCGACTTTGAGGATGCGCTTGGTCTGGCGGGGCTTCCCGTCGAGTGGTTCGATTCCCATTGCGTGCCCGACGAACCCGATTCGCGTCTTTCCCCGGGGCGTCAGCTACGTGCGGAGTGCACGCGTCTCTTTTGGAGTTATCCGCGACTCGTGCGTCTTGAGGGTCGTCATTGGGCGAAGTCCGACAGGCGTGGCGAGGTTGTTGCCGTGCGGGAATGCTATCGCGAGCTGGGCTTGCGTAATCAGGAAGGCGTGAATGCCCCCGTTGACGTGCTGGCGAGCGAGCTTGATTACGCGGGGTACGTCTTGCGTGCGGAAGCCGATGCGTGGGATGGGGAAGACTCCCTGAGTGCGCTCGAGTGGCATAAGCTGTACGTGAGCTTCGTGGATGCGCATTTGCGACCCTGCGCCATGGGTGTCGCTATGGCAACGTTCGAGCATGTGCGCAATGCACATGTGCGGTTTTACGCGGCGTTGCTCATGTCCGTCGTTGCGGAAACCTAGCCCATGATGGAATGGTCGCACGTGCCCTGCGTGTGATGAATTAAGATAGTGGGTTGGAATTACGCCCCCGGAGTGGGGCTTTGCAGGGACTTGGGAATGGGAACGTATGTGGTTTGAGCTTCTGCTGGCAACGCTGCTGTGCGCGTGCGTGCTGTACGTGCCGGGCTTTCTCTTTGCGCGCGCGTTGCGTATGCGCCGCTTCGACGCGGTGGCTGTGGCGCCGCTGTTTTCGGTGGCTCTGCTCGTGGTCGAGGGCATCGTTGCCCACAAGGCCGGTGTGGTTATGCCCGCGTATGCGCTTCCCCTGGTCGCACTGGGTATATGTCTGGCATGCTTCGTTGTTTCCCGTGTGGTTGTTCGGCCCACGGCGCCTCGTGGCGCGCATGCGTGGCAACGCTCTGAAGATGAGCGCATTACCGCTCGTTGCTGCCAAGACGTGGCCAAGCAGGTCCTGCTCTACGTTGGCGTTGCCCTGTTTGTTACCGTAATCGTTTTCCTTACCGCCATCGACGGCCCCGATTCGTTCTCGCGCAGCGACGACACCGCTTTCCACATTGCGGTGATCCGCGGCTTCCTGGATTCGGGTAGCTATTCCATTTTGAACTGCTCGTCGTTTCTCGACCATGGCATTGCGGGTGGCTATTACCCAGGCGCCTGGTATGTTGTGGCGGCGGTTGTGGCCTCGGTGTTCGGCGATAGCGTATCGCTGGCGAACAACGCTACCATCGTGGTCACGATGGTCTTGGTGTTTCCACTGGTCATGTTGTTCTTCTTCCGCCAGTTCTTCCCGGGGAACACGCGTCTTGCGTACGCAGGCGCGCTCGTGACTCCGGCGTTCTGCGGATTCCCCTGGGGATTTCTGGTCTTTGGGCAGCTGTTCGGCAATTTGCTCTCTTGGATATTCGTGATGGCGGCGCTGGTGTTCTTGGCGCGAGCTATCGACGCCCAGGGCGCGGGCTCTCGGGCCCGGTGGATCGTCTGCTTGGCCATTGCCTTGCCGGTCATCGCGGCGGCGCAGCCCAATGGCGTGTTCACGTTCGGCATCATAGCCGTTGCGTATGTGGCGTGGCGCATCTTCTTCGAGCCCAATGCCGAGCATGCCACGTTTACCCGCGCGCGCATCCTGGGCGTGGTGGGTCTGGTGGTTGCGGCGTGCGTAGTGTGGGCAGGATTTTATTTCGCACCGCCTCTGCAAGCGGTGGTCGAATACGAAACGCCTGCCACGCTTTCGCTTGCCGAGGGCATTGCCTCGGGGCTTACGTTCATGTTCAGCACGCATGGCGGCATTCAGCCGTTTTTGAGTGTTGTCGTGCTCTTGGGCATCATCCGCACGTGCCGTAAGGGGCATCGCCGTTACCTGTGGATGACGGCGGCATTCGCATACGCCATGCTCATCTACTTTGTTGACGTGGGCACCGATTGGCCCATCAAACACCTGCTAGCGGGCTTTTGGTATTCCGACTACCGTCGTACGGGCGCCATGGCCGCCCTGTTCGCCATTCCTCTTGCTGCCATGGGCTTGCTGTGGCTCATCGACGCCTGCCTGGCCCTTGCGCGTCGTCTGCGCGGTGGGAGCAAGCTCGGTACCGTGGGCGTGCGTGTGGTTGCGAGCGCGGTTGTCGTCGTTATGCTCGTGTGCCAATTTGCGCCGCTGCACGTGTACTTCAGCGAGAAGCGCGACATCCGCATGGGCCTCATGACAGTGCGCCATCAGCTGGCTACGAACTACTCGTGGCAGATTGGCTTTACGGCTGAGGAAGACGCCTTCGTGCAGCAGGTGAAGGACATCGTGCCCGAAGGCGCGCTCGTGGTGAACCTGCCTAACGATGGCAGTTGCTGGAGTTACGGCGTCGAGGGGCTTGACACGTATTGGCGTCGCTGCGTGAAGAACGGCGTGGGCACGTCCGACCAGGACAAGCTGTTGCGTTTGCACATGAAGGAGCTTTCGACTTCGGAAGACGTGCAGCAGGCGGTGTCCGACTTGAACATTCAGTACGTGCTCCTGCTCGATTACGCAGGGGCCGATAATCGCACGATGGTCGAAAAGCGCTACGAGGCGAAAGACTGGGTTGGCATCGAGGAAATCACCGATGACACGCCTGGGTTCACCGTCGTCCTGAGCGAGGGCGACATGCGCCTGTATGCCATCGACCGCTCGTATGTGGCAGAGTAGAAGGGGGTAGCCGTGAGGATTGCGGTTGCAGGAACGGGTTATGTGGGCCTATCGTTGGCGGTGCTGTTGTCTCAGCGCAACCACGTGGATGCGGTGGACGTTATTCCGCGCAAGGTGGAACTGCTGAGCCAGGGCGTGTCGCCCATTCGCGACGAGGAAATCGAGCGCTATCTGTCCGAAGCGGAGCTCGATCTGCATCCCACGCTCGACGGCACCCAGGCGTATCGTACGGCCGACTTGGTGATCGTCGCTGCGCCCACCGACTACGATTCCCAGGCAAACACGTTCGATACGAGCCATGTGGAAGAGGTTATCGACCTGGTTCTTTCGGTGAATCCCGCCGTGCCCATTGTGATCAAGTCCACCATTCCCGTGGGGTACACGCAGTCTCTTCTGGAGCAGCATCCGCAGGCAAACATCCTCTTTTCGCCTGAATTCCTGCGCGAGGGACATGCGCTCTACGATAACTTGCATCCCAGCCGCATCATCGTGGGCGTGCCCACGTGCGCGCACGAGGCGGCTCTGCGCCAGCATGCGGAAACGTTTGCTGCCTTGCTGCAGGAAGGTAGCCTCGACGAGGAAACGCCACAGCGCATCATGAGTGCCACCGAGGCCGAGGCCGTGAAGCTCTTCGCGAATACGTACTTAGCCTTGCGCGTGGCGTATTTCAACGAGCTCGACACCTATGCGGAGACGCGCGGGCTCGATAGCAAGCAGATCATCGATGCCGTGGGACTTGATCCGCGCATTGGTACGCATTACAACAATCCGTCGTTCGGCTATGGCGGCTACTGCCTGCCGAAGGATTCCAAGCAGCTGCTGGCGAACTACGCCGATGTACCGCAGGACATCATTGCGGCCATCGTTCAGGCCAATCGCACGCGCAAGGACTTCATCGCCGACCGCGTATTGCAAGCTGCAGGTTGGTCGGCCGAATCAGCATCGCAGGTCACGGTAGGCATCTACCGTCTTACCATGAAAACGGGCTCCGACAATTTCCGCGCGTCGTCGATCCAGGGCGTCATGAAGCGCGTGAAGGCGAAAGGCGCGCGCGTTATCGTGTACGAGCCCACGCTGGAGGCCGATGCGTTCTTCGG
>JAILNP010000151.1:0-3057 GCA_024691475.1 Eggerthellaceae bacterium
ACCGCGGGAAACGCGGCGAGCGAACTGGCCGTGGGATAGCAACCCGCACACGCTACCAGCGCGGCCTTGCCCTGCGCGTGAAGCTGGGCGGCCTGCTGCAGTTCCCCCGCTGCCAGCTCGGGCAAGCCAAAGGCAGCCTGGGCAAGCAGCTCCGTTGACGTATGGGGCACGCCGTACCACTTCTCGTAGATGGCGGGGTCCTTCAGACGATAGTCGGCGGAAAGATCGATGACCGTAACGCCGGCGGCAATGAGGCGCGGCGTGACCGCAAGCGAAGCCGTATGCGGAACGGCGAGAAACGCCACGTCGAGCCCTTCGAGAGCAGGGTCGTCGTGACGGGAGAACGCAATGTCGGTAACCCCCGCGAATGCTGGGTACACGCTTGCAAGCGACTGCCCCGCATCGGAATCGCTCGTTATAATGCTGAGTTCGAATGAAGGATGCTCGATGATTCGTCGGACGAGTTCGACCCCCGCGAACCCCGCTGCGCCAACTACGCCAGCTTTAAAAACCATTCTTGAACCTCCTTCATTATGCAAGATTTTTATATATTTGCACAGTTTTATGCAGTGTGGGGAATATAGCACAAAGTCCAGGGGTGTTTTTCGTCGCCACGGAGTATTCACCGAGTATGCGCAAAGGAGGGGACAAGGTACCCATTGTGCGTAAAGTACGCTAGACTTAGCCAGCATGCGGGAACGAAACCCGCACCCCAGACAGAAAGGATGCCCCATGAGCAACGAGGGCAAGCGCGTTAAAGTGCATTACGTCGGCACGCTCGACGATGGTACCGAATTCGACTCCAGCGTAAAGCGCGGCGAACCCATTGAGTTCACGTGCATGGCCGGCCAGATGATCCCCGGCTTCGATGCCGCCGTAAAGGACATGGAAAAGGACGAGACCAAGACGGTTCACATCCCCGCTGACCAGGCCTACGGCGAACGCGACGAGCAGCTGGTGCAGAAGGTCCCCGCCGACCAGATCCCCAACGCCGACCAGCTTCCCGTTGGCCAGACCGTGTACATGCAGGGCCCTGGCGGCCAGCCCTTCCCCGTGAAGGTCGTTTCCATGGAAGACGGCATCGTGACGTTCGATATGAACCACGAGCTCGCCGGCCAGGCGCTGAACTTCGAGATCACCCTCGTGGAGATTTGCGACTAGGCACTAACGAGCCACGCAAACAAACGGGGCGGCACGGCCGCCCCATGCAAGGCGCTGGAAACCCCAGCGCCTTTTCTATGCCCCAATGCAAAAACGCCCTGCCCCCGTGATGCGGGAGCAGGGCGTACAAGGCGTATGGAACGGTTCGCTAGCTGCGAACTTCAGCGCCCGTGGCAGCGCAAACCTTCTTGACCAGGCGATTATGGGCCTTCTCGATTTCCTCACCGGAAAGCGTATGGTCGGCCGCGCGATATTCCAGAGCAAAGGCCATGGACTTCTTGCCAGCACCCAGGCGCTCTTCGTCGCGATACACGTCGAACAGATGCGCACTGCCCAGCAGCTTGCCACCAGCGCTCGTCATGCACTGCATGAGCCTCTCGCACGTCACGGCCTCGTCAACCACGAATGCCACGTCGATGGACGCAGGCGGGAACTCGGGAACGGCCTCGGTCTCACGCTCGAAGCGGGCGACCTTCACCAGGGTCTCCAGGTCGAGCTCGAAGGCAACCACGGGAGCGTTCGCCTCGAAGGCATCGGCGGCCAGAGGATGGATCTCGCCAACCCAGCCAACCTGAGCGCCACCTGCCTGCAGCTCGGCTGCACGGCCCGGCTGCAGGAACGGAGCAGCTTCCGCGTCAAGCGCCTTGAAGCGAGCCTTGGGCAGCGCCAGCTCACGAACGATGTTTTCCAGAATGCCCTTACCGTCGAAGAAATCGAACGGACGAGCTGCGACGTTCCAGCCATCAGCCGTCATGGCACCCGCAAGCACGCAGGCGATCTTCGTACGCTGACGGGGCAGCTTGCGACCTTCGTGGGCGGCAAACACATTGCCCACCTCGTACAGCTGGATGTTGGCAACGCCATGGTTCTGGTTGTAGGCAACGCTACGCAGCAGGCCGGGGATAAGGCTCTGACGCATGACCGACTGATCGGCGTTGATGGGATTGATGAGCTCCACGGCCTCTTCGCCCTCGGCGGGAACCATGCGCAGGCGCTCCATATCCGTGGGGTTGGCGAACGCATACGTCTGCGTCTCGTTTACGCCACTAGCGCGCATCGTGAAATGCAGTTTCGCCGTAACCTGCTCTTCCCAGGTGCGCTTGCCAATGCGGCCGCGACCGCCAGGCAGCGTGCCGGGGACCTTTTCCATGCCATAGAGGCGCAGGACCTCTTCGTAGAGGTCGATTTCGCGCTCGAGGTCGGGGCGGAACGTGGGCACGGAAACCGTGTACGTCTCATCCTGGGAAAGCGCAACCGCGCAACCCAGGCGCTCGAGGATGTCAACGGCTTCCTCGGCGGGAATGTCGGCACCCATCATCTGACGGCAACGGTCATGACGGTACGTCAGGGTGTGGGGTTCGGTCTTCTGAAGCCATTGGTCGACTAGGCCCTCCGAAACCTCGCCACCGCAAACCTGGGCAATGAGAGCAGCGGCGAAATCGGCATTGCGGGCGATGGTCGCATCGTCGACGCGACGCTCGTAGCGCATGCTCGATTCGCTGATGAGGCCCAAGTTGCGGCTCGTGCGGCTGGTATGCGCGGGGCTGAAGGTGGCAGCCTCGAGCAGCACCGTGGTGGTTTCCTCAGAGACTTCGGTTTCCAGACCGCCCATGACGCCAGCAAGCGCAATGGCGCGCTCGGGCGTAGCGATGACCGTCATGTCGTTGGTGAGTTCGCGTTCTTCGCCGTCGAGCGTGGTGAGCTTCTCGCCATCTTCGGCAGCGCGCACAACGATGTGAGCCTTGCCGCTGGCGGCAACCTTGTCGAAATCGAACGCATGCAGCGGCTGGCCCAGCAGGAACAGCACGTAGTTGGTAATGTCGACGACGTTGTTGATGGGGCGCGCACCAGCAGCGGTAATGCGCTCCGCCAGCCATTCGGGGCTGGGACCCACCT
>JAILNP010000178.1:0-8121 GCA_024691475.1 Eggerthellaceae bacterium
CACATACGACCAGGATACAATAACCCTGCACATCCCCTCGCTCTACGAGTTCAGCGCCGCCGGAGCATGGCTCGCCTGGCGGGAATCCCCTTGCCAGAATACCGATGAAGCAAAGCCGTTTGCCCTGGTAGCAGGGGATAAGCTGCCCAGCATAATCGAGCGGGCGCTTAAAATGAGCGGGGGTTGGATTTCCCGTTCCGGGGAAGACGAAGCGGAAGAAGGAGAGCTGTAATGACCGATACGGCGCACGTAATCGTCTGCGGAACGACCTTTGGCGCAATGCACGCGAAAGCCGTTCACGACGACCCCAGCCTGGAGCTCGTGGGCATCCTAGCCGGTGGCAGCGAACGCTCCAAGGGCATCGCATCGGCGTTCGACACGACCCTCTTCACGTCACCCAGCACCGTTCCCGAACCAAGCGAAAACGGCGCGAATATCGCGAGCGTCGCCCTGCGTTCATCGATCCTGGGCGGTCGAGGAAACGAAATCGCCACCAGCCTCATGGAGCACGGCTACGACATTCTGCTAGAGCCTCCCGTCCACGCAAACGACATCGCAGAGCTTGCACGATGCGCGCAGAAGCATGGGCGCAAGCTCGCCGTGGGGAACCTCTATCGCAATCTTCCCGCTGCACAGGCGTTCACTCGTGCGATGCGCTCGATTGCAACGCGTGCCGAAATCACGTACTTGCGCATAAGCGCATCCACCCATGTAACGTACTACCTCTGCGGTCTGCTTGCCGATGTCGTGCCCGGCGCGGCCATTCAGGTACGCAGCACTCAAGAAGAAGGACCCTTCAAGCACGTGGTGGGCACCCTGGGACGCATCCCCTGCTCCATCGACATCTGGAATCAGATGGACGCTACGAAACCCGATGCCTACGCCCATCTCTTCATGCGCGTAGAAGCGTATACGCAAGCGGGCACGCTCGCGCTTTCGGACGTCACGGGCCCTGTACTGTGGAACCCACGCATGGAGATCATCGAACGCGATGCCAGCGGCCTTCCGCATACGCACGCGCATGCTGCCACGCAAACGCTGTTCGTAGGCAACGAGGAAATGCCATTCGGCGATTGGATGCGCACGACGTGGACGCAGGCCATTGCTCGCGACATGAAGGAGCTCGCAGAGGCACCCAAAGGCAACCGCGCCCTCGCCGCGTGCATGCAGCACGCGCGAAACTGGACGGCACTCACGAGGGCAGCGGGCTATCCCGCGAGCATGGAAGAGCCACGCAACCTATCCATTGCGCCTACCGCAGAATAGGCAAAGCCCCATAGGACCCAAACCCAGGGCCTACGGGGCTTTCACGCACACGGGGGCTTCCGCCCGCTCGAGGGGCACGCATAACGCCACCTGAAGAGATTCCATCTGCTCTATATCGCGCACGTGCCACATGCCATCTTCGCACGCATGCACGTCGTCGACCGCGCAGACCTTCGAGGGCGCATCCGCAAAGCCAATGCCACGAGCCTTCACGAGCGCTTCCTTGCGCACCCAAAAACGCAGCGCCTCATGTGGTCCACGTACGCGGATGGCGTCCAGCTCCCGCGTAGTGAAGGCATCGGAGGCAAGCTCACCCGCAATCGAGGAAGCATCGCTTCGCTCCACGTCCACGCCCACAGGAAAAGGCGCAACGGCAAAGACGTAATAGGGTTGCGCCTTGGAAAGCGAGAAGTGCAGGCGCACGCCATCTACCACGAGAGACGGCGGACCATGCCGCACGGAACCGCACCGAGGACACGGCAACTGATCAATGGCTACCTGGCTAGGATGTACGCCCGCAAACGCCGCCACATGCAGGCGCACGCCCGCATGAACGGCACGATAGAACGACGCCAGTCGTTCGAACTTGAATGACGCAGCGCGGTTGCGCTCTCGTTCGCTCAGCCAGTCATCCCATTCACTGGCCGATTCCCGCTGGTTACGCGTATCGGCAATCCAGACGATGGGACCGTCGAGCCCCTGCAGCGCAGACATTACGACTCCCGCTGCGCGCGCTTGCTCGTCTTGCCCACGAACGTCTCGGGGAACTCTTTGACGATTTCGAATTCGTCGGGAATCTTGAAGCCGGCAATGCCCTTCTGGCGCAGGAACTTTTTGAGCTTAAACGGGCTCACGCTACCCGGATCCACGTCTTCGCGCAGCACCACGAAGGCCTTCACCTTCTCACCCAGCACCTGATCGCGTACGCCCACCACAGACGCGTCGTGAATGGCCTCGTGAGAAAGCAGCAGGTTCTCGATCTCTTCGGGAGAGACCTTTTCGCCGCCGCGATTGATCTGGTCCTTCTTGCGTCCGGTAACCGTAAGGTACCCGCGTTCGTCACGCGAGACGATATCACCCGTGCAATAGAACCCATCGAGCGTGAAATCGCGCTCGTTGACCTCGGGCGCGCAATAGTAGCCCCGAATGGTATACGGACCACGCGTGAGCAGATTGCCGGGAACGCCCGCAGGCAGGTCGACGCCATCGTCGTCGACGACACGGACCTCATCATCGGGAGAGATGCGCAAGCCCTGCGAAGACACCACGAGGGATTCCGGATCGTTCAGGCGCGTGTAATTGACCAGCCCCTCGGCCATGCCGAAGACCTGCTGAAGCGTGCAACCCAATTCGGGTTTTACGCGCCGCGCCGCCTCTTGGCTAAGCTTCGCGCCGCCCACCTGAAGCACCTGCAACGAAGAAAGGTCCCACTCGTCGCGAACGGACGAGTTGAGCCACAGCAGGGCCACCGGCGGAACGAGCGAAGAGCTCGTAACATGATGCTTCGAGATGAGCGGAAACACCACGTCGGGACTACCGCTTGGCGCGAGCACCATCTTCGCGCCCGCATACACGCAGCCAAGGATGCCCGGGGAGCTCATGGTGTAGTTATGGGCGATGGGAAGCGCGATGAGGTGCACGCTTTCGGAAGAAAGCCCGCAAATACGCGCCGACTCGCGGATGGTGTACAGGTAATCGTCATGCGTGCGGGGAATGAGCTTGGGCTTGCCCGTGGTGCCGCCCGAAAGCTGCAGGAAGGCAACGTCAGCAGGATTGCAACGTTCCTGATGGGAAAGCGGTTCGCCATACAGCTTGCCGAATTCGCGACAATCGTCTTGCGTATCGACGACCAGCGCATGCTCGACGCTTGGCACGCATGCGGCAATCTCGCGCGCCAGCGCGGCATGGTCGAACCCCTCGCATGAATCGATGGTGATATAGGCCTCCGCCTGCGCGAACGAGCAGAAGTACTCGATTTCCGTACGGCGATGAGCCTGCAAGGCGAATACGGGAATGGCGCCGAGCTCGAACAAGGCGAACACGACGTCGAAATACACGGCAACATTGGGAAGGTGAACGACTACGCGATCGCCCCTGCCAATGCCAAGACGGGAAAGCCCACCAGCCAAGCGGAGCACGCGTTCGCCCAGCTGAGCGTAGGTAATCTCTTCCTCCCCATCGACCACCGCAACGTTATGGGCAAACGAGCGAACCGAGCCGAAAAACATATCGGCAATAGTCTCGCCCTTCCAATAGCCCCGCTCGCGGTAGCGCTCGGCGAATTCGGCCGGGAAGGGAACGACGCCTTCGAGCAACACATGCTCGGGATGAGGACCTACCACATGCCCCCGAGCCGGCATAGGCTCTTCGCCGCCGTCATAAGCGCCCCATTGCATTTGTTCGACCATGTTTCTCCCATCCCGAATGCCCTATGCAAAAACGGGAGACGAACCATGCGCCCTCCCGTTACCACATTCGATTATTTTAGCACGTCAACACTACTATTAGGCTTGTCTAACTTATGTGACTGTACCATGTAGCACCATCCTGGGCAATCCCCGCTTCCGCGAAAGCGAAGCGCGCACGCCACGCGCTCGACGAAAGGCGAAAACGCGTGAAAAAACGCCACTCCATCCCGTTGGACATTCGAAGCAACCGTGAACCGTATTTGAACACCTAGTGATATTCGCGACTCAGGCAATGCCATTTTTTGCCGAGGGGACTATAGTGACGTTCGTCATCAATACGAATACGCGCCCCGCTACAGGCGGGGCTTTTTACGCCCAAAAACAGGCTGAAAGGAAGTGAGCCGCGCAATGGCGCAACGCCGCGATAGAAGCATCGACATGCTCAATGGCCCCCTGCTGGGCAAAATTCTCCTCTTCGCGCTCCCCCTCATCATCACGAGCTGCCTGCAGCAGCTATTCAATTCCGTAGACTCGGCCATCGCAGGACAATTCGTATCCAACGAAGCTCTTGCCGCCATCGGCGCTACGGCACCCATCGTGAACCTCGTCGTCAACGTATTCGTGGGCCTTTCCGTAGGCGCAAACGTTGCCGTCGCCGTGCGCATTGCAAACGGCAGCGAAGCCGAGATCAAGCAGGCAGTGCACACGTCGATGACCGTTTCGATCGTATGCGGCCTCGCCCTCATCGCCGTGGGCCTTGGTGCAACGGGCCCCCTGCTGAACGCCATCGCCACGCCCGAATCGGTCATGGGGCCGGCAGCCCAGTATCTGGGTATCTACTTCATTGGCACGCCGTTCATCATGCTCTACAACTTCGGATCGGCCGTGCTGCGCGGCAAAGGCGACACGCGCAGCCCGCTCTATGCGCTTGCCGTTGCATGCGCCGTGAACGGTCTTCTCGACTTGCTGTTCACCACCGTCGTGCCCCTGGGCGTCACGGGCGTTGCCCTGGCCACGGTCATTGCCTACGCCAGCGCCGCCGCCATCGTACTCGCAGCCATGATGCGCGACAAGGGCGTAACCCACCTGAACCTCCGCCAACTCCGCATCGCGCGCGGCCCCCTTTCCACGCTCCTGAAGATTGGCGTGCCCGCAGGTATCCAAGGTGCTGTATTCGCCATATCCAACCTGGTTATCCAAGCTGCCATCAATGGCTTCGGATCAGAGGCCATGGCAGGCTCCACCGCATCCCTGAACATGGAAAGCTATTCCTATTTCGCCGTATCCGCCTTCGCTCAGACGGCCGTAACCTTCATGGGCCAGAACTTCGCGACAAAGCAATACGGACGCTGCCGCCGCATCTTCGCCATCTGCATGGGCGGATCCATTGTGTTCACGGGCATCATGGGCGTGCTCTTCGCCGTGTTCATGCAGCCCCTCGAGGCGCTCTTCACCGCCGACGCGCTGGCCATGGCGTTCGCGAGCATCCGCATGTGGCGCGTCGCCGTAATCGAGTTCATCCCCGCATTCTACGAGGTACCCGCCGGCGCCATGCGCGGCATGGGATCGTCGCTGATGCCAGCCATCATCACCGTCATCGGCACCTGCGCGCTACGTCTCGCTTGGGTGGGTACGGTATTCGCCGCAGACCCCACGTTCGAGACGCTCATGAACGTCTACCCCATTTCCTGGCTTGCAACGGGCATCGCCATGATGGGCGCCTACTTCATCTTCACCTACCGCGTGCAGAAGGGCATCGTTGCCCTGCGTGCGGAACGAAAGCAGGCCAAGCGTGCTGCCAAGGTCACGCGCATCGAATCGGGGCAGAAGACGGGATACCGAGCCATCGCAAGCAAGCTCTCCTCCCACCTGCACCTCTCGCACACGCGCAAGGCCGCCTAGCCCCTAAGCACATACGATACGACAACGACCCGCGACTACCTGTTGCGGGTCGTTTTGCATGCTATGACAACGCACGTCACTGGACTGCGCTCCACCTTACCGCTACTGCACGAGACCAGAGTCTTCCGTCTTGCGCACGTACCAGCTTAGGAAGCTCGCGAGCGGCTTGCGCAGCACGAGGCCCAGCAAGGCGGCGGGCACCAGGAAGAGGGCAAGCTGACCAAGCTGTATCCAAAAATCATTTTGGTACACGCCCATCATGGCGGCACGCATGGCGGCAATCATATGCGTAGCAGGCAGATACGGGCTAATGGCCTGGAACGCATCGGGAAGCACCTGCAAGGGATAACTGCCATTGCCCGCCGTAACCTGCACAATGAGCAGCAGAACGCCCATGGCCTTACCCAAGTTGGCAAACGACACCACGAACGAATATAGCAGGAACGTGAACACCAGACCGCCGAACCAGAAGCAGAGCAGGTACAACAACGGCTCGTTTACCTGCACGCCCAGGAAAAACATATTGCCCAAGGCCATTACCGTGGTTTGGGCAAGCGATGAAAAGGCGAATATGCCAAAGCGACCCAGGAAGAGCTGGCGCGGCTTGGGGTCAACGAGCTCGCGCTGGGCGTCTTTGGAAACGAGAACGCGAATGGCCACGGTAAGCAGAAGCGAGCCAATCCACACCGCAAGCGTCGTATAGAGGGGTGCCATCTGCGATCCGAAGTTGTCAGCAGGGAAAATGGCATGCCTATCGAGCTGCACGGGCGCGGAAAGCGCCTCGGCGAGCGTACTCGGATCGGTTGAAAGCAATGCAGCAAGCTTACCCGTATCGCCCGATGCGAGCGCCTCCTTCAGTTCAGACGAAAGCTGCTTCAGGCGATCGGCAGATGCCGTCATGTCCTGCGCGGCCGAATTGAGATCGCCACGCACGGAAGCGAGCTTCTGAGAAATGGAACCAGCGTCACCCTGCAGGTCGTCGGCGGCAGACGAAAGCGTTGCGGCATTTGCGGCAAGCGAATCGGCCAAGGAGGAAACGTTGCTCGCCAAATCATCGAGCACGGGCTTCACCTCGGTGCTGTAATTCGTCTGCAGCTCGGAAATGCTGGCCTTCGCCTGGTTGATCAATTCCTTTGCCTGGGCATACTTGTCCTGCGCATCGCCCGTGCCGCTCTCGATCTCGTCGGCAGCGGCATCAAGCGTATCGGCAAGCGCGGTATCGGCCACGATGGTATTGTCCACCGAAGCTATGGCAGCCTGAACGTATGGCTTATATTGCTCGTCAACCTGGCCCTCCAGCGTCTCGAGCGACGCTTTCAGATTCTCCAGGCTGCTGATATGCGCTCGTTCGTCGCTCGCCTCGCTACGGAGCTGGCTCACGCGATCAGAAACGAGCGTATTCGTATCGCCGAAGACGACATCGAGCGAAGACGAGAGGTCATCGTATCCCTGGGCCGTATTGGAAAGCGCAATCTCGAGCGCAGACGTAGACGTGGAGAGTGCCGAAGACAGGCTATCAAACGCAGCATCCGCCCCCTGGGCGTCGCTCTTCACATCCGAAACGGCGTTCTGGGCATCATCGAGCAGCTGCGACGAGCTGGAGACGAGCGATTCGGCCGAGCCAACCAAACCGGCATACGAGGAAAGCAGGCTCGACGTACGCGACATGGTGTCGCCCATGGTCTGAATATGATCGGCAAGTTCGCCAATACGACCGTTGGCATCGCTGTCCTGCGCATATTCGTACAACGCCGAGGCGATGGAAAGCGCCGTATCGGAAAGCGTCTGCGTGAAAGCCTCGTTCACCTGATAGGCAACCTGATCGGCACCTTGCCCCGTTACCTTGGGGGCAATGGCGTTCTTCTTCTCGTTCGTGTAGTAGACGATTTCCGCATGCGAAGAATCTTCCGAATAGAAGGTCATCATATCGCGGCTAAAGCTGGAAGGAATGACGATTGCGGCATAGTATTCGCCCGATTCAACGCCCTCGATAGCCTCATCCTCGCTGACAAACTGCCATTCCAGCTGGTCATTTGCGCGAAGCGTGGAAACGACGCGATCGCCGATGTTGATCTCGAGCGGAACGAGGTCGCTTTCGTACCCCTCATCGCTATTGGCGATGGCCACCTTCAAGTTGCCCGTATTGCCAAACACGTCCCAGCACGCCAGGATGTTGTACCAACTGAAGATGGAGGGCAAGAACACCAAGCCCAGCACGATGATCACGGTGACCACGTTGCTGAAGACGCGCTTCAGATCGCCCACAAACAGACGCCATGCGTTCTTCATCGCGCACCACCCCCACGCAACACGTCAATGGCACGCGCTAGAGGCGTACCGTGAACACTCTGATGCTGGCTGTACACCTCGCGGAGCTGATCGTCGGTAAGGCCGATGGCACTCACGCGATGCTCGATATTGTCGCGAATATGCTCCACGACAACCAGGAAGATCATGATCAATATGAGCCATACCAGCCATGCCGTGAGCATCACGAGCTTGGCCGTGCCCGAAAACGCCAGTAGGGGCGTTACCACCAAGGGCA
>JAILNP010000005.1:0-9781 GCA_024691475.1 Eggerthellaceae bacterium
CAAACAGACCTATTTTATCCCATTGCGGGCGCATGCTTCCACGCCCCGGCGCCAACCGCGCCTGAAAGCACGCAGCAGCGCACAGCGACGGCGCTCGAACAGCAGGTTGCTCACGAATTCCTTCACGATGCAACTGCGCTCAACGGCGTATTCTTGCGTACCACGATACTTGCGCAATACGATAGCCCACGAGCGCGCCTTGTCTTCCCTGCGGAAATCGCTGTGATTCGTGCGGTACATCTGCTTCAGATGGAACCCGCGCTCGCGGCTGAACCACGGCACCTTGCGCGCGTATTGGTTGTCGCCAATGGCATGTGCAAGCGCCACTTCGTGCGTCTGCAAGATGCGAAAGCCATGCAAGCGCAGGTTGGCGCAGAAATCCATGTCGACCCAATCCACGAACAGCATCTCGTCGAACCCGCCCACCGCTTCATACGCAGCCACGCTCACAAGTGAGCCGGAGTTGATGGCGCGAGACACCTGGCAAACGGCATCGGATGTTTCCAGGGCATCGCCTTCCAGGTAGTTGCCAATGAGCGGGCACACCAGGCCGACATCTTCGTCCAGATGGCGGGCGAGCGTTTGCACCATACCGGGGGCTGACGTGCTGTCCTCGTCGAGCAGCAGCACGGCCACCGCCCCCGCATCACGCGCCGCACGCACGCCACGATTCAACGCGGCGGCCACGCCCAGGTTCTGGCCGTTTTCGACCAGCATGCAGCTGGGGAATTCCGACACGAGGAAGCGAACGGCCCGCACGTCCCGCGAACCATTATCGACCACGAACACGCCCGCCGCCTGGCCGGATACCGCCCGCAAGTTATCCCGCAGGCGCTTGAGGTCGGGATTGAACGTAACGACCGTAGCGTAGATACGTTCTTGGGGGTATGTCGAGGTAGTTTTCACGGCGTTTATTCTATCGCACCTGCGCAAATGCGCACACGTGGCACATTTCGCCAGCCCAGCATGCACAGCGCATGGTATCGTTTTGCGAAACGGAAACCAACTGGGGGGAACTGTGAGCACGAGCAAGCATATTGGGTTCGACATCGCCTTCGCCATCATCAGCGTGGTCTTCCTGATCGTGGGCATATTTGCCTCGCCGCTGTTCAACGTCCCCGACGAGGAATCGCACTTCTGCCGCGCCTACCAGGTTTCGGAAGGCTGCCTGGTATCGTACGCCGACCCCAATGATCCCACGAACGGCCTGATGGGAGGCATATTGCCCACCGCCGTTGCCGTACCCGACGAGCTCGCCCGAACGCACACCCACGCCGACGTAGCCGACTACGCCACGCGCGCCATCGACAACAGCGACCGTTCGTTCGTTTCGTTCCGCAACACGGCGCTCTACAGCCCCGCATCCTACGCGCCCCAGGCTGCGGGCATTGCCCTCGCGCGCCTGTTCACCGGCAATGTTGCCGCCCTAGCCTACGCAGGGCGCTTCATGAACTGGCTGGCAGCGGTGGCCATCATCTTCCTCTGTCTGCGATTCCTGCCCACGGGTAAACCCATCGCATTCGCGCTTGCACTGCTGCCCATGATGCAGCAGGAACTGTTCTCACTAGCCACCGACGGCATATCGTTTGCGCTCTGCCTGGCCATCGTGACTTGCGCGCTCTATTGGCGCGAGCGAGACCGTACCATGGGCCTTCGCCACCTGGCGCTCATCGCGGCTATAGTGCTTGCGCTTTCCCAGTTCAAGATCGTGTACGTGCCCATTTGCCTTGCACTATTCCTCATTCCCGTGGAGCGCTTCGGCGGAAAAGCACGCTACGCATGTTCGGTGGCGTGCATCGCCGCGCTGGGCATTGCCGGCTGCCTGGGCTGGCTTTCCATCTCGTCGGACATATTGGCACACGAGGTGCTGGGCACAGGCGTAGACCCCGATGCCCAAATGGCGTTCGTAAAGGCAAACCCGTTCGCGCTCGTTGCGGCCATGGCACGCACTTTCGCCGTGAACCTGCCATTCTACCTGGAGTCTTCCACTGCCGACTACCTGGCTTGGATGGGCATACGCGTAAACCCGGTCATCGTGATTCTGTATCTGCTGCTTCTTGCCGCTGTTGCCATTTCCGGAACCGAACCCCTGAAGCGGCCATTCACCCTGCGCACGCGCTTGGCGATCACGGGCATTGCGCTTCTGATTTGCGCGCTCATCTACGCCAGCCTGTACTTGCAATACACGCCCGTGGGGTCTTCCATGGTGGGCGGCACGCAAGGGCGCTACTTCATCCCGCTCTACCTGCTGATTATGCTTGCGGGCCTGTCGAATAGGAACCTGCTGCCCGCCAAACTCGGCAGCCCCCTACGCTGGCTCCCACCCGCATCGCTCATCCTGGGCCTAGCCGCAGGCTTCACCGCCATCGCCCACGTGATGTAGGGAGCTAATAAATCCCGCGATCGAAATCCCTATTGGGAATACGGTTCGCCGGCCGCCACCAATAGTCCCCGCTCTCGGGAACATCGCCAGACGCGAGGCATTTCCTTGCACAATCCTCCACGTATAAACAATCGACCTCAAACGAATCAACCGGCTTGATTCTGTCGCACGAATAACGCCCCTCACGATCGCCACCGAGGAAAAAAGCCACCTCCACTAACGCACCAGGCTGAAGCCTATCCTCTGTCGCCTTGCTCAGCATATCCACGGCATAATCGCAATCCAAAGCAATGACGACATCGGGGCACAACCCATGACGCTGTGGGAATCCACACAAATAGTTAGGAGGCGTCTCTAAGTCATTCGGAAGGCAGAGCAACGCATTCGAGTCGGGCAACAGCTCAACAACGGCCGTCTGAGTCGCGGAATCATATTCCAAAAGATAGCCATGCCCATCATTCATTATGTCGTAATATCCGCCTACCAGCCATTCCTCTTGGCTAGCCGTATACTCTTCCGCCTCTACCATCGAAAACAAAACTGCCGACAAGACAACGATGATTGCAGCCAAAAGAAAAACGCCTATCACCAGGCGAGGATTGCCCTCTGACACCCGTTGTCTTGAAGCGCGTGCAGCATGCATCGCCATAGCCCATGCACCGCCCCCCAATAATGGCCTTATTCATTTTCAACGGGAGCGATTGCGCAACCAGCGTACTCCCCACGCTCATTGCATCCCAAAAAAAACCCAACCTCTACAGTGGACCCCACCTCGATTTGCTCGTTAATCACATAGTGGCAATCCTCCGCATACCAATAGCTCAAAGTGACAATCTGATTCGGCCTCAAGCTTGGATCCGAAAAACGATGCTGCAGAACTTCAGAGTCAGGAGAGAGGTCAACAGTAACCGTCTCTTCGGTTTCGTCAACCCCTAATACACGCCCATGCCCCTCCCAGACGACATCAAATAGGCCGCCCGTATAATCCCTCTCAACCGACGAACATCCAATTGCCGCAAGCAATACAAGAGCAAAACAGGCAACACCAAATACGCGAGCGCATCGATGAAGAAACAAAGACTCCTTAGCCATGGAAGAATGTTCCTCTGAATTTCGTATACTTGCCAAAATCGTAGTTAATGCACCTAGAGTTTTCGTACCAGCCATCAAAAACTATCAGCACATTAAGCCCGGCAGAAGTCTTCTTATTGACCGCTTTCAAGTAACCCTCCACGAACATGGTGTGACCCTCTTCCTCGCCTTTGTTTCGATCAAATATCCAGCCGTACATAACAGAGGGGTTCCCATTTTCAACGGCGGAGACGTATCTGGAAAAAGCAGGTTTGCCATTCGTAGTCGTTTGCGAAACGTTCCTACCCTTTGATTTCAAATACTTCACAAAACGGCCGCACCCGTATCGGTTGCCGTATGCCCATAAACGCTATCGCCTTCATTGAAGACTGTGCCCGTATAGCTCCAAATCCGCTTATACTCATAAAAATCATCATGCAAATCCAGGACGCCATAGTAAGCGGAAATTGCATAAAACGCCGATACAGAGCATGCATAGCGTCCAACTCGAGATTTGATTTCGTCTTCGGTTATTGCATAGAACTCGTCCAGATTACCATGCGCCGTAACTCTATAGTTCGCATTTAATGACTTGTAAGAAATCGTTGCCTCGTCCCAAGTCGTAGGGTCCTTTGATTGAACAACGGCTCCCTCATCCGCAGCGACATCCTCAAGAGCATATTCCCCACCCTCGTTGGTAAGTACGGTATCGTCATCCGAATCGATGATTCCATACGAAATGGGGTCGACCTGCATGACCGCGCACTCAGAAATATCTTCTTGCGGAATCTCGTCGCCGGCAAGATCAAGAGCAACCTCGCCAGGATTGCGAACGTCCGGCCCCACGGAATACTCAGCGATAAGCGAATCCAGAGATGCATCTAACACGACATAACCATAAGGCTGGCCATCGTATTCGAAATCAACGATATACCCCGTGCAATCGCCTTCGGTATTGCAATATGGGATTACCTCTTCAACAGACAGACCCAAATCGGGATAGAAATCACCTGCAAATCGCAATGCAGCCTCCGAGGCAAGCTCCTCGGTAAAGATGATTTCTTCAGACGAACTAGGCGCTACTTCGTCTTCCGCAAACGTGTAGCTAGGAAACGCCCCCAACGTAAGGACAAACGAGAGAGCAACGGCAAACAGCTTCTTCACATCGACTCCTCCCCATATGCACGCACATGCATAACCCGAACCGATATTGCTATTTGCCTACATAATAGCGAGCGAATTCACATTGTCCAGAAAAATATATTTCCGTAAATGAAGTACCAGCTCAGCGCATTAACGCGATTCGAGCCAATCGATGATGCGATCGATTTCGCGAACGTCGGTGCCGCCGGTGGCGGAGGTATGATCAGCGGCCAGGAGGACGATGTAGTACGTTTCGCCGTCTACGCTAGCCTTGGCAAGCATGGATTCGCGTTCATTCGTACCCGTCTTTATGCAGGTGAAATCGTTGCTGCCAAGCTTCTGCCCCGAAATGGGCGCGTCGGCAGCCGCGGCGTTCAGCGTAAGCAGCATCATGTCGTTGGCGGTGGACTGGTTGTTCTTCATGCCACCCGAAGACGAGGAGAACCCACTCGTGAACACCCCATTGCCCGGGCCGAAAAGTCCCGAGGGCGACACGAAGGTGGTGTTGCTCATGCCGATTTCCGTCGCACGCTCATCCATGGCACGCAGCGCGTTGGTCATGTCGCCCCAATCGGTTCCCGAGGCGCCATATCGTGCACGGGCAACGTAGCGCGCCAGGGCGTGCGCATACGGGTTCGACGACGTGAGCATGCACTGCGCCTCGATCTTCGCGGCGCTGGCGGTATGCCACGGCTGATTTTCAGGCGAATCGAACGGCGCGGCGATCTGCGTGTCGTACGAGGAAAGGCTCACCTGGCTATCGTCGTCCAGGTATTCGCTGGCCAGCCAACACGTAAGCAGCTTGGTGGTGGAGGCGATCTCGCAACGCGTATACGGGTTCTTCTGTGCAACCACCGTGCCATCGGCCGTGGCCACCAGCACGCCGTAGGCGCTCAGCGAAACGGGCAGATCAACGGCGGAATCGTAGTTGAGCGTTACCAAGTTGCCCCAGGGAACCTCGGGCTCGCCGACGCTCCAAGCGATTTGCAGTGGCGAGGACGAACCATCTTCCCATACGTGATTGGCGTCGAGCGTAACCACGGCAACGTACTCCCCCGGCTCGACGGCGCTGCCGCTTTCCACGGTATAGCCATCGCCCTCGGGAACGCCCACCTGGCTCGTCTTGCCATCCGCCACCAGGCCCGATACGGGTTCGGGCGCAACAATGGGAGCGGGCGCGATCTTCGCCTGGCACACAACGGTGGTGTCCTTGTAGTTGCCGCCGCCATCAACCGTCATCGTTACCTCGTAGCTGCCAGCGTTGGTAGCCGTGGGATTTTCGGACTCCACGCCATTAACGCCATAGGATACGGAAACGCCCTCGGGAACATTCTGCGTGGAAACGAGCGACTGCTCCTCGCCCGTGAACGTAGAATCGACCGTGAACGCCGAGACGTCGAGCGATGCCTTGTCGATTTCCCAGGTCACGCACTTGGGATCGGTGCTGCCGTCGGGCCAATGACGGCCCTCGCGCAGCGTGGCGGTAACCGTATACTCACCGGCGTTCGTGGCATCCACCTGCCCCGACAGCGTATAGCCCTCGGCTTCCGAAACGCCTTCCTGCGCCGAGCCATTGTAGACAAGGTCGCTGGCGATGTTCGGCATGGGCACTTCGGCTAATGCATAGGCCGCAAAGAACAGGCCAGCGCACAGCACCAGGGCGCCGACTGCCGCCGCCCATTGAAGCGCATTCTTTCGCACGAAGCCACTCACGAAACACCCTACTGCACGTAATCCCAGAGCCAATTGACGATGGCAGTGGTCTCCTTCACGTCGGTACCGCCCTGGCTGGAGGTATGGTCGGCAGCCATGAGGGCAATGTAATACGTCTTGCCCTTTATTCGTATCATCGAAAGCATGGATTCGCGCTCATTCGTTCCCGTTTTGATATTCGTGAACTTGTGCGGGCTCCCGAACGTGTTGCCCACAATATGCGTACCCGCAGGTACGGCGTTCAGCGTGAGGAGCATCATGTCGTTGCCCGTGGAGCGATTGTTCGTCAGGCCCTTAGAGTTGCTGCTGAAATCCTGCGTGAAGTTGCCGTTCTTCGGGCCAAACAAGCCCGAAGGCGAAACGAACGTCGTATTCGTCATGCCAATTTCCACGGCACGCTCCTGCATGGCGCGCACGCCGTTGCGCATGTCGCCCCAGTCGGTACCCGTTGCGCCGTACTTTTCCCGCGCCACGTAGCGAGCCAGCGTGTGCGCATAGGGGTTCGACGACACGTACATGCACTGCTTGGCCACGATAGACGCCGAATTGGTTTTCCACGGCTGGTCGCGATCGTAGGCAAACGGCTGAGCAATCTGAATATCGTAATCAGAAAGCGTGACCTGGGCATCCCCCAGGCTCTCCTGGGCGAGCCAGCACGTCATGAGCTTCGCCGTGGAGCCCGTCTCGCACTTCTTATTCGGCGCTTTGCCGGCAATGACCACACCATCTTCGCGTGCCACTACCACGCTGTAGGCAGAAACGGAAACGGGCAGGTTCACCGCCTGAGAGTAATCGAGCAACGTAATGAAGTCGCTTTCGGATGGCTCGTAGCCATACCAGCATACGCCCTCGGCATTCCAGCCCAGGCTTACGAGGTGGTCGTTTTCCTGCGCGCTCAGCGTGTAGTTATGCGAGCCCGACGAGGCATTGGGGTTGTACTGGCGATAGAGCGGCTGGCCCGCCGAAGCGCTTGCCGACCTCCAGCCTACGCCCTCGTAGTTCCAGCCCAGCGCAACCAGAAAGTCCTTCTCTTCTGCGGCCATGGTGTAGTGATGATCCCCGCCGTTAGGGTTGTACAGGCGATACACGGGCGCGCCAGATGCCGGGGCAATCCAACCCACGCCCTCGTAGTTCCAGCCAAGGCGATGCAGGTTGGTCATCTCCATCACGTTCGCCGTATAGAAATGCTCTCCGCCATTGGGGTTGTACAGGCGATACATCTTCTGATCGCTTGCGGCATACGCCGAGGCAGGCGCTGCAAGCGCAACAGCAATTGCCACCGCAACCACGGCAAGCAGCAGCGCAAGATAATGCTTGGAAGCACTCTTAGCGGGGTTCATTCCTCGCCACCCTTCGCGTATCCTTGATACGCTGTCCCAGTTCCCTTTGGCGTAACTATACGACAGCGTTCTGAAGATATGAGGGAGGAAATGACATGTCCACACACGCATTTGCAATCTGCGCCTATGGACAAAGCCCCTATCTGGAAGAATGCATTGCTTCGATCGAGCTGCAGGAAACCGCAGCCGACGAGGTATTCATCGCCACGTCCACGCCCAGCGCATGGCTGGAAAGCATCGCGCGAAAGCATGGCCTGCCCCTGCACGTGAACAGCGAAAGCCACGGCATAGGAGCCGACTGGAACTTCGCATATACGCAAGCAACGACTAGCTACATTACCATCGCGCACCAAGACGACGTCTACCTGCCCGAATACGCCACGCATGCGCGTGGCATGCTCGATAGCGCCAGCGATGGGCTCATCTTCTTCAGCGACTACGCCGAAATCCGCAACGGCGAAACGGTGAACGACGGCACGCTACCCCGCGTGAAGCGCCGCCTGCTCGCACCACTCGCCAAGCCCAGCAAGGCGCGCAGCACACATGCGCGTCGTCATGCGCTGGCCTGGGGAAATGCCATCTGCTGCCCCGCGGTCACGTTCAATGCGACAAACTGCCCCACCCCGCCGTTTCACGCGGGCATGAAGAGCAACGTCGACTGGGATACCTGGGAACGCCTTTCGCGCATGGAGGGCGCATTCCTATACGACCCTCAACCCCTCATGCTCCATCGTATTCACGAAGCTTCTACCACTACGTCTCTCATCGGCGATTCCACGCGCACGGCAGAAGACCTAGCCATGTTGAAGCGCTTCTGGCCCGCCCCCATCGCACACGCCATCGCACGCGTGTACGCGCGCGGGGAAGCCGCCAACGACCTGTAGGCTATTTCAGGCGCAATGCCGCGGCAAACAGGCGCGGATGACGAACAAACAACCAGGTGGCAATACGCGCTCCGCGACTATCGCCCCGTGGCCTGCCCATGCGAGCATAGGGGTCGGAACGCCACGTGGGCACGTGGACATCGAGCCACGCGCGCAGGAGAACCGTGCGTTCCGCAGCTAGTTCCGGACCATCGCCGTCGCGCGTGAGGAACAGCGAGAACACGCCCAAGCGCACCATGGCATGCACGAACAGCGCGTCTTGCTTGCCCGACGCGTCCACGCCCACGCGATCGACCAACGAGCTCATAGCGCGGTCGAATTCCAGCCCCTCAGAGGTGCGCTGGCTGGTATTGGACACGCTCTCCGGGTTCATGAACCAGTTGTAGCCGCAGTACGGAACCACTTCCGTACGCTGCGCGGCATAGATGGCCGGAATCGAGAAATACAGGTCCTCGTAGATGTTTGCCGAAAGGAAGCGCAGGTCATTCGCCAGCAGGAATTCCCTACGGTAGAGCTTCGCCCATGCGGCAAGCACCGCAAAGGGCGCCCATTCCTCGCCCGGATGCGGCACGATCTCGCTGGCCACCGAACCGTCGGCATGCGGGCGGCGATAGCCACCAAACACGATGTCGGCACCTTCGCCCACATGAGATACCAGCTGATCCAGAAAATCGGGATCAAGCCAATCGTCGTTATCCAGGAACGCCACGTATTCGCCCCGCGCGAGCTCGATGGCGCGATTGCGCGCCTCAGCTGCACCAGCATTCGCGCGATGCTCCACGCGTACGCGTTTCGGGTCGCGCCGGGCATATGCGTCCAGAATGGCCGGCGAGCCATCGGAAGAGCCATCGTCGATGGCCACGATCTCGAACGACCCATACGTCTGCGCGAGCACGCTATCAAGGCATCGTTCCAGGTAGCGCTCCGCGTTGTAGACGGGAATGAGAATGGATATGAGCACGTTTTCCGCCATGCGCTAGCCCTGGCCGTACAGATCGCGCGTGTAAACCTTGCCGCGCACGTCATCGAGTTCCGCCGTCATGCGATTCGCGGCAATGACGTCGCTTTGGCGTTTGAAGTCTTCCAGATCGCGCACCACAGGGCTGCCGAAGAACGCATCGGCCTCCAGCGTGGGCTCGTACACGATAACGCGCGCGCCTTTCGCCTTCACGCGCTTCATGACGCCCTGGATCGACGACGCGCGGAAATTGTCGGAGCCCGTTTTCATGGTAAGACGGTAGATGCCT
>JAILNP010000032.1:0-16427 GCA_024691475.1 Eggerthellaceae bacterium
CCTCGCTTTTGACCTCGGCCCACATCGTCGCCGACCTGCCCGGCCATGAAGGCTACGTATGGCAGATCATCCCCACGAACGACTTCCAGATGCCCTCTTCCTTCGGCTACGACAAGGAAGCCGCCGCGAAGATGTTCGACATCGAGAAGACCGAGCACTACGAGGCCGATACCATCGAAGAGCTGGCCAAGAAGATCGACGTTCCCGCCGATGCCCTGGCCGCAACGGTCAAGCGCTACAACGAGCTGTGCGAAGCCGGCGAAGACTTGGACTTCCGCAAGTCCAAGCGCTACCTGGACCCCATCGACGATGGTCCGTACCAGGCCTGGAAGATGCAGTACCTGTTCTACTGCACGCTGGGCGGCGTACGCTGCAACGACAAGATGCAGGTACTCGACGAGAACTGGGATCCCATCCCCGGCCTATATGCCGGCGGCAACACGGTTGGCTATCGTTTCGGCGCCAGCTACGAATCGCTTCTCCACGGCGGCTCTAACGGCCTGGCCTCTACCCATGGGTACGTGGCCGGCGAAAGCGCCGCAACCCTATAACTCTTCGACGCCCTCGGGCACGGCGGCAGCGTGATTCAATTCTGCAGCTGAAGATCGCTCCGCCACATGCCCATCCTCCCACGGGCGCAGAGTACATGCCGGGCCGACCCCCTATCGGCCCGGCATCATTATGTTTTGGGGCAAAAAAATCCCGCCACCCTAAGGCAGCGGGATTAATGCCTACCCGTTTCACCTCATCTTGCAAAGCGGTTCGGCATGGTTTGCAGGGCTTCGCCCTATCGTTCGATAGTGAAGATATCGACCAGGCCCGTCATTTCGAAGACTTCCATGACCTCGTCGTTGGGATGCAGCAGACGCAGCGCGCCATTCTGACGCAGCATGCGCTTTTCCGCAGCAACCAAGACACGCAGGCCAGCCGACGCAACGTACACGAGATTTGTCATATCCAGTGCAACGTCGGTAACGGTTTCGGAAATCTCGGCTAGGGCCGCCTCCAGTTCGGGAGCCGTGGCAACGGTAAGCTTGCCGTCGATGGCAATAACCGCGCTCGTTCCCTCGATGCTCGTATTCAAATCCATGACACACCCCTTCGTACGGCGGCTGCGCTAACTTCTTCGCCCATTATATCGCCACGTGGGCGTTATCTGGTCGTAGTTTGTACGCTCTTACATATCTACGTGGTGAAACGTTGAAAAAGCCGCGCGAACTTTTTTTGGGTGTATAGTCACGCAACGTCGAGAAATCGGTAAACGGACGAAAATGAATCGAGAGCGTCACAAATAATGTTCCGGAGCAGTAAAACACAGCCTAAAACACACGAATCCGCCATCAACCAGCATCTTGCAAAGCAGGACGCATCAAAGGGCGGCGACTCCGTAGAACAGATTACGTGCAACGCCAGCGAAGACGAGTGCGAGCAACAACCCAGCGCCCCCAAGAGCAAAATCAAGCGCCTAGCGACGCTGGCCGTGCAGCTCGTGCTGCTCATCGCCGTCTATGAGCTTGGCTGCCTCATCTCGCAGTACCTGCCCATCGCCATTCCCGGCAACATCGTGGGCATGGCCCTCTTGCTCACGCTTTTGGCAACGGGCATCCTGAAGGCAAAGCACGTGGGCGACGCCTGCGACTACATGGTGGACAACATGTCCATCTTCTTCATCCCCGCAGGTGTGGGCATCATGGGATGCTTTTCGCTCCTGCAAGATGCAGCGCTGAAGTTCGCATTCGTTTGCATCGTCACGACGGTCATCGTATTCCTGGCCACCTCGCTTACCGTTGCGCTCGTGTCGCGCCTCATGGACAGCCATCGCGCGAAGCGCGAAAGCAACGTCCGCATCAGCCAGGAGGCATAGGTCATGCAGATCCCCTTTTTCCTGGCGCCCAACGGCGTACTTGACATCACGCTGCCCGACTTCAGCTTCGCCATCCTGCTCCTCGTTGGATCGTTTGCATCCATAGCGGTATTCGAACTCTGCGTGCTGCTCTACAAGAAAGTGAAGACGCCGCTGCTGAACCCGCTGCTCATTACGCTCATCGGACTCATCTTCGCGCTGACGTTCTTCCATATCTCGCTTGAATCGTACGAGCAGAGCGTGTCGATCTTCTCGTTCCTGCTGGGGCCGGCTACCGTAGCGCTCGCGTATTCCGTATACAAGCAGCGCCAAATCCTGAAAGAGCACTTCATCCCCATCGTGGCGGGATGCTTCGTGGGCTCGGTCGTTTCGATGGCGAGCGCATATGGCCTTTGCAAGCTGCTGGGCCTGGGCAACGACATGGCCCTGTCCTTCATTCCCAAATCGGTAACGACGCCCATCGCCATCGCGGCCTCGCAGGAACTGGGCGGCATTACCTCCATCACCGTTGCCGCGGTGATCATCACGGGCATCCTGGGCGCCATCTTCTCGCCCGTCATGGCGAAGGTCTTCCACGTGAACAGCAGCATCGCCAAAGGCGTGGCAATCGGAGCCTGCTCTCATGCCGTGGGAACCACCAAGGCCATTGAGATGGGCGAACTCGAAGGCGCGATGTCGGGCGTGGCCCTGGCAGTATCGGGCATCCTCACCACGATTATCGTCATCATCGCGCACTGCGTTTTCCAGGGCTAGGCGCGCCAAGCAAACGCGAGCGCACCTAGTCCAGAACCGTGCCCTGCGCGCACAGGTACAACTTGGAGGGCTGCAATACGCCCTTCGTCCAGCGTACCTTCACCCACTGGGGCATGACCGTAAGGGCATAGCGCCCCATTCCACCCTGCGGAAGCTCGATGGGCAATGCACGGGCGAATGTCGCCTGGATGCCCTGGCACCACCTGCCACCTGCAATGCCCCACTCTTCCAACTGGTGCATAACGCGCCACGGAGCTCCCGATTCGAACATCTCGTTCGCCACATGCGGCTGCTTGATCTGGAACTGCGCATCAATGGCGAACACGTCGCCAAGCGACCCATCGGGATACACGTCGAATTGAAAGTCAACGCCCCCTGGCACCAGGGCAAGGAGACGCTGAACCTGCTCGAGCATCGAGCTGGTGTACGCCGTGAATCCAATGCAACGGAATGCCTGCTCAAGGCACTCGCCACTCGAAGCACATGCATTCTGCTGCGCTTTGTCCATGTAGCCGCATACGCGTAGCGGGGCAGCAAGAGGACCTGATAGGCATCCACGGCATCGGGCCTGCCCACCGCGGAAAGGAAATCGCATGTAACGGGCACATCATTCTTTCGCATGAGCAGCTGAATGGCGGGGACGTCGGCATTGCCCGAACCCGTGTCCCAGCTCAGCGCAAGCTGACGCACGGAATCGCCCTGCTGGGCAAACCATGTGAATGCATCCCCACTCGCGCCACGAACCCCTTCGCCCAGCGTGAGACCCTGCCGCGCATCGTCAATCGAGGTAAGCGCATGCACATCGCACCAGGGATCGCCCAGCAGGGGAATCTCGAACCACACCTCGGGAAATGTCGAGGGAACACCCAAGCTGCGCGAAAACACCGCATTCATCGCAGGCGCAGACTGCCCAAAGAGCACAGCCTCGCGGCCCTCGCTTGCCATCAGGGCATACAGTATGTTGAAGAGAATAAGCCCATCCATGCGGCCCGCACGCCCCTTCCCACGCGGCCCCGGCGTACGCTAGATGTCGAGGCGCTGCCTTTCAACTAAGCCAGCGAAGAGCCCGTGCTTCTGAATGAGCTCTTCGTACGTGCCCTCCTCGGCAACGCGCCCCTCGTTCAGAACAAGGATGCGATCGCAATAGCGCACGGTAGAAAGCCGGTGGGCAATCACGATGCGCGTGCACTTCAACGACGCAAGAGAGTCAACGACATGACGCTGCGTTACGTTATCGAGTGCGCTCGTGGCTTCGTCGAACAGGAGAATCCTATGCCCTCCGCATACGGCGCGCGCAATCATGATGCGCTGCCGCTGGCCGCCCGAAACGCCACCCGCACCCTCGCTCACGAGCGTCTGCATGCCCATGGGCATCTTGCGAATGTCTTCGGCAATGCCCGCGATTTCGGCGGCATTCCACACATCGTCGAGCGTAGCGGACGGAGTGGAAATGGAAATGTTCGAAGCGATGTCGCCCATGAACAAGCTGCCATCCTGCATGACGGCGCCAATGTGACGGCGCAGCGACTTCAAGTCGACGCGGCGCACGTCGTATGGGCCATACGAGATACGCCCGCGTTCGGGCATCTCGAACCCCAGCAGCAAACGCATCACCGTGGACTTCCCGCAGCCGCTCGCTCCGACCAGAGCCACGTATTCCCCTGGCTTCACGCTAAACGAGAGGTTCTTGAGCACGTAGGGCTGGGTATCCCCATAGCGAAAGGACACGTCGGCCACTTCGACGCTACCCGTGATCGACTCCACCGACGGCTTGCCCTCGGACATCTCGGGCTGCGCGTCGAGGATGGGTGAAATGGAATTGAGCATGGGCTTGATGCGGGCCATCTCGTCGCTAATCTGAGCCAGCGTAAGAACGGCAGCGCTCATCTGGCCATACGCGGCATTGAACGCCATGTAGTTGTCGACCGTCACGCCAGAGGCGCCCGCCAGGTAATACATGGCTATAAGGCCAAGAAGCCCGATGAAGGTAACGATGGGCACGACCGCGCGCGTAACGGCAGGGCGATTGTACGCCGAACGAGCGTATTCCGAATAGCTATGCGCCCACTTGGAGAACGCGCGGTCCTCGGCGCCTGCGAGCTTGATCTTGCGCACGCCATTGAGCAGGGCGGTTACCTCGCCCGACAAATGAGCCGACGCCTCGACGGTGGCAACCTCAAATCGCGACGTAAGAGACGTAATGAACACCACCGCGAACACCTGCAGCGCCATCGTGATAAGGGCGGGGAAGGTAAGCGCCGGGGCAAACGCCCCAATCTGAAGCACGTACACAAGCGAAATGAGCGTCGTAAGCGCACTACCCAACATGACCGACGTAAAATGCTGTGTGAAGAGCGTGACATTCGCAACGCGACTTGCCAAATCGCCCGAGGAGTATTTCCTGAAGAAGGCATTCGGCAGCGAAAGAACGCGCGCAAAGGCAGCCGATTCGGCAAGTATGTCGAGCTTCAACGATATGCGCTGCATTATCAAATTACGACAGGCGGTTATGAGCACCGTGGAAATGGTCATGCCCAGCAAAAACGCCGCGATGGGCAAAATGAGCTCGGACTGCCCCGACGGCGCAACTACGCCAAAGGCGACCTTATTGGCCCATGCGGGAAGGAACCCCATGAGCGCAACGGCAAGAGCGGCCGCGCACACGAGCAAGTAGTCATTGAGCCTAAACGCACCAACGACGAACATCACCAAATCGCGTACGGCAAGAGGCCTATTGGGCAAGCCCTTGTAGAACAAGATGGCATCGGTTTCAAAGTGCTTGGCATTCTTCGCGGTAATCTTTCGCTTTATGCCCGTGCCCGGCTCGAGATAGCAGTATCCATGCACGCCCCGAGGCAGCAAGGCCACCGCTTCGCCCGTATCCAGACGGCCAAGCATTGCGCCAAACGCTTCGTCTTGCCAGCCGTCCGTGAGCTTCACGCGACGACGCATCGTGCCCGTGGGGCGGCAAAGCCAATCGAGTCGCTCTTCGACATCAGTAATATCGTCGGGCACATGACCCGCATGTATGCCTAGAAACCGCAGGCACGCGCGCGAAGCGCCATCGACCTGCTCGACGTCGTTCACGGAAAAGTGCGGAGCATTCTGGGGGTTGCTCACGCTCGCGGCAAGCTCGGCGTACGCACGCTCGGTCATCTCGCTATCGAGCTTCGCGCGCGTTTCTATTTGAGATTCGATCCACCTAGTCATTGCGCACCAACTCCGCATATGCGCCGTCTTTTGCCACGAGTTCCTCGTGCGTGCCGCGCTCCACGATCTTGCCATCCTCCATCACGACGATTTCGTCGCAATCGCGTATGGTCGACAGGCGATGGGCCGCAACGATGCAGGTGATATCGCGTTCGCGGATGCATCGGATGATTTCCTCTTCCGTCTTGGCATCCAAGGCGCTCGTTGCCTCATCCAAAATGATGACGGTAGGGTCTTGAGCTAGAACGCGGGCAATTTCCAAACGCTGCAACTGCCCGCCCGAAAAGTTTCCACCACCAGGCTGGACAAGCGAAGAATAGCCGCCTTCGCGCTCGAGGATGACATCGTGGATACCCGCATCGCGGCAAGCCAGCACCACTTCGTAATCCTCAATGGAGGCATCCCACAGCTTCACGTTTTCTGAAACGGTGTCGTCGAAGGAAACAATGCCCTGGTCCACTACGGCAAGCGACCCACGCAACACTGGGCGCGGAATATCGGCAATGGGCGTGCCATCGATCGTGACCTCTCCGCTCCAGGGCACATACAAGCCGCTCACCAACTTGGCAATCGTGCTCTTGCCGCATCCGGAACCGCCTACGAGCGCAACCCACTGACCAGGCTTCATATGCAAATCGAAGCCGTCGATGAGTGGCGGCTCCAGCGGCGAATAGCCAAACGTGACCCCATTCAAATCGACGTAGCCCTGGAGCTTCTCTCGGTCCAGGCTCTGCGCGTCAACAGCCTCGTCACCATCTTCGGGAACATCTACGGGATATCGCATGACGTCCTCGATACGCTCCATCTGCGTCTGCATTTCCTGAATGGACTGTCCCAGCACGACTATCTGCCCCACCGGCTGCATGAAGGCATTGAGGAAGCCCGTGAAAGCCAACAGCATGCCAGGCGTGAACTGCTCCTCGACGATGAGCCAAATGCCCAGCACCAGCACGGCAATGTTGGCAATCTGCGTAACGAGCTGGGGCACCATGCCCAGATACTCGTTCAGCTTGGCTGAACGGGCATGGCTCTCGTTCACCGCAGCCTGATAGCCTGCCCAACGTCCGAAGAATCCGTCTTCCGCGCCAGCAGCCTTAATGGTCTCGATCATTTCGATGCCGCTTACGGTTGACGCGTAGAGCTTGCCTGCCGACATGGCGCCCGAACGCGCGATATTGATGCGTTTCTTCGAAATATAGTGCGCCAGAAAAGCATTGCAGATCACCGTGAGCACTCCCACGACCGTAAGCAGAACGCTATAGTTCAGCATGATGATCAGGTACAGAACAAGCATCACCACGTTGATGAGCACGGGTGCAAGCTGTCCGATGAGCGCAAAGGCGATCGCTTCGTTGGCCGATTGTCGCTGTTGCAAATCGCCCACCATACGCTGGGCGTAGAACTCCGCTGGCAAATGCAGCAAATGGCGCATGAAGCGCGAGGAGCTCACCACCGCGATCTTGCCTTGGATGCGCATGAGCCATGCAGCGTTCATGATGGAAACGATGCCGATAATCATGGCGAGCACGAACATCACTATCGTTATGGGAACAAGCCAATCGGGGTTGCTGCCGGAAAGAATACGGTCCAGGAACACCTGGCCCACAGACGTATTGACGATGGTGGCAATGGATACGATGGCGGCGGTGATCATCACGAACGCCACCGCGGGGCCAAGCCCCCGCAGGCGCTCGCGCGCATAGGCAGTGGTATCGGGCTTCTTCCCGCCCTTCTGAAATGCATCGGTCTTCTCAAACACGAGCACGATGCCCGTAAAGGCATCTTCGAACTGCTCGATGGGAATCTTCACCTGCCCGCGTGCCGGGTCGTTGATGTAGGCAAACTTGCCCCTAAACCCACGCAGTACCACGAAATGATTGAAGTTCCAGAACAGAATGCAGGGAAACGATCCCGAAGAACGAAGGGCGGAAGCGGAATACGACATACCCTTGGCGGTAAGGCCGTACGACCGAGCCGCCTTGAGGATGTTGGACGCACGCGAACCGTCTCGAGAAACACCGCAATCGGCGCGCACTTGCTCCAGGGCGACCCATTTCCCGTAATACGTCAAGATCATAGCTAGGCAGGCGGCCCCGCATTCCAGGGCCTCCATTTGCATGACCTGCGGGACTTTGACAATGCGGCGCGCCATACGCTACTGCCTCCCAAGGATAAGGGAAATGGGGGCAACGCGTTCGACCGTAATGTTTACCGTAAGGGGGACGCTGGAAGGAAGATTCGAGGAATCACCCTCGAAGATGACCTGGTATGCCCAGTCGCCCTTCAGCAACGCATGCACCAGGTAGTCGTTGGAAAGCACCTGGTTTGCCTCGTCGCGAGAAACGGGGATGGGAGCGACGCTCTTGACCTCCATGCGCTCACCGCCGAGATTGACCACGTCGCCTTCGTGGACCTTCGCCGCGTCTTCGGCGGCAAGGAAGCACATGGGCTGGCCGTCCACCACAACGCCCGTAGCGGAAACGCTAGTGGATACCGAACCGAAAATGCCCCACACGAGCAAACCGGCAAGAAGCGCAATGCAAGCGCCAAGAAACACCCAGACGCTGGGACTGGTTATGCGGACGTACTTTTCCAAATCATCGGGACTGCGCAAGCGCTCGACAGCCCGATTGTTGAATATGGAGCTACCCGTTTCAGCCATTCCGCCCCCTCAGAACATGAGCCTATTGTACAGAGTAATGGCAGGCCAGAACGAACAATATCACTTATTTGGAAGTGTCACCCTCCCGTTTCTAGGGCCGCGGCGTCCGCGTTTCAAAATGGTATCCAAGCACGCGAATCGAACGATGAGCACGGTACAATGGCCGAAGTGGATATCGAGGGAGGGGCAACATGAACCTCGACGCAGAAAAGGCGGAGGAGGAAGGCCAGAACGAGGGCGACGCAGAGTAGCAAGCTACTCGTGCGCATGAACAGGCGAAATAGCAAGCCTTCTTGCACTTCGGATAGGATGTGATTTCCCCTTCGACCCTTGGCGCATGACGACGAGCGACCCACTGGTGTCGTCGCAAGGGCAAAAACAAAGGGTTCGCGTGGCGCAATGCCATGCGAACCCTTTAAAGGCAATTGGATGCAACGACTATCGAGCCGATTCCCTCAGTAGGTCGTAGACCTCGGTGGCGGTCTTCAACTGCATGGCCTTTTCGGCCAACGCGCATGCGTCTTCCTTGCTCCACAGCGAAATGTTCTTGCGCGTGGCAAGTACGCTGGTGGCGGAAACGGAATACTCGCCCAAGCCAAAGGCGATCCACAGCGGAACGAGCAGCGAGTCGGCAGCGGCCTCGCCGCACATGCCCACTTGAATGCCCGCCGCATTGCCACACTCGATGATGCGGCGAATGCTGCGCAGCACGGCCGGGTTGTACGTGGAGTACAGGTAGCGCACCTTATCGTTGCCGCGATCGGCGCACATGGTGTACCCCGTAAGGTCGTTCGTGCCGATGCTGAAGAAGTCGGCCTCCTGCGCGAGCAGGTCGGCCACGAGCGCCGCAGCGGGGGTTTCCACCATAACGCCCACCTGAATGCTGGCATCGTAGGCAACGCCCTCGGCGTCGAGCTCCTGCATGTAACGCTTCACGAGCGCCTTCACGGCGGTAATCTCGTCGACGCACGTCACGAAGGGCACCATGATGCGCACTTCGCCAAACGCGCTGGCGCGCAGGATGGCGCGCAGCTGAGCGCGGTACATGTCCTCGTTGGACAGGCAATAGCGAATGGCGCGATAGCCCATGAACGGGTTGTCCTCGCGCTCGAAGCCCAGGTAGCCGATTTCCTTGTCGCCGCCCACGTCGAGCGTGCGCACGATAACCGGCTTACCCTTGCAGATGAGCGCAACCTTCTTGTACGCCTCGAACTGCTCGTCTTCGGTGGGCATGGACATAGCGTCCATGAACAGGAATTCCGTGCGGAAGAGGCCAATGCCCTCGGCATCGCGCTCCATAGCCTGCGTGGCATCGTCGGGCTTGCCAATGTTGGCGAACAGCTCGAACTGCTCGCCCGAAGCCGCAACCGTGGACACGCCGATAAACTTCGCAAGCTCGGCGCGCTCCGTCAGGAGGCGCTCCTGCTCGGCACGAGCCGTTTCCAGCTCTTCCGCGGAAGGCGACACGGCAACCGAGCCCGCACCGCCATCGACGATAACCTGCATACCCGCGGCAAGCTGACCGCACGCGTTGGGCACCGAAAGCACGGCGGGAATTTCCATGGCACGCGCCAAAATGGCGGAATGGCTGGTAAGGCCACCCGTTTCGGTAACGAAGCCCACCACGGTGCCCGGGCGGATGCCCGCCGTCATGGAAGGCGTAAGGTCGTGCGTCACGACGACGCTACCAGCGGGAAGCGAGCCCATGTCCACGGGACGCTGTCCCAGCAGCTCGGCCAGAACACCCGTCTTCACGTCGCGCACGTCGGTGGCGCGCTGCATGGTAAGCTCGTCACCCGTTGCCTCGAACATGTTCGCGAACATATCGCAAATCTGCACGAGCGCATCCTCGGCGCACGAGCCACCATCGACCAGCTTCACCATTTCGCCCTGCATGTACGGGTCGTTGATCATGGCAACATGACCCGTGAGGATTTCAGCCTCCTTGGCGCCTACCGACTCGCGCACGGCGTCGGCCTGCGCGTTCGTGTACTCGATATAGCTCGCAATGGCGGCCTTCAGGCGCTCGGCTTCCGCCGCCGCGTCTTCCACGGCATGGCTGGAATACTCCAGGGAAGGCTCCTCGATGATTACGACAGTGCCAATGCCCAATCCGGCGCTGGCAGCGATGCCCTTCAGCTCCATTAGTCGCCCATTCCTGATGCGATGAAGTCGACGATGGCGCGACCAGCGGCCTCCTCTTCGGGGCCTTCGGCGCGAATCTCGATTTCCTCGCCGCACTTGATGCCAGCGGCCATCATGGCCATCAGGCTGTTGCCGGGAATCTCGTTGCCATCGCGCACGATGGTAACGGTAGCGTCATGCTTACCCACCTCTGCCACGATGAGGCTGGCGGGGCGCATATGAAAGCCCTGGGGATTAACGAGCGTAACCTTCTCGGAGAACATGTCCTATCCTTCCTTCGAAACCTTTTTCTTCAGAATACGCAGCATAAGGGCGCCAACAACCGCGCCGGCTGCGAGAGCAACCAAGTACATGGGCCAGTTGCCAACTACGGCAAATACGAAGATACCACCATGCGGGGCCATAAGCGTACACCCAAATGCCATGGAGATAGCACCAGCGACTGCGGAGCCAACAACGCAAGCAGGGATGACGCGCAGCGGGTCAGCAGCGGCATAGGGAATGGCGCCTTCGGTGATGAACGAAAGACCCAGAACGTAGTTCACGGGAGCACTCTTCAGCTCGGTTTCCGTCCAACGGTCCTTGAAGAACGTGCAGGCCAGAGCGATGGCCAGCGGCGGAACCATACCGCCAATCATAACGGCAGCCATCATGTCGTAGTCGCCGTTGGCGATGGAGGCGGTGCCGAACAGGTACGCGGCCTTGTTGATGGGGCCACCCATGTCGATGGCCATCATGCCACCCAGCAGAATGCCCAGCAGGATCTTCGCATGACCCAGACTATTCAGAAAGTCGCTGATGGCCTGGTTCAGGACGATCATAGCGGGGTTCACGGCGCACATGACCAAACCGATGAAGGCCAGGCCAATGAGCGGGAAGATGAGAACGGGCTTCATACCGTCGAGCGCCTGCGGGATATGCTCGCTAATATGCTCGATCCACTTCATGAAGTAGCCGCCAGCGAAGCCAGCGAGCAGGGCGCCCAGGAAGCCAGCGGAGACTTCCGTGCCAGCGGGAGCGGCAAACGTGCAGCCCGCGGCAGCCATGGCGCCGCCCACGAATCCTACCAGCAAGCCAGGACGGTCGGCAATGGAGCGGCCAATATAGCCAGCCAGAATGGCAAGCATGAAGTTGAAGCTGATGCCGCCAACGCCCTTGAACCAAGCGGCGACAGGCGTGGCAGAGCCGAAGGAGCCGTCCTGCGGAGCGCCCATAATGGTGTCGATGAGGAACGCGAGCGCGATGAAGATACCACCGGCAACCACAAAGGGAAGCATGTGGGAAACGCCCTCCATGAGGTGCTTATATACACGACGGCCAGCGCTTTCGCCTTCCGCGCTATCGGCGGTAGCCTCAGCGGCACCCGAATGATGGTACACGGAAGCCTCGCCATTCAGAATCTTGTTGATGAGCTCTTCGGGCTTGTTGATGCCATTGGCAACCTTGGTGATGTACACGGGCTTGCCATCAAAGCGGGCCATGGGCACGTTCTTGTCGGCAGCCACGATGATGCCGTCGCATGCGGCGATCTCGTCGGCGGTGAGAATGTTCTTCGCACCGCCCGAGCCGTTCGTCTCGACCTTGATGGAAACGCCCATCTTCTGGGCCTGCTGGTCGAGCGCTTCAGCGGCCATGTACGTGTGGGCAATACCCGTGGGGCATGCCGTTACGGCAAGCACGCGAATGCGATCGTCGGACGCTTCCTTTACGACCACGGGAGCAGCAGCCTGCTCAGGCTCGCCGAACTTCTCACGCTCTTTCGCGTCGATGAGCTGCAGGAATTCCTGCGCGCTACCCGCGCCCATAAGAGCTTCGCGGAAGTCGAGATCCATGAGCATGGTCATGAGACGGCTGAGCACTTCCAGGTGCACTTCGCCATCGGAGGGAGCCGCGATCATGAAGAGAAGGGTGGAATCCTTGCCGTCGGGAGCGTCGTAATCCACGCCCTCGGGAACGGTGATGGCCGCAAGTGCGGGCTTCGCCACGGCATCGGTCTTTGCGTGGGGAATGGCCATTCCCTCGCCAATGGCGGTCGTACCCGTGGCCTCACGAGCCAGGATGACCTCGCGATATGCGGCAACGTCGCTCAGGTTGCCGGCGGCCTCATGCAGACCAATCAACTTGTCAATCGCATCGGACTTCGATGCGGCCGACGCGCCAAGCTCGATGGCTTCGGGCGCCAGCAAATCGATGATTCTCATGGAGGAGTCTCCTTTCTCACAAGAATCTCTGCCGCATCAAGCGCTGCGGCGGCGCTCAACACTATGACTCAAGCCGCGCGAACAGCTCGTTCACCAATTCGGCAGGCGCAAGACCCGGCGAAAACGCGGTTGCGCTCCCGCATGCCTGCGCAAGCTTGTAGGCCTCGTCGTACGCCTGGGCTTCGGGAAGACCCGCCTCGGTTCCGCGCAGGAAGCCCTCCACGAAACCAGCCACGGTGCTGTCTCCAGCACCCACGCTATTGACCAGCGTGCCCACGATAACGGGGGCAAACTGCAAGCGGCCCGTGGCATCAAGCAGCAAGCTACCATGCCCGCCACGGCTGACCAGCACGTTCTGGGCTCCACGCTCCTGCAGCATACGCGCGCCATCGGCGAGCGCCCGCTCGTCCAGGGGGTCGCAACCCGTGATTTCCGCAAGCTCCTCGTCGTTGGGCTTCACCAGGAAGGGGCGGTACGGAAGCGAAAGCATGAGAACGTCCTGCGTGGCGTCCACCACCACGCGAACATCACGTCCTTCGAGCTGCTGCATGACGCGAGCGTAGATATCCTTCGGGGTGCCCTTGGGAATGCCGCCCGAAAGGATGACGAAATCGCCCGGCTGCACTTCGCTGAGCTGGTCGAAAAAGCATTGCAAGGAAGCTTCATCGATAACGGGGCCAGAAGCATTGACGGCCGTTTCCTCATCGGAAGAGCCGCCGGCAACGGTTCCCTTCAGCTTCGCGTTGATACGCGTATTACCTGCGGGAAGATGAATGAACCCCGTGGGAATGCCGTCTTCCTGGAGCGCAGCTTCGAGCGCTGCACCCGTCCAACCGGCAATGAAACCCCAGGCCGTGCTCGTGCGGTCCAAATGGCTTAGAACGTAGGAAACGTTGACGCCCTTGCCACCGAAAAAGAATTCCTGAGAAGCGGCCCTGTTGATGCGCCCAAAGGCAAGATCATCCACGCGCATTACGCAATCTATGGCTGGATTGAACGTAATCGTGTAAATCACGGCGTCACCTTTCCCCGGGTAAACCCCTAGTCCATCATACGAACAAAACCATCGTAAGTCTATTGGTTTAGTCCCATTTCAAATGTGGCCCTACCCCACAGACTCCCGATACGGCAGCATCCGCACTGCTGCCTCGCAAACACGAGCGCAGTCGAATACGGCCAAACGCACATGGTAGCAATGACGCGCTGGTATCATGGGCAAAGCGCGCTGGTATCACATTTACACTATGAATGGCCGGAATATCGGCAAACGGTTGGTATCCGCCCCACTACGACGCGTCTAGGCAATCCGCTCGAATTCGCGTACGTTCATGGGCTTGTAAAAATAGAAGCCCTGCATCTCAAAGCAGCCGCATTCCAGCAGGTTAGACGCCTGATCGACGGTCTCTACGCCCTCGGCAAGGATGTCCATCCCCAACGCGCGCACCATCTTGACCACATGGTTCACGATGATGCCTCCCTTCACCTGGTCCCCTGTTTCGGTGAGGAAGCGAAGATCAAGCTTAATGCGGTCGACGGGCATCTCCTTGAGCATGTTCAGCGACGAATAGCCACTGCCAAAGTCATCCATTTCCACCTGGAAGCCATGCTCCCGCAACCGGGAAACCGTGCGAATGAGCAATTCGGGATCGCTCATGTACACCGTCTCGGTAATCTCGATGTGAAGCTGACCTGGGTCCACGCCATAGCGCTGCACAAGGTTCGAGAAATGCTCGAGCAGATTCTTGTCGTCACGAACGTCGCTGCGCGCAACGTTCACCGAAACGGCCAGACGTCTTCCCTGTTTATTCCACCTTTGCAGGTCACGGCACACCTGCTCCCACACGTAGCAATCTAAGTCGTAGATTAGTCCGGACTCCTCGAGAACGGGAATGAACTCCGCGGGACTCAGCCACCCAAACGTCGCATGCTTCCAACGACAGAGCGCCTCGGCTCCCACAAGCTCGCCCGTCTCGAAATTGACCTGCGGCTGATACCACACTTGGATTTCCCCCGACTGAAGGGCAACGGAAAGATGGCTGCTAATGTCGGCGTCACGCCTTTCCTTGCGCCATTGATCGGCGTTGTAGAACTCGTAGCCGCCCTTCCCCGTCTTGTTAGCGCGCTCTTCCGCTACGCGCGCAAAGTCGAGCATGCGATCGACGTCGATATTCTTGTGGTCGGCTGGAGTCAAGGCGTAGATGCCGCTGCAGACGCGCACCTGATTTCCCCGTCCCTGATTAATGAAGTAGTTGCGCAGGGGCTCGAACACGTCCAAATCGTCCTGGAGAACCTGACCCTCCCTGGAAATGCTGCGAAGCACGGCGAACTTGTCGCCTTCGACGCGCCCTATTGCCTCGTCATCGCTAAGCACCTTCTTGGAGGTATCCACCCAGAACTTGAGGAGCTCATCGCCCGCCTCCATGCCAAGGCTGTCATTGATGTACTTGAAGTTCTTTATGTTGTTGTACGACAGCAAATAGGGGGTGTCAGGATGCTCTTTCAGCAACTCCGTTACCCGCTTGCGAAACCCTTCCATGCTCAATGCGCCGGTGAGAGGATCGGTATCGATAAGGCGGCGGACCTCCTCTTTCTGCTGCAAGCGCAACGCACGACGACGCAGCAGGAAGATTGCCACCAACATGACGAACAGCGAAACGACCGCCAACGCGACCGCACCGTATTGATACACGTAATCGAAGAGGTCGTAATGGTACAGGCGACGCGACGTGTAATCGAGGACGATCGCCTGACGCTGCGTATCCGAAAGCGAGCCAATGCCCCCGTTCAGGCGGCTGATAATCTCTCGTCCCCTGGGAGTGTCCAAAGCGCCCACGCGAAAGTCCATGGCAAACATCGTGGCAGGCTGCACCTGCAAGTCCGCATACGCGGGCTTCTGCAGCATGTAACTCCAGAAGTACGAGTTATGAAGCAGCGCATTCACTTCGCCCGCGCGGAGAGCTCTCACGCCGTCGTCCATGGTCGCATACATCTTGATTTCCATGCCAGGGTATAGGCCCCGAACAGTATCCGCCACGCCGCTTTGGGACGCGAGCATGCCCACGCACAAGCCATCAAGCGACGGCATGGTGCGCTCTCCCTCGGTCACCAGGGTAAACGGCGTTTGGATGAGATTGTCGGTTACCACGATTTCCTGCCCCGAAGCGCTCTTGATAGCGCTGCCGAATGGCATGAGCACGTCATAGCCAGCACCATCCAGGGCCTCTTTCAGGTTGTCCTCCTTGATTTCCTTGAATACGACCGCATAGCCGGCGTTTTCAGCCGCGGCCGTCAGAAGGTCAACGCCAATTCCCACGGGGTCCCCGCCTTCGGCGTCCCGGTAGATGATGGGGCATCGATCGGTGGGTACGCCCACCACAAGGACTTCGTTGGCGTCATCGGCGCATGCGGAAGCGGGGGTGAGGGCAACAAGCCAGGTGATCGCGAACGCGAAAATGAGAGCCGCAACAAGCCCTCCAAGGATTCTCATTTTCGCCATGGAAACCAACCCCTACGCACACTATGCCCCGAGCACATTTTACGCCCGAAGAGGTTATTGGCACATTTCTGATACCAATATGGCACACGAGAGAAC
>JAILNP010000027.1:0-7043 GCA_024691475.1 Eggerthellaceae bacterium
GCGCCGATCAGCACGAACGTGGTGAACAGCGCCAGAGGCAGTTCAGAGATAGCCGTTTGCATTTAGAGCACCTCCAGGTAGTTCTGAACCATGCCATCGGCACTGCGCAGGCCATTGTTGGCGTCCGAAGGCTGCGCATGATTCGGTTCGACGATGTACAGGTTGGGGTCCGTGAGGGACTTGCGGGGCAGCGGCGCGATGTCGGCGCGATCGCCGTCGGAGGAAATCTCGCTGACGGGGCCGAACTCCAGAGCGCGCAGCGGGCAGGCCTCGACGCAGATGGGCTGCTTGCCCTCTGCCACGCGGTCCTTGCAGCCGTCGCACTTCACCGAATGACCCACGGAACGATCCACCTTGGGAGCGTTGTAGGGGCAGGCCATATGGCAGTAACCGCAACCAATGCACTTGCTCTCGTCAACGGAGACCAGGCCGGTCTCGGCATCCTTGTGCATAGCGCCCGTGGGGCACACCTTCGTGCAAGCGGGGTTGTCGCAATGCTGGCAGGAAACCGACACGTAGTAGGTGAACGTGGTGGGGCTTACCGTGCCGTCGGCGTTAGTCGTGCAAGCGCCTCCGCCGTATTCGTACACCTTGCGGAAGGATACGTCGTCCGCCAGGTTCTTGTAGTCCTTGCAAGCGAGCTGGCAGGTCTTGCAACCCGTGCAGCGCTTGGCATTGAAATGAAAGCCGTACTGGGTCATCGTTACTCACTCACTTTCTCGACCTGCGCCACGTTGGAATGCTGGGGGTTAGCCTTCGCAAGGGCCGTGGGACGGTAGCGGGTAAGCGTATTGATGCAGCCGCCCTTGTCAATGCGGTCGCCATCCATGTCGGCGTCGTGCCACATGCCCTGGGGCATAACGACCGTGCCGGGGATGATGCGGTTGGTGACCTTCGCCATGATGCGAACTTCGCCACGCTCGGTCTTCACGCTCACCATGTCGCCCGTGGAGATGCCACGCGTCTGGGCGTCTTCGGGGTTGATCCACAGCTGGTGAAGGGCAGCGGACTGCAGAACGCTGTTGTTGCTGTAGGAAGAGTGCACGTGTGCCTTGTAGTGGAAACCCATCAGCAGCAGCGGATACTCTTCGCTTACGTCCAGGTAGCTATCGAACGCGGGGTCGAACTCGGGCAGAGCCGTGATCTTGTCGCCGTCGTTCAGCTCCCAGGTCTGGGCGAACTTGGCCAGCTTTTCGGAGTAGATCTGAATCTTGCCGGACTCGGTGGGCAGGGGGTTCGCCTCGGGGTCGGCAACGAACTTCTCGAGCGACAGCTTCGGCTTCGTGTCGCGCTTGTACACGCCCATCTTGAAGCCCTCTTCCCACGTGGGAAGCGTGCTGTCCTTTTCGCGAGCCTGCTCGTACAGGGAGCGCAGCCATTCCTCGCGCGTCTTGCCCTCGGTGAACTGGTCCTTCACACCCAGGCGCTCGGCCAGGTCGGTGCACACCTCGTAGATGCCGCGGCGCTCGCCCACGGGCTCGTACACGGGATCGCAGAAGAACAGAACCTCGTCGTTGTCGGCATAGCCGCCCTTCGAGATGTCCAGCTGCTCCTGCACGGCCAGGTCGGGGATAATGATGTCGGAGTACTTCGCGGAGTCGGTCATGAACACTTCCGACGTGACGATGAACTCGCACTTGCTTTCGTCCTGCAGCAGTTCGTGCGTGGCATTGATGTCGGAATGCTGGTTGGTGAGCGCATTGCCGCCATAGTTGAACAGGAACTTAATGGAGTTCGAAAGCTTCTCGACGCCCTGAACGCCCGCGTTCGTGGCGGTCATCTGCTCGCCGTGGTCGATGGCATCGGGCCACGTGTAGAACGAGATGGTATCGGGAACGGGGTTCTTGCCCGCGGGGAACGTTGCGATGGCCTGAATGCTGTTGCAGCCTTCGCGACGACCGTCGTTCGTGCCGGGCTTGCCAATCTGGCCCAGCAGCTGGGGCAGCACCATGATGCAGCGAGCGGCGTTTTCGCCGTTGGAGTGGCGCTCGACGCCATAGCCCTGGCAGATGTACACAGGATCGGCCTTGGCCATTTCATCGGCCAGCTCGATGATGCGCTGCTCGGGAATCTTGGTGATGGCGGAAGCCCAGGCAGGGGTCTTCGCCGTCTTGTCGGCGCCGTTGCCCAGGATGTAATCCTTGTAGGACGCGTTCTTGCCCTTTGCGTCCTCGGGCAGGGTCTCCTCGTCGTAGCCCACGCAGTACTTATGCAGGAACTCGGTATCCACCTGGTCGTTGGTGATCCACTGGTACGCAAGGGCAGCGCACAGCGCACCGTCGGTACCGGGAACGATGGGGATCCACTCGCCGCCCTGGCCGCACACCGTGTCGCTCATGCGGGGGTCGATGCAGATGACGCGCAGGTTCTTCGCCTCGCGCATGCGAGCGAAGTCCCACGTGTGGCCGCCGCCACCCATGCGGGTATCGGCGGGGCTGTTGCCGAACATGACCACGAGCTCGTTGTCCTGCAGCGTCAGGAACGAGCTGCCGTAGCTGCCGCCGCCGTAGGTGTAGGTGCCCGCAGCGGAAATCTGGGCGGAGCTGTAGGAGCCGTAGGTCTTCAGATAACCGCCGGTAAGGTTGAAGAGGCGGTTGACCGGGGTGCCGGCGATGATGCCCGAGGACACGCCCGATGCGTAGTGGATGTACATGGCGGTGTCGCCATACGTGCTGCGGATGCGCTTCATCTCGCTAGCGATGGTATCCAGAGCCTCATCCCAGGAGATGCGCTCGTACTTACCCTCGCCGCGCTTGGTGCCCGCCACGCGCTTCATGGGGTAGTTCAGGCGGTCGGGCGACTGGAGCCAACGGCGAATGGAACGACCGCGCAGGCATGCACGCACCTGAACGGAATTCATGTCGCTGGAACCGGTGTTGTCGGATTCCACGTACTCGATGGCGCCATCCTTTACATGGCACTGCAGTGAGCACGCACCGCCGCAGTTAACGCCGCAGTGCTGCCATACCGTCTGCTCTTCGGTGTCTGCATGAGCGATAGACGACTCGCCAAAAAGGGAGCCTTCCGCACTAATTGCCCCGCCGGCTGCCGCAAGCGCGCCAAGCGCGCCCGCAGTCTTCACGAACGACCGGCGATTCATAGTGACGTCGTTCATCAATTTCCTCCTCTAACTGTCTGCTTTCAGCTTGAGTTGCTTCTCGTCTCTCTGTTGCGCAACAGACGATTTCGTTGCCCACTATAGGCATTCGCGCAGTTCAATGTGTCACCAAAAATACGTGACTTAAGCGTATGGCGTTGTATTGCAAGCCGTTTCGGATAAGAATGGGCACAACGGAAGAATCAAAAGGGAGAGCATGACGAAAGCAGCCATCACAACTACCCTCAAGGGCATCAAGCCCACCTATGTCAGTCTGGGCTACGCGCTCTTCGTGGCCGTTAACGCAACGGTCATTTGGGGCGGCGTCTTCCCCTTCCTGCCTATGAGCTTCCAGGCGCGCGAGATCACCGTTTCGTTCTTCCTTACGCAGTCAATTGCCTTCATGCTCTACTTCGTGCTCTGCACCCTCTGCGCGCGCTTCGACGCCATCCGACCGGTGCATCGTTTCCTCGAGCACAACTCCGTTGGCTACGCGCTCGGCTGGATTGCGCTTATCGCCGCAACATACGTCAACGATCATGTCTTGGAGCTCACGCTGCTGGGCGGCGTGCTCATTGGCTTCAACACGGCAGGGTTCTTCGTGCGATGGAACGTCATCTTCGCCGCAGACAAGGAACGCAAGAGCTCGGTGGAACTGCTGCGCGGCATGGCGTACGCACCGCTGGTGTACTTCGCGCTGTATCTCATCCCCATCGCCATGACGGTATACCTGGTGCCCCTGGTGTTCATGCCACTGTTCACGCTGGCGATGAAGCAAGCGCGCAAGGGCCACGAAAAGGAAATCGAGCACTTCGAGCGCTTCGAGAACGAAGCTGCCAGGCAGAATAGCTATCGCCAGGTCATTCGCGACTACTGGAAGGCCGCCGTGTGCATTGGCTCGATGGGCTTCGCCAGCGGCGTCATGCGCTCCATTGCCGTATCCACGCCCGCCAATGGCGAGCTGGTGAACATGGCCTCCATGGTGGGCGTTCTCATATCGTCCCTGCTCCTGTTTGCGCTCTGGTCGAACAGGCCCATGAAGATCAACACGGTCACGCTCTTCCGCATCATCTTCCCCGCCCTCATGGCGCTCATTGCGCTCATGCCCCTGTTCGGCGAAGCGTACCTGCAATATTTCGCGGCCATTACCTACGCCATCTACGGCTGCGCGATCATCATCATGATGATGCAATGCGAGAAGGCGGCGCGCGTGCGCGGCGTTACCGTGGCCTTCGTATACGGATTTACGGGCGCCATCATCTACGCCATGCACGACTTCGGTTTCATCACCGGGCAATTCGCCTCGGAGCTGGTGTTCGCCGGCGCCGACGTGCCCATCGCCAGCGCCTTCGTCATGGCGTACGTGCTGGCCTTCGCCATGTACCTGGCGCACAACGCGTCCGCCCCCACCGCCTCGGGCGAGCCCCGAGCCGACCACGTGGAATTCGTATCCACGTCGGCCACGCCTGAAACCCGCAGGCGCGCTTCCGCCGGCAATCGCGAGGGCAAGCAGGCCGAAGTGCAGGACCGCCTTTCGAAGCAGGTGGCCCTTGCGGCCGAGCATTACGAGCTTTCGAAGCGCGAAGCCGAGATTCTGAACATGTTCGTGCATGGCCATTCCGCCAAGCGCGTAGCCGAAGAGCTGCTCGTTTCCGAGAACACGGTGAACACGCACGTGAAGCGCATGTACCGCAAGCTGGGCGTACACAAGAAACAGCAGCTCGTGGACCTGGTGGAAACGTTCAACCCGAAGACCTTCAGCAGCAAGGACGACTAGGGCGCCTCCCGCCCCCGCGCCCCTTTCGCCGCAGGGCCTACACAAAGCAACGCTATACTTAGCCGCCATGAAACTTTCCGCAGATGAAATACGCGAGCTGGACGCCCTGCTCGAACCGCTCTACGCCGACGAGCAGGTGCAGCGCATGAACGACTTCGTGCAGCACGGAGCCGTATCGACGTACGCGCATTGCCGCAACGTCACCGACGCAAGCTTCTGGATCAACCGCCATCTGGGGCTTCACGCCGACGAGCGCACGCTTGTCACCGCGGCGCTGCTTCACGACTTCTACCTGTACGACTGGCATGGCAGTGGCTGGCGCCATTCCTATCGGCACCCGCTCTGCGCAAGCCGCAACGCCCAGGCCCGCTTCGGCATTAGCGAACGCACGGCCAGCGCCATCGAATCGCACATGTGGCCCATCGGCATCACGCGCCCGCCACGCACCCGCGAGGCCCTGGTGCTCTGCATTGCCGACAAGTACTGCGCGCTGCTAGAAACGCTGCTTTTGCGCAAGGAGGCGAAGAGTCTGTGTCGGTAAGCGCCTGCGTCGTCTGGTTCATGGCATTCAGCCTGCTAGGATGGGTATACGAGACCATCTACTGCACCATCAAAGAGCAGAGCTGGCAAAACCGCGGCTTCCTGTATGGCCCCATCTGCCCCATCTATGGCGCAGGCGCCATGGCCGCCATCCTCACCTGCTCGCTGCTAAACCAAGCGGGCATTCAGCTCGAATGGTGGCACGTCTTCCTGATCACGTGCCTGGGGAGCATGCCCCTGGAATATGGCACGCACTGGGCGCTCGAGGCCATCTTCGACGCCTACTGGTGGGATTACTCGAACATGCCGCTCAATCTGAATGGGCGCATCTGCCTGCCCGCATCGCTGCTGTTCGGCGCGGGCGGCCTGCTCGCTTACTTCGTGCTGTTCCCGTTCGCGCAGAGCGTGAATGCCCACATCCCAAGCATGGCCATGGACATCATGGCCCTGGCATTCGTTGCGCTTCTTTCCGTCGACGCGACGCTCACCATTTCCGCGCTCACGCAATTCGCCCAGGCGGCAAAGCGTATCGAGACGACCGTCGACGAGCGCATGACCCAGTGGGTGGAATCGGCCGTGGCAACGGGTCAAAATCTCTCCGAGCAGCGCGAACGTCTTACCAGCCTTACGCGCCGGGAGATCGCCGAGCAGGTGGGCGTGCTTGCGCGCACCAGCGTTACGCGCGTGAAGGGCTTCCGCGTGAAGGGCGCCGACGCCGCTACGTCGCAGCTCGAGGCGTTGCGCAACAAGCTCCGCACGCATGGGGAGAAGAAGAACCGCTAGCCCTTTAGCTAGGGCATACGCTGAAGGGTGCGCTCCACATGCGCCAGGGCCTTGGCCAATACGGTATACGCCCAAGCCGTGAAGCGCTCGGGATGGTCGGTAAGTTCGGCGGCCAGATCGCCCGATGCGACCCAACGCATTTCGTCTACCTCGGCAGGGTCGGGGGTAAGGCCACCCACGCATTCGGCAAGAAACACGTGGTCGTATTCGTACTCGCACAGGCCGTCGGGAAAGGGCGCGCGATACATGAAGGAATCGATTTCCTGCACGTTCGAGACGCCTGCACCCAGCTCTTCACGCACGCGACGCGGCACGGCTTCTTCGAGCGTTTCGCCTGCACGCGGATGAGAACAGCAGGAATTCGTCCACAATCCGCCCGAATGGTACTTGCAGGCAGCACGCTTGGTGAGCAGGAATTCAACTTCGGCGGGGCGATTCCAGTCTACGGAATCATTGCCAGGCTGGCGCACGAGCACAACGGAGAAGGCGCGGTGAAGAAGCCCCTCGCGGTGGGCACGCTCCTTCGTTGCGATGTCGACCTGCCGATCGAGCGCATCGACGAGGATGAGCTGATCTTCGCGTGCGGCATCGCGCTGCAGGTTTTCATTCATGTGCACCCCTTCAAACGGCCAAAAGGCATTTGCCGCTTCTTCAGCATGGCCATTCGACCAACCATACGCCCGAAACGATTAAACGCGCCATTGTGTGAAACGATACTCCGTTCGCGCATAATTGGCCATGCACCTGCGAAGATGCTTCCACAACGTTACCAAGGGAAGCTATTCCATAAGATCGTCGACGCCCTGGCACGTAAGATGGGCAAGCAACTGAGCGGCGCGCTCTTGA
>JAILNP010000078.1:0-2402 GCA_024691475.1 Eggerthellaceae bacterium
CGAGGCGCTTTCGCAGTACGACGCAACCATGAAGAAGGTGGAACTGCATTCCATCCTCTCGCAGATGGACGATTTCATTCGCTATGCGAACAAGTATTGGAGCGATGGCATTCGCGTGGTCGAGGCAAACGCCGACGAGGAGGCGCGTCGTCAGCTGCTCATCGACTGCTTCTACTTGCTGCGCATTGCCACGCTGCTCATGCATCCCGTGGTCCCGCGTGGCACGGAAAAGATCTGCGACTATCTGAACTTCGAGTTCGATGAGTTCTTCAGCTGGAATTACGATTTCGACAGCATGGAAGAGCTGTGCGGCACGGCCGAACTGGAAGAGAAGCGCCATCTGGTGCGCGAGCTGCCTCCCCGTACCGACTTCTTCGCACCGCATCCCTCGCAAATCAAGAAGTAGTTTCTGCTGTGGGGGAGCGCGGGGACATGAGTTTTGCGGCCAACGAGGCGGAAGACGTACGTGCTTCCGCCTCTTCGGCTGATTCCGGTGCGTTGTCTGCGGGCAAGGCGGGGGCTTCGTTTGGCTCCGCTCCGCGCATACGCGCCATATTGCGCGATTTTTCCTGGGCGTTTTTGGGGCTTGCCGCCGTTCGCATTTGGATACAGTGCACCATCTACGATCGCTACGCCTTCACCGATGCCGGTCTTACAAGCGTTGTCATTAACGCATCGCGCGTCATTCTTACGGCACTCGTTATCGCATTCATCCTGAAGTGCGGCTTTCCGCGCAACGCGCGACGCATCCTTTCGTGGTTCTCCGTTTCCGCGATGACGCTTGGCAGCGTGCTGTTCCTGGTGGATGCCCAGCTGCATCCGGGAACGTTCGATGCGCTTGCCTGCATTCTGGCTGGTTGCGGCCTGGTGTGGGGTGGTGGCCAGTGGATGGAGTTCTACTTACGGCTTTCGCCCGACGAATCGTTCTTCTATGCGCTGGTGTCGCTTGCGTTGGGTTCGCTCGGCGGCATGCTGCTGGGTTATCTCCCCGAACGCGTGGGAGCCATGGTGAGCGTAGTCATGCCCACGGTTTCCTTTGCCATGCTCGCGTGGTCGTTGCGCTTGACGCAGGGGCGCTTGGAATCGGGCCGGCTCGATCCCGCGCCGAAGGATACGCGCTACGATGACGAACCTGCGACTACGTGGGTGCGCTTGCTTCTGGGCCTGGCCTTCATCGAGTTCGCCATAGGCATTGCCCGCGGCTTCCCTCACGGCTCGTCATTCGAGCTTGCGCCCGTGTTCCAGACGTTGCATCAGGTAGGCGTGATTGGCATTTCGTTTGCGGGGCTCTACATCGTGCTCGTGCGCAATCGCTTCATGCGCTATAGCACCCTGTGGCGTTTCATGCTCGTGCTGGTTGCCGTGGGCATCATTCTGCTTACCTCGCTGAATTGGTACGGTCTTTCGCTTGGCTCTACGAGCATTGCCATCGTGAACACCATCATGCTTTCGGTGCTGTGGTTCACCTGCTACGACATTGCACGTCATGCCAGCATCATTCCGTATGTGTTCCTGGGCGTCGTTTGGTCGGTGTTTCTGCTCGCGCGCGAAGCGGGTCGCATCTTCGTCATGATGGTGCCGCCACACGACGACTTCGTCACGCTCGTAGACGTGCTCATGATTCTGGCGCTTACCATGAGCATCGCCGTTATGTTCACCGATCGCATTCCCGTGAAGCGCGAGATGTTCGAGGGTTTGCGCTTCGAGGGAAAGGGTGCTCGCGTATCCGTGTATTCTTCTGCCGTTTCGGTGCCCGATGGTCTCCAGCGCGTCGATTTGGTGCAGGCATATGGCCTTACCAAACGTGAGGCCGAGGTAATCGATTGCCTCATGCAGGGCAAGAGCAAGGCCCAGGTGGGGCAAGAGCTCTTCATTTCCGAAAACACCGTGCGCGGCTACGTGAAGAACGCCTACAGCAAGATGGACGTGCATAACAAGGAACAACTTCGCGAGAAGTACTACCGCTCGTAGCTTGCAGCCAACCGGGGCGGCGCGCCCGCTCTCCTTTGGGGCACCCGCTCCGCTGCTCGCGTGGTTTCGGCCCCGCACGGGCCGAAACCTACGCTCGTGCGCTCGCTGCTTCATGCTTTTACTTTGCGCTGCTTGGGTTCTCGCGAACCCAAGCTAAGCGCTTTTGTTTGCTTTCAGAGTGCCCCGAAGGGGAGCGGGCACGCCGCCTCGTGAGTCTTCGCGGGGGAACCGCTTGAACGCGCTGCCGGATTCGAAGGTGGACCTTTTTGTGGACGGCATCGCTGCGCTCGCCGTCCTTGGTTGGCCGTCGCTGACGGTCCTCGTTCGTTCTCAGTTAATGAGAACAGGTAAACCGAAAACCCGAGCGTCTATCGCACCCCCCTGTCACCCGTCCCCCCGCCACCCCCCCAAACGCAAAAACGACCAGGGCC
>JAILNP010000114.1:0-33035 GCA_024691475.1 Eggerthellaceae bacterium
GTATGCCAGTTACGAGATACCGGCCACAAGCCGGAAAAGGAGGGTCAACATGGCACTACCCAACGCTTCGAATTCCAGCAACTTCAACGTCGTCCCGAATCCCGCTTGCCAGCCCGGCGACACGCTCGCAAACCTGAAGAGCGCCGTCATGGGCGAAACGGGCGCCAGCGCCAAGTACGCAGCGTATTCCAAGAAGGCCGCCGAAGAGGGCTTTGGCCAGATCGCTAGCCTCTTTGCAGCAGCAAGCAAGGCCGAGCAGATTCACATCGCCATGGAGAGCAACCTGGTGCGCAAGGCCGAACCCGACTACGTGAACCCGGAGGCACCCGAGGCGGAAGTTCATTCTACCGACGTAAATCTCATCGACGCTGCTTTGGGCGAGATCTTCGAAACGAGCGACATGTATCCACAGTTCATCAAGATTGCTCAGGAAGCAGGTGACACGGCAGCCGAAATGGTGTTCACGCGCGCAAAGCTCGCCGAGGCATATCACGCCCAGCGCTACATCGACGCCTACAACACCATCGATCACCTGACCGACGAAAAATACTACGTATGCCCTGGCTGCGGCTACATTCATAAGGGCAAGGGCGTAGGCAGCTGCCCCATTTGCGGCGCTCCGGAAAGCAAGTTCCTGGAATTCTAATCCACTACGCCGAACAAAATAGCCCCGAGCGGAAGCAACCTCCGCTCGGGGCTTTCGTTCTTGGGCCCCTCGCGCGCCACAATGCCACGCGAGCCCGCTTGAAAGTCACGTCGGTCAATGCGTCCTCCATGTAGTCGTATACTGAAGCCACGAACAGAGAAGGGAGCGCCCATGAACGCAGGAGCACAGCGAACGGAAACACCCCAGCTCATCAAGGTCGACCAGGTCTCCGATGGCTGGATCAAGAAATACGTGCTCACCTATCGCCTGCCCAATGGACGCGAATTCGCCTACGAAGCCGTCTCCCGCAAGAAATACGACGCTTACCTGGAAGAACTGCGCAACATGGCCAGCGACGCCCCGCACATGCAGGCGCCCGATGCCGTATGCATCGTGCCGCGCACGCGCAGCAACGAACTCGTCTTGGTGCGCGAGTTTCGCTATCCGCTCAATAGCTGGTGCATCGCCTTCCCCGCCGGCCTCGTGGAACCGGGGGAATCTCTGGAAAGCGCCGTCGAACGCGAGCTCAGCGAGGAAACGGGCTATGCGCTTGCCCGCGATGAAAAGGAATGCGCGCACGTAAACCCGCTTTCCCAACCAGGGTTTTCCTCGGCCGGCATGAGCGAGGAAACGGTGCAGGTAGTATACGTGCACGTGGAAGACGAGCCCGCATGCAAGCCGCATACGGAGCCCACGGAATGCATCGAGGTATTCAAGATCGCCGTCCCCGACGTTCCGCACTTCCTGGAAACGAACACCACGCCCATAGGCACCAGGGCACAGCTCATCCTGGAAGCATTCAGCCGCAACGTGCAGCGTTACGGCGCCTAGCCCACGTTACTTGCGGGTCTTCTCCAGGATGTCGAGGGCATGGCGGTACCCGCCTGAACCGTAGTTCAGCGCCTTTGACACGCGCGCAATGGTGGTAGCGGAGGCGCCAGTGGCCTCTTCGATGGCAACATAGGGCTTTCCGGAATCGAGCATACGGGCAACCTCGAGGCGCTGCGACGTCTCCTTGATTTCGCGAATCGTAAATAGATCCTCGAGCAGAGCATACGCCACATCGGTATCCTTTACGCCCGCGATAACCTCAAGCAGGGCCTCAACACTGGCATTCCTCAGATCGCTCATTACTTTCCCATCCTAGTCAAACCGTATTCGACCGAGTCGACGAGGGCATTCCACGACGCCTCGATAATGTTCTCGCTCACGCTGACCGTGCCCCACGTATGCGTGCCATCGGAAGTGGTGATGGTTACGCGCGTGATGGCGTTCGTGCCAACGCTTTCGTCCAAAATGCGCACCTTGAAGTCGACGAGCTCGATGTTCGCAACTTCGGGGTACGACTCGCCAATAGCCTGGCGCAATGCATTGTCGAGCGCGCCAACGGGACCGACGCCCTCGCCCGTGGCAACATAGCGCGCATCGCCAACGTGAATCTTGATAGTCGCTTCGCTTTCCGCATCCCTTGCCAAAGCGCCTTCGTCTTCGCGGTCGTCCACGATAACGCGGAAGCTCTCCAACGTGAAATGGGGCTTCGAGGTTCCCAAGTGGCGCATGATAAGCAGCGCCAGAGAGCCATCGGCCACTTCGTAGGAATAGCCGGCGGCTTCGCGTGCCTTCACGTCGTCCAGAATCTCCTGAACCAGATTGGGCTGGCCCGACAGATCGAACCCCAGCGACTTCGCCTTGGTGATAAGCGACGCCTTGCCCGCAAGCTCGCTTACCAGCACGCGCTGCTCGTTGCCAACCGCTTCGGGGCTTTCATGCTCGTACGCCGCGGAATAGCGCGCCAACGCACTGGCATGCAAGCCTCCCTTGTGGGCAAACGCGGATTGCCCCGTGTAGGGCGTACGCGCGGAAAGCGTTACGTTGCAGCATTCGGCCACAAAGTTCGCCACACCCGTAAGCTGGGTAAGATCGTCGACGCAATGCTTGCCCATCTTCAGCTGCAGGTCGGCGATGACGGTAAGCAAATCAGCATTGCCGACGCGTTCGCCGAAGCCGTTCACCGTACCCTGGACCTGCGTTGCACCCGCGGCAACGGCGATGAGCGTGTTGGCAACCGCGCACCCGGAATCGTTGTGGCAGTGAATGCCGAAACGCTGGCCAGGCAGGGCCTGCGTTACCTCCGAAACCACGCGATAGATGTGCATGGGCAGCTTTCCGCCGTTGGTCTCGCAGAGGTCGATAGACGACGCCCCCGCTTCGCTCGCCGCACGCAAAACCTCCAACGCATAGGCGGGGTTTGCCTCGTAGCCATCGAAGAAATGCTCGGCATCGAACACTACTTCCACGCCCTGACTAACCAGGTAGGAAACGGAATCGCGCACCATGCGCACGTTTTCCTGAAGCGTCGTGCGCAATGCGCGCGTTACCTGTTCTTCGTGACATTTGCCAACGATGGTCACGATGGGCGCGCCACTCGCCAGCAAATCGGCCAAGCCAGTATCTTCCTGAGCAGCAACACCCTTGCGGCAGGTAGAGCCAAATGCGGCCACCTTGGCATGGGAAAGCTGCATGGAAGCCACGCGTTGAAAGAAGGCGATGTCCTTCGGGTTGGATGCGGGATAACCGCCTTCGATGACGTCGATGCCAAACGCGTCGAGGCGTTCGACGATGCGCAACTTGTCTTCAAGGGAAAATGATATGCCTTCACCCTGCTCGCCATCGCGAAGCGTGGAATCATAGGTGACTATGTGAGTGTGCGTATCCGTACATTCCCCCATTGGGCAGGCCATCTGTCAATTTCGCTATTGTACTCCATTACGCTAAAGTACGAAAGCGACGACACAACAAGGGCGTAACATAGCACATTCACTCGGCGAACAGCAAGCGAATGCGCGATTATGCTATTCCACGAATGTAATATCGTTCGAATCGAAGCACTGAACTTCGGCTAGGAAAGCAGCGGCCCCTTCCCTGCGAACAACGAATGCAGCGTCGATGCAATACGTTATATCGCCTCGCGTCAGGCTATAGCGCATCCGCGTGCCGGCCTGCTCGGTCTGCTTGAACGCGTGAATCGCCGCATCCCGGAATGGTCCGGGCGTATTGAACCGTGCTTCGGACTCGGCCAGGCTCTGTGTCCCGCCTTCCCGGATCATATGCAGGAAACGCTTGTTCACCTGCAGGTAATGCATCGTATCGTCGTCAAAGAACTCCACCACGGCAATGGGTCGCCCGTAGAGGAACGGGCCGTGGCCAAGATCGGCCAGCGGATTGGCAGAAACCATGTTCAGCTCGTCGATCTTGTCGAAATACGCGCGCTCAGCCTGGGACTCGATGAGTTCGTTTCGGTTCTCGGAATGATGCAGTTCCGCATCGTCGTATCTCGACAAGCCATACAGCTCGCCCTGGATCTTGCCGCACCCTATGCGCGCTAGGAAACTACGCTGTTCTTCACTCGCGACGCCCTCGGCGACGACGCCCATGCCAATCCTCTTCGCCATATCCACCGTAGCGGCAACGATACGACGAGCGCGTTCGTCGGAAACGCCATCGCCGCCACGCACGCGGAAAAACTCCATGTCTATCTTCAGGACATCGAACTCATACTCCTTGAGCATGTTAAGCGAAGAGAATCCGCTGCCGAAATCGTCGACCCATACCTCATGGCCCAAATCGCGCAAGGCCGCAATACCGCTTTTCAGCGTGCCAGCAGAATCGGCCAGCGAGCTTTCGGTGATCTCGAAATGAATGAGCTCGGGCGGGATGCCACACGAAGCAATGGCGGCAGATACCTCAGACGGAAGATCGCAGAGCTCGAAATCCAAACGCGAAAGGTTCACCGAAGTCGGGAGCGTCTCAACGCCATCGGCACGCACGTTCTTGTGGTCTTCGCATACGGCATGGAGCATGAACAAATCGAGCTTGTGAATGAGGCGCGCATCCTCCAGAATGGGCACGAACTCAGAAGCAGGAATGACCCCATACTTGGGATCTTCCCACTTGGCCAGAGCCTCGTAACCGCACACCTTTCCGGTAACCGTGCGAACAACGCGCTGATAGCTCGCGCGAATGTAGCCCTCGCGCAAAGCCTTATCGAGGTTATTCACCACGTAATAACGACGCGCCTCGCGCGCCATCATCTTCTCGTCGAAATAACGGTATAGCTCGTCGTAGCGGCCTTTCACGCTATCGCAGGCAACCTTCGCGCAGTCGGCCATGAAGGAAAGGCCCACGCGCGGATCATCCGGATGGCACACGTAAATGCCAGCCTTCGCCACGACCACCAGGCCATCCCCCAGCTTCGCCACGCCCTCGCACACCGATGCAACTCGCTGTTCGAAATCGTCGGTGGCAATCACCGCAACCACGAAATGGTCGTCAGACAAATGCGAGGTCACGCCATCGGTAAACGTGGATTTCACGAGCGAACCCACACGCTTCAGCAGCTCATCGCCACTTTCGTAGCCCTTCTGGTTGTTGTAGATCTTGAAATCCTCGATATCGAAATGCACGATATACGCAACGAGCTCGGCTTCGTTCGCCCGGTCGATGAGCTCGCGCGCCTGGCGGCGGAAGGACGAACGCGTTGGCATGCCCGTGAGCTCGTCGACCCCGCGATCGTGCAGCAACGATTCACCCAAACTCGCCTCGTCTTCCGAGGAGCTGAACTTGGAGCCGATGATGATATCCTTGCCCCGCTGCTTCGCACGCAACAGGTTTTCATCGGCGAGCGTTATCATGTGGCGCAGCTCGTTTTCGCTGTGCGCAATGCCGCACACATAGCCTGCGGTATGGGCCATCTTATAATCCGCATCGCGCACCTGGGGTTCTTCCACGGCGGCCAAGGCGGCACGCAAATCCTTCGCACGCTCGAGCAATTCCTCTTCCGACAAGGCGAGCAGGCCCAGAAACTCGTCGCCTCCATAGCGATAAATATCGTCGCCGGGAAAATGCGTGCCAATCAAATGAGCGAAATGCACAAGGATGGCATCGCCTGCCGTATGGCCGCAGGCATCGTTCACGTACTTGAAATCGTCGAGGTCGGCCATGACCACGATGATGGGCTCGTTAACGTAATGCGAGAAATTCATGCGCAGGGCACGACGGTTCGGAAGCCCTGTAAGCTCGTCGCGCACCGAAAGCGACCGGAGCTCGGCCTCGCGATGCGCCGCCGCCAGCGCTTGACGGTACCGGCCCACGCTCACGGCCATAATGGCAATCCAGGAGACGAACATGATGACGTACATCTCGGGAGAGCCCACGCCCAAAAAGCACACGGCAAAGCCCAACGTGAAAAACGTTACCAAAGTAAGAATCAACGCGCCAATGGGAGGCTCCACGAACAAACACGTGCAGAAAGCAACCTGCAGCAGGAAGGCTATGACCTGGCCACCCGCAATGAAATCGAGCAGCGAGGCAAGAGCGCCAGCCAAGACGCTTACGAACATATATACGACTAGGACGCCCTGGAACGCGGTGCGGCTAAGACGCCCATCGAGATAGCGCCTGGAAAAGAAAATGATGAACACGTTGCACGCAAGCATGAACAGGGGAACGCCAATGCCGCCCAACATAAAGAGCAGATCTTCGTGCTCCAAAACCCTCATGACGAGCACGACGAGCCAAGCAAAGGCGAGCATGATGCCAGCGTAATAGCCTACATTCGCATTAGAGCGAGAGAAGAACCGCAGAACGTCATCGCCATGCGACTCGAGCCCCAATAGATGTTTGATTCGGTTGCTCATACCCTGATTCCATACTGTATGTGGGAAAACCTATGCCAGAACCCCCATCCGGCCACTTGAATATGATACCGCATGCTGCACTATAATAGTGGGACGCTGGGCATTAGGGGATGTTCGGTTACGGAGCGACGGGAATGGCCAACCGTGCATATCGCCAGGCAAAAACAAATCCTCGTTTTAGCGTGCGCAGCACTCTGCGTCGCTCTGGCGGCATGCTCTGGCGGTGGCGAATCGGAAAAGACCAACCCGAGCAGCGAAACCTCGGGAAGCCCCCTGAACGCACCCGCCACCATCGAAGCCCAGGCGTTCAACGACGACGCTGCGATTAGCTCCAACGGCGCATCCATCGACACGTCCCAAGCCTCGAACGGTTACGTTGCCGCCAAGGGGACCAATTCATCGCGCCTGAAATTCCAGGTCACCAAGGGCGATATGAGCTACAACTACGATCTGCCCTCCGACGGTTCGCCCATCTACTGCCCCATCAACATGGGAGATGGGGAGTACAGCTTTCGCATCATGCAGAACACGAGCGGGCAGAACTACGTGGAAATCGCCTCCACGCAGGAGAACGTTTCCCTCGACAACGAGTTCAGCCCCTTCCTGCAACCCAACGTCTATTGCGATTACAGCGAGGGCAGCGAATGCGTGAGCGTTGCACGCAGCCTTACGGCACAGGCCAGCAACCAAGGCGAAGCCGTGCAGGCCATCTGCGAATACATCATCAACAACATCACGTATGACACCAGCAAGGCCGATACCCTCAGAACGGCAACGGGCTATATCCCCAACCCCGACGACACCCTCGCCAGCGGCACGGGCATATGCTTCGATTACGCTTCCCTGGGATGCGCCATGCTGCGCAGCCAGGGAATACCCTGCCAAATCATCACGGGCTACGTTTCGCCCGACGACATCTACCATGCCTGGATCATGGTCTACATAGACGGCGTATGGAAGTGCGGCGAGTTTAGCGTCAGTCGCAACACGTGGTCGCGCGTAGACCTTACGTTTGCCGCCTCATCGGGAAACGTGAGCCAGGTGGGAGACGGTAAAAACTATACGGTTCGCTACACGTATTAGCGATACGCGAAAGGTATACTAAAATGAAAAGTTGTTGCGGAGCACACGAAAACACGGCAGCCTGCCAGGGGCAATGGCCCCAGCAGTGCGGCACACGCACATCAGGCTCCACGGCAGAGGAGTAACCATGGCCCAATCATTGCTCGAAAGCAGCGCGCTCAGCGCCTTCTTCGGCAGCATCGCCACCATGATCGCGGCGGGCATCCAAACCGACGAAGCGGTGCTCATGCTCGCCGAAAACCGAGAAGAATCGCACTTCAAAACCGTGTGCGACCAAGTATACATAGGGCTCATCTCCGGCAAGACGCTCTCCGATTCCATGGAGGAAACGGGGGCATTCCCCCGCTATGCGCTCGACATGGTGCGCACGGGCGAGCATGCGGGTCGTCTGGAACGCGTGCTGCGCAGCCTCGACCTGTATTACGACGAAGAGCATCGCATGTTCGCGAAGCTGCAATCGAGCGTCGCGTACCCCGCGGCACTTCTCTCCATCATGGCCATCATCCTTGGGTTCACCGTGGCGGTTATCCTGCCCGTGTTCGTGGACGTGTACCAGAACATGTCGGGCTCCCTCACCGCAGGGTCCTTCGGCGCGGTAAGCCTGTCCGTCACCATCGGCTGGGCCGCCCTGGGCGTTACCGTGGTATGTGCCCTTGCGGCAATAGCGCTGGTTATCGCTAGCCGCAGCGAAGCCGGCCGCCAGCGCGTCCTGAACCTTTTCGAGGGCTTCCCCTCCACGCGCCAGGCCATGTACCAGCTTGCGCTCTCGCGCTTCACGGTGGCCCTTTCCACCTATATCGCGTCGGGCATCAACAACGAGGACGCCATGCAGCGCGCCATCGAAACCGTAGACCACGTAACCCTGCGCAAAAAGCTGAAGGCCGCGCGCAACACCATGGTCAGCACCGATAATCCGCGTAGCCTTGCCCAGGCCATCGCCGAAAACGACATCTTCGAACCACTCTACGCACGCATGCTCACCGTGGGCAGCCACTCGGGCAGCATCGATAACGTGCTCGGGCGTCTGTCGCAGATGTTCTTCGAGGACACCGTAACGCAGGTCGACAAGGTCATCGACCGCGTTGAACCCATCCTGGCCGCACTGCTCACGCTGGCCGTGGGCGCAACGCTCGTTGCCGTCATGCTGCCCCTTATCGGCATCATGGGATCCATAGGATAGCAACGCGCCATGTATCACGAGCAGACATACGCAAGCCTTCGGAAGCGACGCATCCACTGCATCGTGGCGGTAGCGATTGTCGTCCTCCTAGCCGCTCTCGTGGCGTTCAGCGTGCAGCTAGCTCAGCAGAACGCGCGCACCCAAGCCGCAGCTTCGCTGCGCAACGCCATCCTGAACTCCGCCAAGGAATGCTGCGCGGTAGAGGGCTCGTATCCTTCGTCTCTTTCCCATCTGGAAGACGCATATGGCCTGACCATCAACCATAACGACTACGTAGTCACCTACGAATGGTTCGCGGACAACGTACTGCCCAGCGTGGTGGTGGTGCCCCGATGATGCCGGAAAGCACAAACGTCCTCGACGCCATGACCGCCATGCGCCCTGCGCGTCGCGGCAACAAGTCCCAAGGCATGTTCTTGGGCATCCTGCTGGTGTTCTTCTTCGTGATCCTGCTCGTGGCGCTTAGCTCGGGCGTTACGGTATACCGCAACGTTGCGAACACGCAGGCAAACTCCGTCGACGCGAAGCTGGGCCTTTCGCTCATCTCGAACCTGGTGCGCTCGACCGATGCCGCCGATGCCGTGGCCAGCGCCGACGGCCCCGAAGGCAAGGCGCTCGTGCTGGTGGAGCGCATCGATTCCGGCACGTATGAAACGCGTATCTACCTATATCATGGCTCCATCGTCCAGGAATACGCCCTTGCCAACGCGGCATACACCCCCGAAAAGGCAACCGAGCTCCTCGCGTCTAGCGTCTTCGAATTCTCGTACGAGAATGGCGTGCTTTCCATCACCACCGACCAGGGCACATCACATGTTGCCCTGCGCAGCGAACAAGGGAGCGCGTAATGGAGCGCCGCGCAGCACATACCAAAGCCACCTCGTTTTCTCACGCGGCATTCACCGTGGAGGCCATCGTCCTGCTCGTGTTCCTCGTGGGCGCGCTTGCCGTGTTCACGCAGCTGTTCGCCCATGCCACCACCACGTCACAACAGGCAGCCCAGCTTGAGCAGGCCGTTGTGCTGGCCACCGATACCGCCGAGCAGTTTTCCGCCGACCCCACGTCGGTAGCCGCCAAGACCACGCACGACGACCTTACCGTCACCTGCAGCGTCACCCAAACGCAGGAAACCGGCGGAACGCTGTACAACGCCAACATCGTCGTTTCCAGCAGCGATAGCCAGGTGTACAGCATCTCCACCGCACGATACGTAAGCGGGGTGGAACGATGACCTCCACCAGGCGCAAACTGCACATAGGCCCGCTTTCGCTCATCACCTACATCGCCATCATCAGCCTCGCGGTGCTAGCCGTGCTCACGCTTACCACCGCGAACGCGTCGAATACCCTGGCCCAGCGCCAGGCAGACGCAACTTCCCAGGCATATGCCGAGGAAGTCTGCGCGCAAACGTTCGTGGCACACGTGGACGCAACGCTTTCCGCTTCGCAGGCGACCACATCCACCGAGCTTGCGAAGCAAGTGAACGCCCAGTTGAGCAGCTCGCTAGAAGCGGCGCGCGCAGCCTCTAGCGAAAACGTGGAAGCCACTGCCAGCGTATCGGGAACCACCGTTTCGGCGCAGTTCTCGTGCGAAGACGGACGCACGCTCAACGTCGAATTGAACATTCGCAGCAACCGCACGTACGACATAACCAAATGGAACATGGCGGCCGTAGTCAACAATGCCGAAGACGACACCCTATGGTCGGGCGCCTCGAACTAGAAGGAGCAGCGATGGAACTTGAGGAACTCTTACAGCGCATGATCGAGGCGGGGGCCTCCGACATCTTCGTGGTAGCTGGCCTGCCCATATCGTTCCAGGTGAGTGGACGCCAGGTACGCAGCGACACCGAACCGCTGCGCCCTGCGGACACGCGGGCCATCGTAGAGTCCATCTACCATCTGGCGAATCGCGACATCAATATGTTCGCCCAAAATGGTAACCACGACGAGGACTTCTCGTTTGCCATCCCGGGCGTGGGACGTTTCCGCGCGAATATCTTCCGTCAGCGCGGCTCGCTTTCCGCCATCATCCGCGTCATCCCCTTCGGCCTGCCCAAACCCGAAGACTTCAACATTCCCGAAGACGTGCTTTCGCTCGCCGACCTTTCGAAGGGCCTGGTGCTGGTAACAGGCCCCGCAGGCGCCGGCAAGTCCACCACGCTGGCCTGCATCATCGACCGCATGAACCACCAGCGCATGGGGCACATCATCACCATGGAAGACCCCATCGAATACGTGCACAAGCACGGCACTTGTATCGTTACGCAACGCGAAGTGCCCACCGACATTGCCACGTACGGCGAAGCGCTCCGTTCGGCCATGCGCGAAGCCCCCGATGTCATGCTGCTGGGCGAGATGCGCGACTACGAAACCATCGGCACGGCCATGACGGCCGCCGAAATGGCCCAGCTCATCTTCAGCACGCTGCACACCACCAGCGCGTCGGGCACCGTCGACCGCATCATCGACGCCTTCCCCGCGTCGCAGCAGCATCAGATTCGCATCCAGCTTTCGCTGGTGCTGCAGGCAATCGTCTGCCAGCAGCTCGTGCCTTCGCTCGACGGCGGCACGCTGCCCGCGTTCGAAATCATGCACACGAACACCGCCATCCGCAACCTCATCCGCGAGCAGAAGACCTACCAGATTGACTCCGTCATCGCCAGCTCGCAGAACGAGGGCATGCGCACCATGGACCAGAGCCTGTTTGCCCTGGTAAAGGAAGGAAAGGTGGCAAAGGAAGTCGCCTTGCGCTACAGCATCCACGCCGAAGCGCTCGAGCGCCGCATGGAAGTCGAAGGACTGTAGCTCCATCACCGCCGCAAGCAGGAGGGCCCGGCCACGCCGAGCCCTCCTTTCTTTTTGCCCTGAAAACGGGCTATTCGGAAATCTTCATGGCCAATTCCAAAGGCACGCGCTTCACCCTGCGCACATGCAAGAACGCCACGAGCGCGTACGCCACCACGCCAACGACGAGCAGCAAGACGTAATTGCTCGCAGGAATCACCAAGGGGAAATTGCCCGAATAACTCATGAACACAACCTTCATGAGAGCCGTGAGCATGCTCACGATGATGGGCATGGAAAGCACGAGCGACCCCAATACGACATACGTGATGGGGCGAATGTAGAGCCCATTCACCTCGCGCGCCCGATAGCCGAACACCTTCATGTACGAAATGCTGCGGGCGCTGCGGTCGATAACCGTCTTGGTGAGCAGGTATACCAAGATGAGGTACACCGGTATGGAAACGGCCATCATCATCTGCATGATGCTGCCCATGGAGTCAACGAGCTGATCGGCGATCTTATCCATCTCATCGGGCGTTATGACGCTCGCAACGAAGCGCTCGTCAATCTGGAGGGGTTCGTTGCTCGCATACGCGTTGAAGTAGTCGGCGTCATTGCCAAAGAGCTGGTTGAAGTCGTCGATGCTCATATAGAGGGACATATCGGTTTCGCTCTCGGTGGCACTTGTGATGTGCAAATCGTACGCTTCGCCCTCGCGCGCATCATACGCGCTCACGCTCTGTCCCACTTCGAGCTTCGTCTTCTCGGCAAGGCCCTTGGTTGCCACGATCTTCCCATCGCCAATGTCCAAGCCCTGCCAGTAAGCCGAATCAGGCTGGATGCCGTAGATGGTGACCTCTTCGCTCTCACCGCCGAACGCACGCTCAATCTCGACCGTGGCCATGGCGAACTTTTCGGCCTGGGCAATCGCCTCGCTGGAATTCTCGAGCGTATTCACGGGCGTGGCGTCCTCGTCCACGGACATGGCGCGGATCATGTCGCTGAAGTAGCCATAATCACCAAAGCCGTCGAGCGCATTGTCGCTGTACGCGATGTCCTCCGCCGCAGCATACGCGGCACGGTCGGAACTCGTTCCCTGCAGCTCGAGCGGCGTCTTCAGCACGTACTCATATTGTGCGGCAACGTTGTCACGCATCTGGCTGGCGTAATTCTGCACCACGGGCAACATGCACGTGCCGAACAGAAGAAGCAGGCTCGCGAACAAAATGCCCGCGAAGAGCGTGATGAAGTGCGAAAGGTTGCGAATGAGCACGCGCAGGCGGAATCGCGTAGGATACGTCAGCCCATCCGGCAGGTGCAGGTTATGGCGACGCGACTTGTGCGCCACTTCGCGCCTTAGGAACTGCAAGGGCGTATTTCCCAGCTTCCGCATCAGGCCAAACAACGTAATGCCGGAAAGGAGCAGGAACGGCACGATTGCCGTGAGGAAAACGATGCGCCAGCTCCAGATAAGGTGATATGGCGGCAAGCTGTAGCTGTTATAGTACAACCCAGCCATGGGCTCTTCCATGATAGTGATACCCAGCTCGAGCCCCAAAGAACACGCGACGAAACCGCAGATAACGGGCAGAGCAAGATAATGGCGGAGCAACTCGCCCTTGCGCCATCCGCTTGCCAGCAGCGTACCGATAACCGCACTTTCCGCTTCAATGGTGGCACCCGTGAGCACCACGAACACGAACGCCATGATGACCACCAAGATGATAACGAGCACCATCCACATAACCTGGTCGTGAGCGGCATCGTCGGTGGCGTAGCCAATACCCTGGTTGTCCTCGTAGTCGATGAAATCGGAAAGCGTCTCGCCATCACTCGAGAGCGTCTTCATCATCTCCTCCTCGATGTCCACGCGCGCGGGCTTATCGAGGGAGCGATCGTTCATCACGAACGAGTAGTTGAACGTCTGTCCCGCCGACCCAATAGCCTCATAGGCTTCGGGCGTCACCTGGGCAACGCTAAACGTGATGGCGTTGAAGATAAAGTTCGAGTTCTTCTCGAAGAGGGCCTGGTAATCGGGCAGCGTCATGATGCCGCTAATTACGAACTCCTGCCCGTTCACCGTAACCGAATCACCCACGGAAAGATCGTGGTTGGCGCAGAACACGCGATCGAGCGCTATTTCGTTCGCCTGAGTGGGCTCGCACCCCTGCGCATACGATGCCAAATTCACCTGGGTGCGATTCTGGTATAGGCGCACGGTCAGGTCGGTAAGCTGGCCTGAAGCCGTATCTGGAAGCGACATCGGCACATTGTTGTAGAAGTCCTGGTACACCGTGCATCCCAGAGCCTCCACATCGGCAATGGAATCATCATCGGCTTGGAAATCGACAACGAAGTGCCCATCCTCGATTACGTACGTATCGCGCATGCCATCGCCAATAACGACGATGCTGTTGGCGGCCATCATGAACCCCGACGTGAACGCCACGGCAAACATCATCATCAGGAACATGCCCAGGTATTTGCCTATGTTGTTTCGAAGCTCGCGGGGAAACCTCTTATGCAGTGGGTTGCGCATGCTACCACTCCAGCTGCATGGCGGGAAGCACATGCTCGTTCACGGAATCTTCCACCATCACGCCGTCGCGCAGACGCAGCACGCGATGCGCCATATGACGTATGGCGTCATTATGCGTAACGATGACGATCGTGCAGCCATATTGCTGGTTCACTTCTTCCATGAGCTGCAGGATTTCCTTGCTCGTCTTGTAGTCGAGCGCGCCGGTGGGCTCGTCGCACAAAAGCAAACCCGGGTTCTTCACCAATGCGCGACCGATAGCGCAACGCTGCTGCTGCCCACCTGAGATCTGATGCGGAAACTTATGGCGATGCTCGTACAGCCCCAGCGATTCCAGCAGCGGCTTCATAGGCAGGGGGTTCTTCGAGAGATACGCGCAAACCTCGATATTTTCCTGAACGGTAAGGTCGGGAACAAGGTTGTAGAACTGAAAGACGAAGCCAAGCTCCTTGCGGCGATACTCCACGAGCTTCTTGTCGGGAAGCGTCGCGATGTTGGTTCCGTTCACCACAACGGAACCGCTATCAGCGGGTTCCAAGCCGCCTACCATGTTCAAGAAAGTCGATTTGCCTGAACCGCTGGGCCCCAGCAGCACGCATATTTCGCCGCGCTCGAGCTGTACGTCGATACCACGCAGCACCTGCAGGCGTGCCTCCCCTTCCCCGTAGTGCTTTTTCAGATTCCGAATGTCCAAATACGCCTGAGCCACGCTGTGGCCTCCTAGAATTAGCCATGCCTAACCGTTTTCCGTACATCATACGCGAAGAGAGCGCTCCACGGGGTCGCATATTTGCCCCAACGGCAATCTCCACAGCCGCGACATCAGCAAACAAGCGCACGAACAGGGGCGACAATGCTGTCGGCATGCCAGGTGCCCCGCACGCACCCACAAGGCCGCACCGCGCTGCCGCGCTCATGTATAATCGGTGCGTCCAGAAACCAGGCGAAAGGAGTACACGGTGATCGAGTGTTTCCTCACCGATGAAACGGGTACGCACGCCATCGAAGAACCCGAAGCCGGTTGCTGGGTAAACGTCACCTCCCCCACGGCCGAAGATCGCGCCTGGCTGGAAGAAGAACTGGGCGTCATCGACGAATTCGTGAAGTCGGCCCTCGACGACGAAGAGACTTCGCACGTCGACTACGACGAGGATACGGGCCAGACGCTCGTCATCATCGACTGCCCCTTCATCGAAGACGCAGCGGAAGCCGAAGACCCCCTCATGACGCAGTACGACACGCATCCGCTTACGGTGCTGTTCCTACGCGCGCAGGACATGATCGTTACCATCAGCTTGAAGGAGAACCCCACGCTGAGCCTGTTCGCCGTGGGCAAGGTTGCCGATTTCAACACGCATCAGCGCACGCGCTTCCTGCTGCAGATCTTCTCGAACACCGTGCAGCGCTACCTGCGCTACCTGCGCAGCATCAACCGCCAGTTCACCAAGAACGAAAAAATCCTGCACCAAACCATGCGCAACAGCGAACTCGTGAAGATGCTGGGCTTGGAAAAGTCACTCGTGTACTTCAGCACCTCGCTGCGTGGCGACGAAACCACGCTCTCGCGCATCCAATCGGGTCGCGTCGTACGCCTATACGAAGACGACAAGGACCTGCTCGACGACGTGTTCATCGAGATTCGCCAGGCCATCGAGATGTGCACGGTGTACAGCAGCATTCTGAACGGCACCATGGACACGTTCTCGAGCGTCATAAGCAACAACCTGAACCTGGTCATGCGAACACTCACCATCGTGACCATCGTGCTGGCCATACCCACCATCATCTTCAGCTTCTACGGCATGAACGTGGAGGGCCTGCCCCTTACCAACACATGCCTTCTGCCCCTGGGGCTCGCCGTAGTAGGCATGGCGGGAGCCATTTTGTACTTCCGCACGAACAACCTATTCAAATAGACGCATCGACCCCGCAAATCACCTTATGGCGCAGCCGCCAGCACGAACGTACAATGAACTCGTGCGCACTTTGCGCATCTGCCTGCCTTGCGGGTGAAAACGTGCGAAAATAGCCGCGGATTATTATCGCAGGAAGGACCATCATGGCCGCATACGACTTCAGTGACAAGATCGTCAGCATCCCCGATTACCCGCAACCGGGCGTCATCTTCAAGGACATCACCACGCTCCTGCGCGACGCCGAAGGGTTTCAGCGCGCCGTGGACGAACTGTCCAACCACTTCATCGGCCAGGGCATTACCAAGGTCGTAGGTGCCGAGGCGCGCGGCTTCATCATCGCCGCCCCCGTTGCATACAAGCTGAACGCTGGCCTGGTCCCCATGCGCAAGCCCGGCAAGCTTCCGCGCGAAGTCTACTCGCAGGAATACGGCCTGGAATACGGTTCCGATGAACTGCAGGTGCACACCGACGCCATCACAAAGGACGACCGCGTGCTGCTGGTCGACGACCTTATTGCCACGGGCGGCACGGCCGTGGCTCAGGCGAAGCTGCTCTCCAAGTTCGGAGCCACCCTCGTGGGCATGGCCTTCCTCATGGAGCTCGACTACCTGAACCCGCGCAAGGTCGTGCGCAAGGCCACCGACTGCGACATCTTCTCGCTCGTTCACGTAAGCTAGCGCCCCGCCGCGAACCCTAACGCAACAATGCCCCGCTTGCCGCACAGCATGGCAAGCGGGGCATTTTCATGCGCTCGCAAAGGTAAGCGCTAGTTGTTCACGCCATGATGGCTGGCCAGAGCGCTGCGGTCGATGGCCTTGAACGTATAGCCCAGCGACTGGTAGTGCTCGATGATGGTGGGAAGCGCCTCCACCGTAGCCTCGTGCCCCGACGAATCGTGCATGAGCAGCACGATGTTCGTGTAGTCATCGCCATCACACGCGGCCTCGGCGAGCTCTTCGGAAGTATGGCCCGAAGCGCCATCCCCGCAGCTGATGTTCCAGTCGAAGTACTGGTAACCCCTATCCTGCACGTCGTTTACGAGCTCGCTCATAATGCCCTTCGTGTATTCCGCGGAAATGGCATTGGACGACCCGCCTGGGAACCGAATGAAGCACGGCACGTATCCAATCTGATCTTTTACCAAAGCCCCTACGGCATCCAAATCGTCAAAGTACGCACTTTCCGACGCATAGACGGTTGCATAGTCATGCGAGTAGGTATGCAGGCCAATGGTGTTGCCCTGCTCGTAGGCCTTCTTGATCATGTAGGCGTAATCGGGCTTGATGCCCGTTACGAAGAAGGTCGCTTTTACGTTGTACTTGTTTAGGATGTCGAGCACCTTCTGGGTGTTTTCGGAAGGGCCATCATCAAACGTGAGCCAAATGGTCTTGGTTCCGTCGGTCTTCGTACGCCATTCGGTGTTGGCGTTCGGGTCGACGGCAAATTCCTGAGCGCGCGTATCTTCTTGCGCATTATACGTGGACTCAGATGAAGCCTGATCGTCCGCAACGGAAGCAGCGCCGGCATCGGACACGCCCACGGTGGCCACGGCATCCACATCGTCTTCCGAAGAGGCATTGGACGACGAGGCGCACCCAACGAGCGCGCAGGCGGCAAGCATTGCCGCGGCAAACCATGTAGCCCATTTGCACGTACGCTTCTTCACGATTCTTCCCCCAGTTCCTTGTCGTAGAATGTTTTCATCGTACTCCACATAGATTGGTTCAACATGGCAGAACAGAAGAATCGTCAGTCCGACGAACTGGAAACGAACCCGTTTGCGCTGCGTCGCAACCTGTTCGCAGTGGCAACCCTCGCGGCATTCATCGCCTACTTCATCGTGCCCGACCAGCTCGCGAAGACGATCATCATGGTCGTCGCGCTCATCCTGGTCATGGCAGTCACGTACTTCCAGCAAAAGCATCGCTCCTGGATGGTTGCGCGCCGCAACCCCGCGGCGTACGACTCCGACGGCCGCTACCACAAGGAATGGGAAAACCTCACTCAGGAAGACATCGACCGCGAGTGGGAAAAGCTAAAAGCGAAGAACAACTAGTTGCGCATCACGCGCGTACGTTTGCCCAACGAAACCACAACGAAAGGCTCCACATGGTTTCACGTATCTACGTCGAGAAAAAACCCGGCTTCGATGTGGAAGCACAGCAGCTTCTGCACGAGCTTCAGGACATCTTGGGGGTCAGCGGCCTGAGTGGCCTGCGCCTCGTGAACCGCTACGATGTCGAGGGTGCGGCGGAAGACCTGTTCGAATCCTGCATCCCCACCGTATTCAGCGAGCCCCAGAGCGACGTCGTCTATCGCTCCCTGCACGATGAATGCACGGACGCCGCAGCCGTATTCGCCGTGGAATTCCTGCCTGGCCAGTTCGACCAGCGCGCAAACAGCGCCAGCGAATGCATTCAGCTCATCAGCCAGGGCGAGCGCCCTGCGGTCCGCAGCGCCAAGGTATACCTGCTAGAAGGTTCGCTTTCCCAGGCCGACGTCGATCGCATCAAGGGCTACGTCATCAACCCCGTGGAAGCGCGCGAAGCCTCGCTCGATACCGTGGATACGCTCGCAGGTAACTACCCAGAGCCTGGCCCCGTGGAAGTGCTCGACGGCTTCCTGGAAATGAGCGAGGAAGAACTTTCCGCGTTCATCGCCGACCGTGGCCTGGCCATGGACCTCGCCGACATCGCCTTCTGCCAGGAATACTTCCGCGAAGAGGGTCGCTGCCCCACCATCACGGAAATCAAGATGATCGACACCTATTGGAGCGACCACTGCCGCCACACCACGTTCGGCACGCAGCTCGACGAAGTGCAGATCGACGACGAAACGGTCCGCCAGGCATTCAACCGCTATCTGGAAATGCGCGAGGAGCTCGGCCGCACCGAAAAGCCCATCTGCCTCATGGACATGGGCACCATCGGCGCAAAGTACCTGAAGGCCAAGGGCGTCCTTACGGGCCTCGACGAGAGCGAGGAAATCAACGCCTGCACCGTGAAGGTGAAGGTCGACGTGAATGGCGTCGACGAAGACTGGCTCTTCCTATTCAAGAACGAAACGCATAACCACCCCACCGAAATCGAACCCTTCGGCGGGGCTGCCACCTGCGTGGGCGGCGCCATCCGCGACCCGCTTTCGGGCCGCAGCTACGTCTACCAGGCAATGCGCGTAACGGGCGCCGCGAACCCGCTGGCCCCCGTTTCCGAAACGCTGCCCGGCAAGCTGCCGCAGCGCAAGATCGTCACCACGGCTGCCGCGGGCTACTCCAGCTATGGCAACCAGATTGGCCTGGCCACGGGCCAGGTAGACGAGATCTACCACCCGGGCTACATGGCGAAGCGCATGGAAATCGGCGCCGTTGTCGCCGCCACGCCCGCCAACCACGTACGCCGCGAGACGCCCGCCCCGGGCGACGTCATCGTGCTGCTCGGCGGCCGCACCGGCCGTGACGGCATCGGCGGCGCAACGGGTTCCTCCAAGGCCCACAACACGCAGTCGCTGGAAAAGGACGGCGCGGAAGTGCAGAAGGGCAACGCGCCCGTCGAGCGCAAGCTGCAGCGCCTGTTCCGCCGCGGCGATGCCTGCCGCCTCATCAAGCGCTGCAATGACTTCGGCGCAGGTGGCGTGAGCGTTGCCATCGGCGAGCTGGCCGACGGCCTGCATGTGAACCTGAACGCAGTTCCGAAGAAGTACGACGGCCTCGACGGCACCGAGCTTGCCATTTCCGAAAGCCAGGAGCGTATGGCCGTGGCGCTGGACGCTTCCGACGTGCAGGAATTCCTGGCCTACGCCAAGGAGGAAAACCTGGAGGCCACGCCCGTCGCCACCGTTACCGCCGACGCCCGCGTGCGCATCGACTGGAATGGCAAGGCCATCGTGGACGTAAGCCGCGAATTCCTGGCCAGCAATGGCGCACCCAAGCACCAGACCGCGCATCTGTGCGCTGGCAGCACGTATGCCCCCAGCTGGGAAGGCGACACCCTGGCCGAGCGCATGACCTCGCTCGTTACCGACCTGAACGTCTGCGGCAAAAAGGGCCTGGTCGAGCGTTTCGACAGCACCATCGGCGCGGCAACCGCCCTCATGCCCTTCGGCGGCGCACGCCAGCTCACGCCCGCCATGGCCATGGCGGCCAAACTCCCCGTGTTCGGCGAAACCCATACCGTCAGCGGCATGGCCTGGGGCTTCAACCCCTTCATCATGGAAGCGAACCAGTTCACGGGAGCGTACCTTTCCGTGGTGGAAAGCGTGGCCAAATTCGTGGCCGCCGGCTTCCAGCGCGCGAATGCCTATCTGTCGTTCCAGGAATACTTTGAGAAGCTGCGCACCAGCCCGGAACGCTGGGGCAAGCCCGCGCAGGCCGTACTGGGTGCCCTGATGGCCCAGGTCGATCTGAGCGTTGGCTCCATTGGCGGCAAGGACTCCATGAGCGGCAGCTTCGAAGACATCGACGTGCCGCCCACGCTGGTAAGCTTCTGCACGGGCTGTGGCAAGGAAGATCGCATCACCAGCCCCGAATTCAAGGGCGCCGGCCATCGCGTCATCGAGATTCGCCCCGCCTATCAGGAAGACAATCTCACGCCCGACGTGGAAGACCTGCTCGCGGCATTCGACATGGTGGAAGAGCTCATTGGCTCCAAGGCCGCACTGGCCGTTTCCACGCCCGGCTACGGCTGCGCCGCCGAAGCGCTCTTCAAAATGTGCCTGGGCAACGGCATCGGCCTTGCGCTGAACGACAACGAAGAGCGCGGCGACCTGTTCGCACCTGCGTACGGTTCGTTCTACGTAGAGCTTGCCGATAACGCCGAGATTCCCGCTGCTACGGGCAGCCTGTACGTGGGTGAAGTGGGTGCCACCACGGAAGCCTACGAGTTCAGCGCAGCAGGTGAGGTCATCTCGCTTGCTAAGCTGCAGGAAGCCTGGGAAGGCAAGCTCGAGCCGGTGTTCCCCTACCGCAACCAGGAAGGCACTGTCGAAGCCGTGACCAGCGATAACCACACGCCGCTCGTATTCAACGGCACCATCGCAAAGCCGCGCGTGATCATCCCCGTATTCCCGGGTACGAACTGCGAATACGACACCGCAGCTGCCTTCGAGCGCGCGGGCGCCAAAGCCACCACGCTCATCATCAACAACCTCACGCCTGCCGCCGTCGCCGAAAGCACGAAGGCACTCGTGGAGGGCATCAAGAACAGCCAGATCATCATGATCCCCGGCGGCTTCTCGGGCGGCGACGAGCCCGACGGCTCCGCCAAGTTCATCACGGCATTCTTCCGCTCGCCCGCCGTCACCGAAGCGGTACGCGACCTGCTGCAAAACCGCGATGGCCTGATGCTGGGCATCTGCAATGGCTTCCAGGCGCTCGTGAAGCTGGGCCTGGTGCCTTACGGCGACATTCGCCCCATGGACGACACCTGCCCCACCCTCACGTTCAATAGCGTGGGCCGTCACCAGAGCCGCATCGTGCGCACGCGCGTGGCCAGCAACCTTTCGCCCTGGCTTTCCGAATGCGAAGTGGGCGACATCCACACCATGCCCATCAGCAACGGCGAAGGCCGCTTCGTCATCTCGCCCGAACTGTACGCGCAGCTGGCTGCAGCCGGCCAGATTGCCACGCAGTACGTGGACGAAAACGGCAACCCCAGCATGAACTGGGCAGCCAATCCCAGCGGTTCGGCATACGCGGTCGAAGGCATTACCAGCCCCGACGGCCGCGTCTTCGGCAAGATGGGCCACACCGAGCGCAGTGGCGCGGGCCTGTACCAGAACATTCCGGGCCAGAGCTTCCAACCCATCATCGAAAGCGGCGTCGCCTACTTCAAATAGGCCAACGCCTCACGCGCCCTCCCACGCCAGGGAGGGCGCTTCTATTTACCCACACGCCCACTTATCAGGAGCATCCCCATGACCGACATCTTCACCGGCACCCGCGGATTCATCTTCGATTGCGACGGAACGCTCCTCGATTCCATGCAAGCATGGAACGAGGCCGAAGACGCCCTACAACGCATGGCGAACGCCCCCGTGAGCCCCGAAGACGCCACGAGCATTCACGCGCTGCCCATCGAGGAGAGCGCCGCGCTGTGGCATGAGAAATACGGCGTTGGCGAAAGTACCGACGACGTCCTCGCCATCGAGGACAACGTGCTCCTTTCGTTCTACCGCGAGCGCGTCGAGGTGCTGCCCGGCGTACGCGCCATACTCGAACGCGCTCAAGAACAGGGCATTCCCTGCTGCGTGGTTACCAGCAGCCCGAAGCGCTACGTGCAGGCGGGGCTCGAGCGCTGGGGACTCGCCTCGTTCTTCGCCGAGATCTGCACTACCGACGAGCTGGGCATGACCAAGGAAGAAACCGCCATCTACGAGCACGCCATGGCGACCATGGGCTCCACTCCGGAAACAACCTGGGGATTCGATGATGCGGTCTACGCCGTGAACACCATGACACGTGCGGGCATCCGCACGGTGGGCGCCTTTGACCCCAACAACACCTCGCATCCCTTCGAAGACCTGCAGGCCGCGGCTACCGTAGCCGTGCATAGCCTGGAAGAGTTGCTCTAACGCAAAGGCGGCGAGCCGAAGCCCGCCGCCATCCATTCGCTATAGCGCACGCCTTAGAGGAACTGATGCCGCTGCAACACGCTGATGATGTCGCGGCCTTCCATGGTGCCGTGAATGATCTGACGTGCACGTTTGCTGTCGCCAATGTTGTACAAGACCACGTTGGTTCCCGCAAACGCCTCTTGTAGTGCGGCAAGGACGGGGTTGTTCGAACGCATACCCAGCGCCACAAAACCATAGTCGAAGGGCACGACCATCTTTTCGCCCTCGAGGGTCTCCACCACGAACTCATCGTCGCGCACTTCCTGAAGCGCCGTGCGCGTCATCTGCTTGACATTGTATTTCGCCAACTTGTTCGCCGTGTCGCTCTTGGTTACCGGGTCGAGGCCCGCGCCAATTGCAGGAGAGCGTTCGATGATGGTAACCTCTGCGCCACGCGGAGCAAACAGGCTCATGATATCCAAGCCCGTCGCGCCGCCGCCAATGATGGCCACCTTCATGCCCGTCATATCCTGCGGATACCCATTAATGCGCTCAATCATCTTCAGCGCCGTGGCTACACGCGTACCATGCTTGTCTACGCGATACTTCAGTCCCGTAATGGGAGGCAACGTGGGATTGGAGCCCGTGGAATTCACCACGATGTCAGGGTTCAAGCTGCGCACGAAATCGACCGTAGCCGGCTTGCCCGTAAAGATGAACAGGTTATGCATCTTCTTCGCGCGGGCAATCAAGTAGCGCGGGAAGTCCATGATGCGGTCCTTCTCGGGGATGCGGGAAATGATAGCCGCCAGGCCACCCAGTTCCTCCTTCTCCTCGATCAGGAACGTGGTGCAACCCACTTCCGCTGCCGTGCAAGCGGCTTCCAGGCCCGTCGTGCCGCCACCTATGACCACCACGTTGCAGGGCTTCTTCACCTGCATCTCGCGATAGGCGTCATCGTGGAACAAGTCGGGGTTCACCGTGCAGCGCATGGGTTGGTTCAAGCCAATGCGATGACCCGCGCAGCCGATGTTGCACGAAATGCACGTGCGGATATCCTCGATGCGCCCGTCTTCCACCTTGTTCACCCAATACGGGTCGGCAATAAGCCCGCGGCCCATGCCAATGAGGTCGGCATCGCCACGCGCCAGGATATCCTCTGCCACCTGGGGCTTGCGAATGTTGCCCATAGTGATGCATGGCTTGCCGTAGGCATCCTTCAACGCGCGGGCCATATACGCGCGCCATCCATCGGGCTTGTAATCGATGTCAATCTGCAACTGGATGGCACCTGCCAAACCAGCTGAAACGTCGAACACGTCCACTTCCTCCTGGAAGTACTGCAGGTACTCGATGCAGTCCTCCAGCGTGTTGCCGCCCTCCATGAGCTCATCGGCCGAAAGACGGATGAAGATCGGGAAGAAGGGCCCCACCTGGGCACGCACTTCTTGCACGACCTCGGTCACGATGCGAGCGCGATTTTCGGGACTGCCGCCGTATTCGTCTTCGCGATGATTGGTAAGAGGCGAAAGGAACTGTGAGAGCAGATAGCTATGGCCAGCGTGAATCTCCACGGCATCGAACCCACACGCCTGGGCGCGCTTCGCCGCCTCGCCGAACTTCTTCACCACATGCTTGATTTCCTCAACCGTCATGGGGCGTGGAACCTCGCCGCCCGCCTTGCTGGGGATATCGGATGCGGAAATGGGCTGACAGCCAATACGTCGTTCCATGGTGGCAGCGCCAGCATGGTTGATCTGCACCGCAATGCAGGCACCATGACGATGCACCGCCTCGCACAGCTCGTACAGGCGCGGCATGAACGTATCGCGGTCGATGCGCAGCTGCGTGGTTCCGTTACTGCCCTGCGGGTAGTCGATATCCACGTTTTCCAAGATGATGATGCCCGTGCCACCCTTGGCACGCTGCTCGTAGTAGGCAATATGCTCCTCGGAAAGCTCGCCGGAGCACTTGGCGAAGTTCGTTCCCATGGGCGCCATGACAATGCGGTTCTTGGCCGTCATATGCCGTACGGTGAAGGGCTCGAAAATGTGCGGATACGCTGCTTGCATAGGCCTCTCCCTGCGCTCTGCCTGCATGATGCCGCCCGCCTATGGGGCGGTCCGCCCAAAGTATACGGCGGGCATATATACCCGCCGCCGATGCGTTACCGAGGCCTATGGCAAATTGAATGAATCGAAGCCCAGAACGCGCGAAAGAGAAATAGGACAACGAACGGCAAGTATGCCGCAGCACGACGCCCTACAAATCGAGTTCCTGCCCCGGGTGCAAGATAATGCGCCCCTCCGCATGAAACGCCTGGGCCTTGCCCTCGTCAAAGAGCGTTTCAGGCGTAGGCTCACCGCTCATGGGAACCAAATGCACGGGCATGCTGTGACGCGCACCCACCAGAGCCGCGCATGCGCTGGCTTCTTCCACGTCCATGTTGTAAAAGCCATCGCCCGGGAACACGGCGTAGTCGAGCGCCATGGCAGCCAGCTTCCCCGAACGCATGTCATCGGTAGTGCTGGTGTCGCCGGAAGCGTAAAAGCGCAGCCCATCCAAGGAAAGCACCAGGCCCACGCACTCGTCTACCGGGTGATTCTCGTTGCACGCCTGAACGGGCTGGATATGCACGCCGCATACGTCGAACGTACGGTATTCGCCAGGAGCGGGATGAAAATCGGCAGCACGCAGGACACGGCAACCCGGAGCATGGGGCATCTGGTCGACCTGGTTGTGGTCGAAGTGCTCGTGCGTAACCAAAACGAGATTCGCAGGCACGTCGTAGCCCTCGCCCGCAAATGGATCGACGTACACCACCGTGCCATCCTCGAGCGTGAAACGATAGGATCCATGACCCTGATAGAGCATTTTCGCCATACGAGCTCCTCCCGATGCGTGCATCTTTTGCGCAAGATTATACAATGGGGAAACGCACGCGAACCTTCTGGAAGGACATCATGAACATCTGCGTTTTCTGCGGCTCGAACGCCAACGCCGGCGAGCCCTACGTATCCAGCGCTATCAGCCTTGGCACCGAAATGGGTCGCCGCGGTCATACCCTCGTGTTCGGAGGCTTCGAAACGGGCCTCATGAGCTCCGTCGCGCATGCAGCCGCCAAGGCCGGGGGAAGCGTTCTGGGAGTCATCACCACCGACATCCCCTACCTCAATGCGCGCCCCGTATTCCCCTGCGATACGCTGCTGAAAGCGCATAACCTTTCCGACCGCAAAGACATGATGTTCGAGCATTCCGACGCCTTCGTCGCACTGCCCGGATCGGTGGGAACGCTGGACGAGATCTTCAGCGCCCTTGCGGAACAGAAGGTGAAAGACGGGCATGCACCCAAGCCCACGGGCATCTACAACGTGCAGGGCTATTACGACGCACTCGGAGCGCTCTTCGACCAAATGCTGCTCGCCAAGTTCATGGACCCGGAGGATCGCGACCTGTTCAGGATTTGCGACACAGCTGCGGCCACGCTCGATTACGTTGAGCAAGCCGTGCTTTGCGCCACCAACTAGAACAATTCCAGATACCACTGCGTAACGGGACCACCTACCATCATGGTGATCCAACACGCCAACGCAATGGAGGGGCCAAAGGGGAACACGCGCGAGACTCCCTTGGATGCCGGCACGCGCTCTTCCTCTAGGAAGGGCCATTCGTCTTCCATGGCCCCCTGCGAAGCCTCGTCTGAGCGGTTGGAAACGGACGACTTGCCTTCCGCCTGATCAATGCGATAGATATCATCGCTAAACCCCGCACGGTTTTGCGTAGCGAGTGCGAACAGGATGCCCAACACACATGCGATCACGATGAGGAAGAGGCACTGGCGAGCGCCAAAGTAGAAGCCCGCCACGGCAAACAACTTCATATCGCCCCCGCCTATCGAAGAGCGCCCCAGGAACTTGTCCATGGCCAGCGCCAGCACGACCACGGCCACGCCGATGATTACCGCACCCAAAAGCGATGTCCGCAGCATATCCAAGATGACGATGGAGGCATCGGCCGTAGGATCCCAAAATGGCTTGTCCTCGAACCCAAGCGCCTGGGCATCCATGAGCACGATGCCATGCGCAGCAGGGTCGGCGAATACGGCCTGCACGGGAACGTGCAACACGAGGGCAAGCCATGCGCAGACGATGAATAGCACGCGAATGACGATGGCAGCCACAATGGTTTGGTTGGGAATGTACGATTCGTCCAAGTCGGTAAGAGAGAGCACCAGCAACACGCTGGCAAACCCAACCATCTGAAGCGCCTCGAGAGTAAGGCCGTAGCAGATAACGATGGACACATACAGCGCAGCACATGCGAATTCGCTGGCAGGATATCGCGCAGAAAGGCGCGCATGGCAGTAGCGACAGCGGCCCCTCAACGCCGTCCAGCTAACGATGGGCACCAGGTCGTTCACGAAAAGCACGTGCCCACACGTATCACAATGGGAACGCCCTACGAGCACGTGCTCATTGCGCATCAGGCGCCATGCCACGCGCCCCAGGAAGCTGCCCATTGCAAGCCCCAAAACGGCAGCCAGCAAGATGGCGCAGCCGACGTATATGCCAGGCAGAATAAGAAGCACCCGGTCCCTCTCGCATCGTTGTGAAGTTGAGTTGACGCGCACCCCCTACGCGTCCGTTTTCTTCACTATATACTCACAATTCGCGACTGTCACGCGCCTAAGACAGATGCGAAACGATATCCCATCCAGGGAAAACGCTCAAAAACGCGGCTGCGAACAGGCATTTCGAAGTATTGCAGCCTAAAGGAGAATTGCGCAGGCAACAAGCGCCGCGGCAACAGCCAGCATGCCTATGGCAGGCCCAACGCCCAGTGCGCACTCACGCAGGCGTGAGGGAATGCGCTGAAACCCGTAGCAGCGCGCATCCATGGATACGGCCAATCGATCGGCACGTCGATACAGCCCTACGAACAATGGCGTGAAAGCGCCGCCCCACGCCTTTGCGCGAGTGGCAATGCCTCCGCTTGCAAAACGCGCCCCACGAGACGCTTGAGCAGCCCTAATACCCTGGAATTCGTCGATGATAATAGGGATGAATCGCAACGCTATGCCTGAAACGGCGGCGATATCGCGTACGGGTACGCCCACATGGGCCAGAGGACGAAGCATGCTCTCGATGGCCTGAGAAATCTCACTAGCGGTAGTCGTGGCCGTAAGCACGAAAGAAGCCGCCAGGATGAGCACGATGCGCGTTACGTAGAAGAGGCCGACAAGGATGCCAGCCCCACCCAGCGCACTCGAAAGCAACGTGAGCGCCATGATAAGCCACAGCGGAAGAAGCTGCCGCGCAAGCGCCAGAACGCGCATACGCCCCACGGCAAGGCACGCTACGGCCACGACCGCATACGCGCCCATCCCCCACCACGTATCAACAAAGAAGACCGCGATGGAATACACGAGCACAACCGTGATCTTCACGCGCGCATCAAGCGCATGGAGGGGCGTAGTGCCTGGTTGATATGTTGCGGCGTTAAGGGACATGCGCCCAGTATGGCACGCACCGTTGACCACATGGGGAACAACGACGCGCGCAACAAAAAAAAGACCCGCCGAAGCGGGTCTTTCAATGCGCTTTGAGCGAGTAGGCTATTCGGCCTTCTCCTCGGCAGCCTCGGTAGCCTCTTCAGCGACTTCCTCGACAGCCTGCTCGGCCTTTTCCTCAGCCACTTCTTCCTTCTTGGGAGCAGCAGCCTTCTTGGCAGCCTTGGCCGGCTTTTCGGCCTTCTTGGCGACGGGCTCGGTAACGAGCTCCATGATCACCATAGGAGCGTTGTCACCCTTGCGGGGACCAAGCTTCATGATGCGGGTGTAACCACCCTGGCGGTCCTGGAACTGACCCTGAGCAACCTTCTCGAAGACCTCGCGGACGAGCTCCTTGTCGCCCAGAGCGGCGATGGCCAGACGACGGGCGTGCAGGTCGCCACGCTTCGCCCAGGTGATGATCTTGTCAACATCGGGACGGATTTCCTTGGCGCGAGCCTCGATCGTCTTGATGCGGTCGTTCGTGAACAGCGCGACAACCAGGCTCTTCTTCATGGCCTTGGTATGCGCGGCATCGGTGCCGAGCTTGCGACCCTTCTTGTAGTGTCTCATGTTCTCGATTCTCCTATTGCTTCAAATTGAGGCCCATGGAAATGAGCTTGTCTTTCACTTCTTCGATAGACTTGGCGCCGAAGTTGCGAATGTTGAGCAGGTCGTTTTCGGAATATTCGACCAGCTGACGCACCGCATGGATGCCAGCACGCTTCAGGCAGTTGTAGGAGCGGACGGAGAGGTCCAGATCCTCGATCTGCTTGTCGAGCTCGGCATTGGTTTCTTCGCCTTCCGGAGCGAAGATGGAGGGCACTTCGCCTTCCTCTTCCTCGTCGGTCTCGTTCAGGGAAAGGAATGCTCCCATGTACTGGTTGATGATGTTAGCCGCCTGGCATACTGCATCAACCGGCGAAATCGAACCGTCGGTTTCGACTTCCAGAACCAGCTTGTCGTAATCGGTGCTCTGGCCAACACGCGTGTCGGTAACATTCAGAGCGCAACGACGCACAGGGGAGAAGAGCGAATCGACATGGATGATACCGATGGGATCCTCGGTACGCTTGTTGCGGTCGGCCACAACGTAGCCGCGACCAACGCCAATGCGAACCGTCATGTCCAGCTGACCGCCATCGGCAACCGTCGCGATGACGTGCTCGGGGTTCACCAGCGTGAACTCCGTGGGCACTTCCAGGTCGGCACCGGTAACAGTGCAGGGACCCTCGACGGAAATGCGGGCGGTAGCCTCGGTGGCGTCCTCGGCGAAGGCGCTGAAGACCAGCCCCTTCACGTTGAGGACGATGTCGGTAATGTCTTCGATTACGCCTTCAGCGGTGGTGAACTCATGCTGAACACCATCGATCTGAATAGCCGTAGCAGCAGCGCCGTCGAGCGAATTCAGCAAGACGCGACGCATGGAGTTACCCAGCGTGTAGCCATAACCACGCTCAAGCGGTTCGACCACGAAACGAGCAACGGTATCGCTGACTTCTTCCGTAGTGATTGTAGGCCTCATGAACTCTGTCATATTGTGTAAGCCTCCTTAAAAGCCGCGTAGATTACTTGGAGTAAAGTTCGACGATGAGCTGTTCGTTGATGTCCAAATCGATCTGATCGCGGGTGGGAAGGTTCAGTACGCTACCCTGCAGCTTCTCGATGTCAACCTCGAGCCAAGCGGGTACCTGAACGCGCTCGTTGGAGACGAGAGCGCTCTTGATGACCAGGAGTTCCTTGGCCTTGGGGGCAACGGCAACGAGATCGCCGGGACGCACGCGGTAGCTGGGGATGTCGACGCGACGGCCGTTCACGGTGATGTGACCGTGCGTTACAGCCTGGCGAGCTTCCTTACGCGTACGAGCAAAGCCCAGACGGAAGACGATGTTGTCCAGACGGCTTTCCAGGATAGCCATGAGGTTCTCACCCGTGATGCCGGGCATGCTCTTGGCACGACGGAAGTAACCGCGGAACTGCTTTTCGAGAACGCCGTAGATGAACTTGGCCTTCTGCTTTTCACGGAGCTGCATGCCGTATTCGGATTCCTTGCGGCGGCGCTTCGGCTGGCGCTTGGATTCCTTGCCGGAATAGCCCAGCACGACAGGGTCGATACCCAGCTGCCTGCAACGCTTCAGAACCGGAGTCCTGTTCACTGCCATAATCATAATCCTTTCAGTTAAACGCGACGACGCTTGCGCTGACGGCAACCGTTGTGCGGAATCGGGGTGCAATCCTGAATGCTGGAGACTTCCAGACCCGCAGCCTGAAGGGAGCGGATAGCGGTCTCGCGGCCGGAACCAGGACCCTTAACGAACACGGAGACCTTCTTCAGGCCGTGCTCCATAGCGGTCTTGGCAGCAGCCTCTGCAGCCATCTGAGCGGCGAACGGCGTGGACTTACGAGAGCCCTTGAAGCCGACCGTGCCAGCAGACTGCCAGGAAATCACATTGCCCTGAGGATCGGTGATGCTGACAATCGTGTTGTTGAACGTAGATTTGATATGCGCGGCGCCAACGGTGATGTTCTTACGCTCGGAGCGCTTGATGCGTGCGCGCACGTTTTTCTTCTGAGCCACTTAGTTACACCTACTTCTTCTTGCCGCCGATTTGCTTGCGAGGACCCTTGCGGGTACGAGCGTTCGTGTGGGTGCGCTGACCGCGAACGGGCAGGCCACGACGATGGCGCAGGCCACGGTAGCAACCGATTTCCATGAGGCGCTTTACATTCTGGGAAACTTCGCGGTGCAGGTCGCCCTCTACCGTGAGGTTTGCATTGATGTAATCGCGAATCTTCGCCAGATCGTCTTCGCCCAGATCCTTCACGCGGATATCGGGGTCAACGCCGGTTTCGGCGAGGATCTTCTTGGACGTGGTGAGTCCAATGCCGTAGATGTAGGTCAAGCCGACTTCAATGCGCTTGTCGCGAGGGAGGTCGACACCAACAAGACGTGCCATGTTCTTCTTCCTCTTTCTCTAGCCCTGACGCTGCTTATGGCGCGGATTCTCGCAGATAACGAGGACCTTGCCATGGCGTCGGATGATCTTGCACTTGTCGCACATTTTCTTGACCGAAGGACGTACCTTCATATCAAACTTCCTTTCGGTATGTGTTCCACATGTATGTTCACACCCAGCCGCAGGTGATGGTTGTCCAACTGAGCATGCAGCGGCTTGCATGCGCGCTTTGCCCGAACCGCTTGCGCGGCAAGGGACTTACTTGAAACGATACGTGATGCGACCGCGTTCGAGGTCGTAGACAGAAAGCTCGACCGTTACCTTGTCGCCCGGCAGAATCTTGATGTAATGCATGCGCATCTTGCCGGAAATGTGAGCCAAGATAGTGTGGCCGTTTTCCAGCTCTACCTTGAACATTGCGTTCGGCAGAGCCTCCGTTACGGTGCCCTCAAGTTCGATGACGTCTTCTTTGCTCAAAGGTTCCTCCATACGAGCGTTGTCTTGCACGGCGAAAGGGGAGGTTGCCAAAGCCGCTGCAAAAAGCTTTAGGCGCACAATGCGCCCAAGTTTCGCGCGTATGCAAATCGCGCGAACGGGCGGTCGAACGGCGCCCAGCACTATGCAGCGGAATTGGGGGAGAAGCGCTTACCCAGTAAACATCCGCCTTCCGTAATACGAGGACACGCTTGCGCGCGCCTCGAATCGCTTCAGACAAACACTATAGCGCGTTTAGCACTCCTCTATCAAAACTCCATTATCGATGAGGATTTGCTTCACTTCGGCGCAAATGTCCTGAACCGTGCGGCCCGTGGTGTTCACGTAGGCGTCGGCCGCGGCCTCGTAGAGCGGCTCGCGCTCGAGCACCGTGCGGCGCGCGGTTTCGATGTCCTTGAACAGGGGGCGCGAATCGGTATTGGGGATACGGCTCGATGCTTCGTCGGCGGTAACGCCCAAATAAATGATAAAGCCGTACTTCTTCATGATGTCGACGTTGCAGGCGCGCTTCACCACGCCACCACCCGTGCCGATGAAGCGCGGGCTGCGCTGCGAGAGGTCTTCCAAGTACTCCGTTTCCAGGTCGCGGAAGTAGTCTTCCCCATCTTCGGCGAAGATGTCGGCGATGACGCGATCTTCCAGGAGTTCCAGGTATTCGTCGGCGTCGATGGAGGGAAGGCCCAGCGTGGTGGCAAGGTAGCCCGAAACGGTGGTCTTGCCGGCACCCATGAAGCCCACGAAATACACCTGCTTGGCGAGATCGTAACCGCCCGCATGATGTCGCTTCACAGCCATGGTGTGCCCTTCCCTCGAACTGCGGCACGCGCCCTTTGGCACTCCAGCCGCCTAAAGTAAATTGGGTGCATTGTAGCGTACGCAAGCCCATTAACCAACCCCGTGGACAAGAAATGAATGGATTGACCAAACGTAGGGCCATCGGTAGAATGTGACATTGCGCTTAGCGCCGTGGGCCGTTAGCTCAGTTGGTAGAGCAGAGGACTTTTAATCCTAAGGTCGTGGGTTCGAGTCCCACACGGCCCACCATGACGCATCAACTCCCAACTGGGAGTTTTTTCATTTTCGGACGACTTTCAACACCGCACCGTGTGGGACTCGAACCGATGAGGTGGAAACGCGTTAAGCGGACGCCCCAGTGGGGCGGCCGTAGCGTTTCGCGCGACCGAGCCTGCGAGGGAGCGGTCGGGATCCGCGAAGCGGAGACCGGAGTCCCACACGGCCCACCATGACGCATCAACTCCCAACTGGGAGTTTTTCTTTTTTTTGGACGACTTTCACAACGCACCGTGTGGGACTCGAACCGATGAGGCGGAATTCCGTAAAGCAAACGTGCCAGCGGCACGTTTGTAGGAATTCGCCCGACCGAGCCTGCGAGGGAGGGTTGCGGATTCGCGGAGCGAATGCGCGAGTCCCACACGGCCCACCACGTTATACAGACTCCCAACTGGGAGTTTTCTTATTTTCGGACGACTTTCAACACCGCCCCCTCAGAACCATCCCATTCTCACGTATTCCAACGTATATACTGTGAACGCTAAAGAACCGTATGAGGGGACGAAATGAACATCCACTGGATCATACCCACGCGCGTAGGCCCCGGCTCGGGCGGAACGCGCACG
>JAILNP010000136.1:0-17724 GCA_024691475.1 Eggerthellaceae bacterium
GAATGCCGGGAATGGCAATGAGGGCCACGATGACCAGGGTGATGATGGTTCCCACGCTCATCGAGCGCACCTCCTTTCGCAATGGGAACGCGCTCGTTCGAACGCGTTCCCCCAAACACGCCCCGCCGCCATGACGGCGACGGGACCAACAAACCCTTTTAGGCGGCCTGCTCGTTTACCGACAGGCGAACCGTATCGCTCACGTTCTTGTTCGGACGAACCAGCAGGTAGACGCCCGCAGCAACCAGAGCAATGGCAATAACGGTGCCTACTCCGAACGTGGCCTCGCCCGTTGCCAGGCCAGCCAGCTGGAAGATAACGAGAGCAACGACGTAAGCCAGACCGCACTCATAGCCAATGGCAGCCCAGAACCACTTGGCGCTGTTCATTTCCTTGCGGATAGCGCCCATGGCAGCGAAGCAGGGAGCGCACAGCAGGTTGAACGCCAGGAAGCTGTAACCCGCGGCGGGCAGCCATGCGGCCTGGAAGTTCGCGTACCAGCCACCGTCGCCCGCATAGAGCACGCCCATGGTGCCAACGACGTTCTCCTTGGCGATGAGGCCCGTGACCGCTGCCGCAGCAGCCTGCCAATCGCCCCAGCCCAGGGGAATGAAGATCCACGCGATGGCGTTGCCCAGAGCAGCCAGGAGGCTATCGGACTGGTCCTCGACGAGGGCAAGGGAACCGTCGACCACGCCGTAGTTGGAAAGGAACCAAACCAGGATGGTGGCCAGCAGGATGATGGTGAAGGCCTTCTTGATGAACGACCAGGCGCGTTCCCACATGCTACGCAGGATAGAACCAACGGTGGGCAGGTGGTAGGCCGGCAGCTCCATGACGAACGGAGCAGCCTTGCCCGAAAACGCCTTGGTCTTCTTCAGGATGATGCCCGAGATGAGGATGGCGGCAATGCCCAGGAAGTAGGCGCTTGCGGCAACCCACCAGGCGCCACCGAACACGGCACCAGCAAGCAGTGCGATGATCGGGAGCTTGGCCGAGCAGGGCATGAACGTGGTGGTCATAACCGTCATGCGACGATCGTTCTCGTTTTCAATGGTACGAGAAGCCATGACACCCGGAACGCCGCAGCCCGTGCCAATGAGCATGGGGATGAAGCTCTTGCCCGACAGGCCGAAGCGACGGAACACGCGGTCAAGGATGAACGCGATACGGCTCATGTAGCCGCAGCCCTCCAGGAAGGCCAGGCAGAGGAAGAGAACGAGCAGCTGGGGAACGAAGCCCAGAACAGCGCCAACACCGGCAACGATGCCATCAAGCACCAGGCTCTTAACCTGCGGGTCGACATTGCCCGCATCGAGAGCGTCGCTCACGAGCGTGGGAATGCCGGGAACCCAGATGCCATACTGCGTGGGGTCGGGTTCTTCGACGGTAAGCGCCTCTTCGAAGGCGGCAGCGTCGACTTCGACAACCTCGTTCTCGCCGGTCTCGTCGTCGTACGCATCGTACGTAGCGACAACGCCAGCCTCGTCGGCCGCGCTCACGAACATCTTCATGTCGGAATCGTACGCAGCAAGCTCTTCTTCGGTTGCGTCGTCTTCGGGAGCCTCGGGAGCTTCGATGCCCGCCTCGGCGGCGGCAGCAGTGTACGCCTCGATAGAGCTCTGAGCCGACTCGTACTCGTCGGCAACTTCGCTGTATTCTTCCTGGCCAGCGCCGATGAACCAGCCGTCGCCGAACAGGCCATCGTTGGCCCAGTCGGTAGCAGGACCGCCCACGGCGGTGATGGAGATGAAGTAGACCAGGAACATAATGACCACGAAGATCGGCAGTGCCAGCCAACGGTTGGTGACCACGCGGTCGATGCGGTCGGAGATGGGCTCCTTCTTGTTCTGAGCATGCTTCACGCAGCCATCGATGATGCTCGTGATGTAGGAGTAGCGATCGTTGACGATAATGCTTTCGGAATCGTCGTCGTGAGCTTCCTCGGAAGCCTTGATGATGGCTTCGACGTTGGGCGTAGTGCCCATGTGCGAGGCGATCTTCGAATCGCGCTCGAACAGCTTCACCGCGAAGAAGCGCTTCGCATGAGCGGGCACGTCGGCAGGAAGGGCAGCTTCGATCTGCTCCAGGGATTCCTCCACGTCGGCAGCGAAGCGATGCATGCGCTGGGGCTCGGCAGAGCTCTGCGCCACTTCCATGAGCTTGGAAACGACGTCGTCGATGCCCGTGTTCTTCAGAGCGGAAATGGCCACCACGGGGCAGCCCATGCTCTTGGAAAGGGCATCCAGGTCGATCTGGTCGCCGCTCTTTTCCACGACATCCATCATGTTCACGGCCATAACCGTGGGAATGCCCAGTTCAAGGGCCTGCGTGGTGAGATACAGGTTACGTTCCAGGTTCGAGCCGTCCACGATGTTCAGCACGGCCTGGGGATGCTCGTTGATCAGGTAGTCACGAGCCACGACCTCTTCCAGCGTGTAGGGGGAGAGCGAGTAAATACCCGGAAGGTCGACGACCGTTACGCCGTCGTGGCCCTTCAGCTTGCCCGTCTTCTTCTCCACCGTAACGCCGGGCCAGTTGCCTACATACTGGTTGGCACCGGTGAGGGCGTTGAACAAGGTGGTCTTGCCGCAGTTGGGGTTACCCACCAACGCCACATTGAATTCCATTGATACCTCCGTGTTACTTGTTAACTTGGGTTAACTCGACTTCGTGAAAAAAGCGCCTTAGGCGATTTCCACATGGCTGGCTTCTTCCTTGCGCAGGGAGAGCTCGTAGCCGCGAACGGTTACTTCGACAGGATCGCCCAGAGGAGCGACCTTACGCACGAAAACCGAGGTGCCCTTGGTGAGGCCCATGTCCATGATGCGACGCTTCGTGGCGCCCTGGCCAAGGAGCTTCGCCACGGTAACGGTATCGCCGGGCTTAGCAGAATCGAGGGTTGCCATATACCTTCCTTCCAAAAAGACAACAATGCATTACCCCTGACATACGCCCCCGTCGGGGCCCATGTTAGGAGCAGTGCGCCAATAGAATTGGTAGCGTTAGACCATAATGCACTTGGCGAGCTTTTCGTCGAGGGCTACGCGCGATCCCTTGACGCTCACGATGAGATTGCCGCCCAGGCGGGAAACGACCGACAGCTTCGTACCGGGAACAAAGCCCATGCTGCCCAGATGAAGACGCGTGTCGCCTTCGCCCGTAACAGCGTGAATGATGTAATCCTTGCCCGATTGTACTGTGGTGAGGACCATTTTGAGCTTCCTTTCCGGCACGTACTGGCTGGGTGGCATTCCGAGGCCACACAGTAAGGCGCTGCTAACCAAATTCACTATTGCGGAATCAGAAAAGTAAGTCAACCCTTACGGATTATTTTTATAGTAGATTCACCTAACTTTTTCGTCCGAACGGGTTTTAGGCATGGCTTACCACGGCCAGACGGAGCGGAAAAACGCGGCCTCTTCCCCGCTGGCTGTCCGTTCGGGCTTGCTGGTGAAACAAGCGGAAGCCATCTACGAATCGGAGCACAAAAAGGGGCCGCGTCGCGCGGCCCCCTAGCTGACAAAGAGGGCGAATCCGGGAGAAGCGGTCGAATTCGCCCTGACCCTCATGCGTTTTAAGCAGACGAGAAGGAGGTGGTGCATGGGGCCTTTCGGTTAAACATTGTCAAAACGGTTTGCGTTAGGTTTGTCTAACTGCATTCCGTGGTTCATATATTAGGCTAACCTAACTATTAGTCAACCCCCTTTTTGAAAAATAATTTGAACTTTTTTACTAGGAATATGCTCACTTGCGTTATTTCGTGAAGGACCTGCCCAATGCGCAGAGCACTTTAGCGTGGGATAGTATACTTGCGCAAAAGAGCCAAACATCGAGTGGAGGCTACGATGGCTAACCTTTATATAGATACGCGCGGGCGCGCGGAAGAACCCATTCCGTTTACCCAGGCCGTAGTGCAGGGCCTGGCCGACGGCGGCGGACTCTACGTTCCCCAGAGCATCCCCCAGTTCTCGCTGGACGAGATCCTGAATCTCTCTACTATGCCCTACGCGCAACGCGCGGCGCACATCTACAAGGCCTTCGGCATCGACCTGCCCGGAAGCCAGGTAGACGAGCTTATGGATGCCGCGTATGGCAGCAACTTCGATTCTGCCGACATCTGCCCCATCACCTCGCTCGACGAGAATACCCACATCCTGGAACTGTGGCATGGTCCCACCAGCGCATTCAAAGATATGGCTCTGCAGTGCCTGCCGCTGTTCTTCAGCGCCAGCGCTCAGAAGCTCCGCGACGAAGGCGTTATCGATCACACCTTCCTGATCTTGGTTGCCACCTCGGGCGATACGGGCAAGGCCGCCCTCGAGGGCTTCAAGGACAAAGATGGCGTGAAGATCGGCGTGCTGTACCCGCACGGCGGCGTCAGCGACATTCAGCATAAGCAGATGGCCACGCAGGCAGGCGAAAACGTGAAGGTCTGGGCAGTGCGCGGCAACTTCGACGACTGCCAGACGGGCGTGAAGCACACGTTTTCCGATAGCGAGTTCGCGCAGGAACTCATGAGCGAGCACAAGGTAGCCCTCTCCAGCGCCAATTCCATCAACTGGGGACGCTTGCTGCCCCAGGTGGTCTATTACGTTTCTAGCTACGCGCAGCTGGCAGCCCAGGGCAAGGTAGAAGCGGGCGCACCCATCGACGTGTGCGTTCCCACCGGCAATTTTGGCAACATCCTGGCCGCATGGTATGCCAAGCAGATGGGCACCCCCATCGAGCGCCTGCTGTGCGCCAGCAACGAGAACCGCGTGCTCACCGACTTCATCAACACGGGCACGTACGACATCTCCGACCGCGAGTTCGTGCTCACGCCCAGTCCCTCCATGGACATCCTGGTCTCTTCGAACCTGGAACGCCAGCTGTTCGAGCTTACGGGCCGCAACGCAGAAGCCATTGCAGGCTGGATGAACGACCTGAACACGCAAAAGAGGTTCCGCGTCGACCCCGAAACCTTCGCCGCGCTGCGCAAGGATTTCGCCAGCGATTCGGTAAGCAGCGATGACTGCCTGAAGACCATCAAGGAAGTGCTCGACGAGCACGATTATCTGCTCGACCCGCATACGGCCGTTGCCTACAAGGTTGCCGAGCGCCTGCGCGGCGAGAACCCCGTACTGGTGGCAAGCACCGCGCATTGGGCGAAGTTCGGCGTGAGCGTCTACCGCGCATTGCACGACCTGGCCCCCGATGCCGGCCTTCCGTCCGACGTTGCCGAGCTTACCGGCTGTGAGCTCAACGACCTCATCGCGCAGCAAACCGGCAAGAGCCACATCCCCGCTGGCCTCGCCGAACTCGATACGAAGCCGCTTCGATTTAAGCAGGTCATCGACGCGGGCAAGCCCAACATCCAAGACGCAACCCGCGCATTCCTAAGCGAATAGAACTTGTTCGGGGGATCGCAGAGGCGGTCCCCCGAATTATATCCACGCGAGAATCGAAGGGAAAAGCCTTATAATTGTGCGCAAGCAGCTAGTACTTACGAGGGGAACCAATGACTCCGCTTGATTTGAAACCAACTATAAAGCTATCCATCATGAACCCGCTTTCCGAAGAGAACGCGCTCTTCGGCCCCGGCATTGCCGCGTTGTGCCGCGGCGTTCGCAGCACGGGCTCGCTGAACGCCGCCGCCAAGAACATGGGCATGGCGTACAGTAAGGCATGGCGCATCATCAAGGAAACCGAGGAATCCCTGGGCATGCAAATGCTCGTACGTGATGGCGCACACGGCAGCACCCTTACCGACGAATGCATTACGCTACTCGACGCCTACGACAACCTAAGCAAACGCCTGCAAACAGAAAGCGAACGCCTTTACAAGGAAGTCATCTCGTAGGAAACGCCCCGTACGGGGCGTTTTTTCATGCGTGCGCACCCACCCGAGCGCTTTCCGATGCAGCCGTATGCGCTGCAGGCGCAGACACGGAACGCACCTGAACCGACAGCTCGTATTCCGAAGAGCCCAAAGGGATGCGCAACGACGCAATACCGTCCTCGCCCACCGCAAAAGCCCCAGGCCGCTCGGCAGGCGCGCCCTGCGCGCCAGAGGATCCAGAGCCGGCCGCCTTCTTCGACGACGGGTTTTCCTTACCCAAAGAAGCAGCGGGGAAACGGTGCATGCACCCATAGCACACATCCATATCGTCAAAACACGTTGCCTGGCACACCGGACACGTCTTCATTGCAACCCAACCTTTCTTCCCAGCTCTACGACATCGCCCCTGCGATACCACCCATGTCTAGGGCTATGGGCCCGCTCCAACACTGCAACGGCCCGACGACACGAGACGATGCGCCTTGGCGGCACCGACCTACATGCCTGCAAAACGCAACCATCCGCCCCGACAAACGCGATGTCGAGTGCATAGCTCATACCAAACGTATGCACGCTATGGCAGGGAACGAGCATGAGTACCCGCCCAGACGCGTGCGTGCCCAATAAGCCACGCACGCGATCCCGCCAATGCGCTGCAATGCGAAGCGAAGTAGAACCATCCTGCACCTTACGCAAGAACCATCACCACCATTCTGCTCGATCCGGAATCCTGGCAGAAGACATACGCCCATCGGTAGGCGCCATCGGCCTTCGCGAACGTAACGCCGCTCACGTGCGCATGCCCCTCCCCGTGCCCGCTCACGTCGACCCAGCCATTGGCAACGAGCAAGCTGCGTACCCGCTCGTACGCCTCATCCGCACTCCAAGCGCCCATGAGGCCCACGACCCCATCGCGAAAAAGAACCTTCGAAGCCCCCAGCACGCCTGGATTGAACGTTTCACGCATAACGGTTTCGGGCAGATTGCGATTGCAGCAGGCATCCCCACCCGCCTGGATAAATGCGCTCACAGCAGCATTATCGGCAGAAAGAGCGCTTTCCCCGGCAAACGCCGATGGGCCGCTATCGCCAGAGTCCGAAGCTTCCAACAGGGGAACAACGCACGAAACGGCAACCCCGATTGCGATAGCCAATGCAGCCAGACACAAGCGCCGTACCTGTGCGCTCATACGATCACCCCAGGGCGATAGGGGTCGACCGTAATCGTAGCCGTATGCGACACCGAAGGAAGTTCAACGCCAAAAACGCGCCCTGAAAATGAACGCCCGAAGAGGGTTGGCGCGAACTTCAACGTCGCGCTAAATCGCACATACCCACCCGCACACTGTTCAGCATTCACATTGACCTCCTGGTTGTCCGCAGAAAACGACCGCCGCAGCTCGGCTTCCACATCACCGGCGCTGGCTAGCGTGGTCTTCCCGTACGGAGGAGACGTTGCATACACGCACACCGCCTGGCGCGAAAGCCGATCGAAGGCCGCACAATCGCCCACGTACAGAAGCGCGTTCACTGCCAGCAACGCCACGGCTATCAGCACGGGCATGGCGACCGCCATCTCGACCGTCATTTGCCCCCGCTCGCTACGCATATGACCTGCTACCCCCATGGCGGGCTCCCTCCGCTTACGCCCGGTAAAGAACGCAGCGCATCACGCGCTTCTCCCACGCTTTCCAATGCACCATCACGCCAAGCCGGCGGAAGCGTAATGCTTACGGGAATGGAGCCCTCGCCAATATCGAACGATGCAATTTGAACCGTGTCATCAAGCCCATCGATGCGTTCTTCGGCATACGAGGCCGAAAGCAGAACGACCGCATCGAGTGGGTTCGCCGCGCTCGCAGGCATCTGAGCCACGATCTCCTTTGCGCCCAGCAGGCGCGAAGCAAATGCGCCGCCATCCTCGTTCGCCACCTGCCACGAATTCACGAGCACGGGCTTCATCGCTGCCATATCAGCGGGATGAAGCCCCACTTCGGTGAGGACGTCATCCAACGCCCCGGACGCCCATTGCCCCAACCCATTTGCACTCACCAAAGGAAGCCCGCCCAGCAGGGCCTCCACGCCCTGCCCCAGCTCGTCATATCCCCTTGCGTACGCATGCAGGCAATGAGACCACGCGCTCGCCAACTGCGGAAGGATGCCCGCCAGGGGGCCTTCCATGCGCTCGACCCAGCCATCGAACAGAGAGGAGATAACACTCTGATCGCCACTGGCCTCTTCTCTCGCCAGCGTTGCTGCCGAAAGGGCAGCGCGCGGCCCCAAAGAACCCCCACCGCCCACGAAACCATTGGGCATGAGCGCATCAGCAGATACGGAAGAACCATCAATCACAAAGGCCACCACGCCGTACTTTCCCGGCGGCGAAACCGATATGCGCTTGTTTTCCATGTCCATGATCATCTCCCCCAGCCCACCCAACGCCGTTTGCACGGGTTCGCGCACCTCATCGGCATACTGGGCGTACTCCTGCCGCGCCTCCCGATACGTCCGCGACTCCTCCTCGACGATGCGGTAGTAATGCTCAAAGCCGTTCGACGTCGACGTGGAAGCCGCCGCCACATTTCCCATACTCGAGGCATGGAATCGACAGATCGGACACGTTTCATACGCGCATGCCTCCATCACCTGAATTGAACTCGCGCCAACGGTCTCCTCCTTGGCCAAGCAGGGGCACCCAGACCACGCATGCATATGCAAATGACCCTGTCCATCTTGGGAAACGGGATAGACCTGCTCGGTATAGAGCCGTGTTTCTCGCATCTCGTCCGTATTAGCCGGCAAATGGGGAAAGTACGCATCAAACGCACCCGACGCATCCTCGTGAACATATCCATGAGACATCTCGGAACAGGCATACGCGTAAAACCGCGCACGAAGCGCCGAATTCGCTTGGTCGTCTACCGAGGGGCCCTCGGGATGCTCCTGGGCAAGGCGCGCGGGATAGTACGCTTGCGCGCGACGCAATGCCACGCCAAACGACCACGTATCCACGCTGTGATAAAGAGGGTTATCCCCTGGGGGAAGGGAAGCCAGAGAATCAGCGCGTTCCTGCATGCAATAGCCCGGGACAGCGCCGCAATCGGCCTGGAAGGCACGTTCCTTGCTTTCGTTGGCCTTGCGCGCCGCATCTTCCGCCTTCCGAGCGTTTTCCTTGATGCCCTCCGCCTGTTCGCCAATGTAATCCATCACCTCATCTGCGTAGTCGGCCCCTGGCACCACCTCGTACCCCTGCTGGGGCAGAAGCACTGCAACCGCAAGGTAATTCGCGTGCGCGCCATGGCTATTGGCGCGAGCAACGCCCATTGCCTGAGCCACTGCCAAAAAGGGAAGGATTTCCTGGATGGCACTCAAACCCTGAGCGGCCTGGTCGGCGAACGAATCACGTGCGCGAATGACCCTCTCGCCCACCTCGATGAGTTTGCTCCCCACTTCCTGCGCGCTGGGGACGCACAAGGCAACCAACCCCGCTCCCGAGGCGGCGACGCTCGTAAGCGTGAGCGAAAGAACAACGGCATCGCATATCTGGGCGGCGGTATAGAACGTGGCGACCTGGTTTTCCGCGGCAAGCGCACATGCGTCAGCCACGTTCTGCGTTTCCGCCGATAGGGAATACAGGCGATAGACCTGAGCGGACGTAAGCACCAACGAAATGGTTATGAGAAGCGCAAGGGCCATGCCGAGCGTCGAAAAACCGCCGTCATCGCAAAAGAACGGTCGCTTGCAGGCACCGCTCGCCCCGTCACGCATCATGTCACTTCCTTTCGTATTCCCAGGGATCCGCATAACCGCCAAACCAATCGGGGCGCGCAACGCACGTTTCCGAAACGTTTATGTCCAAACAGCCATCAGGGGCAATGCCTAACAACACGCCCGCAGCATCAAGGAGGGGAACAAGCCGAACGCGATTGCGTATCGTCACCGTCACGCGGTCGCTCGACGCATCACCTTCGATGTGCACATCCCACGCGCACGTTCCTTCGTGCATATGAAACAAATCGTTGGGAGGAACAGCCCCAAGCCGACGCTTAACCACATCACAGCACACGCTCTCGTCGAAGGCGCTTTCCTGGCACATCGTGGCCGCCAACCTGCACCCCTCCGCTGCGGCCGAGCGCATAACCAAACGGTCGTACAGGATGATTCCCGGCTGCAGCAGCATGAGCATGAGCACGAACAGGACAGGCAGAAGAAAGGCCGCTTCCACCGTGGATTGCCCACGCTCAGTACGCGAACACATCGAGCCACGACCCTGGCGCACCGGAAAGATTATGCGAGGCAGACGTAATGGCATGGCTCACGAACAGGCCATCTCTCATCACATGCCACAAAGCACCCAAGCCAATCGCAATGCACAGCAATGCTGCCATAACCACCGCGAATTCAACCGTTGACTGTCCACGCGTTTCGCGTAGACGCCTACAGGCCGTTGATGCCGCTCGCAATCGCATCCCACAGCTCCTGAATCTTCGGCTTGAACAGCGTGATGGCGATAATCGCAATCACGACAAGCACCCCAACGAGGATGGCATACTCAGTCGTGCCCTGCCCCTTGCAGTCCTTCGCCAAACGGGCAGCCAGCCCATACATGTAGGAAGCCATGCGATGGAGCGCCCTTGCCGCCCCTCGCTCTACAACGCAAACCACGTTTTTCATTCTCGTTTCCTTTCTTTGCGCACATCTCGCGCACTAGATCACGTCAAGCAAAATAGGGCCAAGCACCAGCAGCAGCATCGACGGCAAGATAAGCGTTCCTACGGGAATCATCATCTTGACCGGCGCTTTCATAACCACCTCCTCTATCGCGCATCGACGCACGCGCCTGGCCTCGGCTGCCAATTGTTCAAGGGAGTCGGCAAGAGGGGAACCAAAGCGAAGCGACCGAACGACACTGTCCACCACACGCGCAAACAGCGCAGAGCCATACGACTCGGCAAGCAAGCGCAAAGCCTCTTCGCGGGTTCTCATGCCCGACGACCATTCGGCGCGCGCAAGCGAGAGCTCGTCGGCGAACACGCCGCCAAAGCACGTGCAGTACAGCTGAAGCGCCCTGTCGAACGTCATGCCACTACGAAGCCCCAGGCAAATAACCTCAAGCGTCTGGGATAGCCCCCGCTCAAGCGCTCGCGTGCGCAAAACGCCCTCGTGCCGAAGCGCACGGTTCAAAAGACGCCAGCCGAAGACAATGCCGGCAAGCAACCCGACCACCGCAAGTTCGGGAGAAAGAAGGGACCCCAGCAAACAAGCCACGATGCCGCATGCAGCCGTCGCTTCCAAGCGCACCCGGCAAAGCCCCTCTTCATTCACCTGCGATGAAAGCCCCGCATGCAATGACAAGCTACGCAGCGAACCCATTCCCCACCGCGCGATGGGATGGCGTTCGAATGTTGTGCCTCCCGAATGGGAGAGACGGATTGCACCCCGAATAAGCAGGGCATCCAACCCCGATGCATAGCGCGCGGAAAACGAAGGGGGCACGCTTGCCGCATGCGCAAGCACCGTTCGGCGAGAAGCCCGCCTGACATACACCCCAGCCAGCATGTATGCACTGCACGCCCCCGAAAGTGCCGAGGAAACGCAGGCGATGCCCCAGGCAACCATTTCAGCCATCACGTCACCTCCACCGCAAGAATCCGACGCACGGCGAAGATGCCCGCAAGCTGCATAATCACAGCCACTATGAGCATGGCGAAGCCAAGCGGCGACGCGAAGAACGGCGCAAGAAAGTCGCGCGAAAGCAGGGACAATGCAGCAAGAAGCCCCAGAGTAACGCCCACCACGACGCGCGCCGACAAGCGCGCCTGGGCGGTATGCACCCGCAACGATCGTCGAATCTCAATCTCGTTCTCCAGCGATTCGCGCGCCGCCTCCAGCACATGCTGCAAGCTACCGCCTGCCTGATGCTGCACCCGTAAGGCAACCGCCAAAAACGCCAGCTCGGAAGGAGCTTCGCAGCACGCGCCCATGCCATCGAGCGCTTCCGCCACGGTCGACCCAGCTGCAAGTTCCATCCTGGCCTGGCCGAACACTTCGTTCAGAGGCTCCGGCGCCGAGCTTTCAAGCTCGTGGAACGTTTGCGACAGCGTAAACCCCACGCCGAAGCACGATGCCATGGTCCGCAGCGCGTCGGGCAATGCATCACGGGCCGCCTCACGACGCTGCGAAAGCACATGCGATGCAGCTGAGCACGCCACATACCAACCGGAAAGAAACGCAAGCAAACCCCCGATCGCAGAACCCAGGACAGCACCGCCCGCAAGGCAGGCAATACCCAGCGCAAGCACCATTGAAGCAAGGCTTTCGGTAGACGCCTCGTATCCGCGCGTCGCAAGCGCGCGAACGCATTCCGCACATCCCGCTCGAAATGGCCCAATACGCAACGCGGAAGCAGATAACGAGCCAAGCAGGCCAACGCCATTACGCAAGACGCGCCGCAAAGGCGACCCCGTACCCGATGTGCGCTGCACGCGACCCGAGCGTATGCGCACGCGCGCAAACCCAAACACAACCCAGCATGCCGCTACGCCACAAGCTCCGGCACTGAGAACCGCAAGCGCCGCCAGCAACTCCCTCTCGCCCATTACGCGGCCCTCCCCTGCTTAGCAGGCGCATTCTCCTGGCCAACCCACACGCCATCCGTATCGGGAGAAGAACGCGTATACACTGGAGAAACGAGGCAGCCCGCACCGTTGGGCCTCGGCCCCACCCGACTTACCGAACACAGGAAGCGCCGCCCATCCGCGCTACGCGCAACCTGCACGATATAGTCAATTGCGCTTGCAATCTGCGATTCAATAACCTCCACGGGTAACTCGACCGCATAGCGCACCATGGTCGTAAGGCGCGAAATGCAATCGACAGGAGAATTGGCATGCAGCGTAGTCAACGAGCCATCGTGCCCCGTATTCATGGCCTGCAGCATATCGAGCGCCTCACCACCACGGCATTCACCCACAATGATGCGATCGGGACGCATGCGCAGCGCATTGATGACCAAATCGCGAATGGATACGAGCCCCGTCCCCTCGATGCTTTCCGGTCGCGCCTCCAGGCGCACGACGTGCGGATGTTCCAGAAAGCGCAATTCGGCAGAGTCCTCAATCGTCACAATGCGCTCCCCCTTGGAGATTTCGCAAGACAGCGCATTGAGCAGCGTAGTCTTCCCACTTCCCGTTCCACCCGAAACGGCAATGTTCTTGCGCTGGGCAACGCACATTCGCAGGAAACGACGCACGGAAGGTTCCAGGGAGCCGCTCTGCTGCATATCCGCCATCGTCATGACGTGCGTACGAAACTTGCGGATGGTCAGCGTAGGCCCATCGATTGCAATGGGAGGAATCACCGCATGTACGCGATGCCCCGAAGCAAGACGCGCATTTACCATGGGCGAAGCCTCATCGATGCGGCGCCCAAGCGGCCCCAGAATTCGATCGATCAGCACGCGCACCTCATCGTCGCTGGAAAAGGGAGTTCCACACGCCTCCAACGTTCCCGAGCGCTCAATGAACAGCGAGGAGCATCCATTCACCATAATTTCCGTTACCGTCTCATCCTCCAGATAGGGCTCGAGCGGGCCCAGACCGAACAGGGAATCGATGAGCGATCCCATGAGCCGCTCTCGCGCAGCCGCATCCGCGGCAAGCCACGGGTTCGCCTCGAACACCTGCTGGCAAGCCCGTCGCACCTCGTTTTCGGCGCGCGTGGGATTATCACGGCCCATGCGCGCCACCACATGCGACGGCAATATCTCGCGCACCCTGCGCTTCAGCTGCTCAAAAGAAGCCGCCTCGTCCTCCCGCCCAGATCGGACGCTTTCGTTGCCCGCCTGGCGGACCATATCCATCAAAGACATGCCGCCCGCCTCCTTAGGCCATCCAAAAGGCGAACACGTTTCCTCTTCGGATCGGTAATGTCGGAATTCGCGGCGTTTGAACCATGCGGCAACGTTTCGCGAAGCGCCGCTTCCAGGCTGCGGCATGCAGGATTACCCGCATCCACCAGATCGGCCGCCTGGCCCGAGCCCATAACCTCGCCGACCTCCCTGCCGCCATCGGCCACTTCAAGGACATGCGCACCGGAAAGCGCGCACGAGACGTCGATAGAGCTAAACAACGAAGAGCGAGAACAACGATTTACCAGGAACTTCACCGACCTGGTGGCAACACCGCAGCGCGAGCACAGCTCGAGCGCATGACGGCACAACCGGATGGCCGTAGGACGCTGGTCGAGGACGAAGAACACCGCAGACGAAAGTGCGATGACACGCATATGCAACGTATCCCAGGCAGGCGCCGTGTTTACGACCACCACATCAAAACGCTTGCGAAGCGCCTGCAGCAAATCGACCATCGCAGGCTCCACCTCTTCCGCATGCTCTAGGCGCAGCGGAGCCGCGAGCAGCGCAGGCGCGCCGCCATCGGTGCGAAGCCCATCGAGCTTGCCCGCATGGGCTATGGCATCGTCGATGCGCATAGGGTCCTTGACCCCCAGCAGGAAGTGAGCATCACCGCACTGCAAATCAGCATCAACCAGCACCGTTCGATAGCCCATCCGAGCAGAAAGAAGCGCGCAGAGAACCGAAACGGTGCTCTTTCCCATGCCCCCTCCCGCCCCCACGACGCCAAGCATGAAACCAGCTCGCGCGACCTGGGCAGTTTGCGCCTTAGAGCCAGGTATTACTTCAAACGCGGAACGAAACGCTTCCGCTGCGCTCACATTTTTCGGAGAGCCCTTCTCGGACGCAGTTTTCGCCCCAAAATCCCCGTTTTTCGCTGTGGGTGGCATATCCCCAGATGACGGGGTACCTCCTCCCCCAGCAAAAACATCCTTCCCCAAGCACTCTGGAGCCGCGTGAGCGGGCTTGCGCTGGGGTTTTGCATCGCCTGGGCACTCGCGCACGCCAGACCCAAAACGGGCCTTACATTGGGCGTAGATGCGCGCTAAAGAGGGCCCATCCATGACGCCGGTAACGCCCGCAGCACGTGCTCGGCTGTAGAGCGATCCGCTCGCAGAAAACGAAACGAGTGCCACCGTGGAAGCACCATCGCGCTTCAAGGCAGCTGCCAGGTTGATGGCATCGACGGAGTCGCTCCCCGCGATCCAGTAGGAACAATCCGCCGCATGCGCACGGGCAAAATCGCGTGCCTGCTGTGCATCGACGAAGACCTTCAACCACGGCTGCGACGCAAAGCGCTCGCCGCCCAGCCCCATCATTTCGGGATGGGCAAAGCATGCTTCATCCATGCAAAAGACGACCCTAGGCTCCATGCGAGCTCCCCTCATACGACGAACCGGGCAGGGTAAGGTAAAGGGAGGCGGATTGGGTTGCAGCAATCATTTCCTGAACGCCTTCGTCAGCCACGGCCAGCGTCACCCATGACCGCGACCCAGAGCCCGAGCCACAAGCAAGCACCGACACGCCGCGCGCGATGCATGACACTCCCGAAGCGGAAACGGCGTACACGTCGATGTTGTTGCCAACGCTCAGCGCTCCGCCAACCGCCTGCGCGCTTTCCACTTCCAAGCCAACGGCCTGATACCCCGCAGGAACCACCAGAGAATCCGACGACCCCGAAAAGCGCTGCTCGGTTACCACCTCCCCTTTGCCAATGGAAGATGTAAGGCGCATGCCATCCTTGGCGGCAAGGGAACCCACGGCGCCTTCCGGCAGCAAATCGACAAGCCACGGCCGCACCTCGGCATTGGACGCATCGAGCTTCTCGCCCGGAGCAATATCGCGCGTTGCCACGCAGACTTCCACTTGGTCGCCTCCGTAACGCGTCATGGCTTCGGCGCGAGCATCGTCGACCTGGCCCTTCACCATGCTCAGATACGCCATGACGGACAAGGCGCATACCACGCCAAACAGCAGCGACAACGCAAGCATTCCCCTTCGCTTCACGCACCCTCCTTTCCTCCTACGCCAAAGATGAGGAACGGCAGTCGCAGCGCGTGGGAAAAAGAACCGCGAAAAATTGAACGGAATCGTTGCGCAATCGTCGCGCGATTCTTGCAGCGGGCAACCGGACGCAAAAATGCCCTGACCCGCACAAGCGAACCAGGGCACAAGATGGCAGATGGAAGCAGCGGCTACGCGTACTGCAGGAATGCGGAGTAGCCCTTCAGCGCCTCGTAAATATCGGCCTTGTTCGTAACCTCCCACGGGGCATGCATGGAAAGTACGGGCACGCCGCAGTCGATGACGTTCATACCGTACTTCGCCAGGATGTATGCGATGGTGCCGCCACCGCCCTGATCGACCTTGCCCAGCTCGCACGTGTGGAACGTCACGTTGCCAGCATCCATGATGCCGCGAATCTTACCCATGTACTCGGCGTTCGCATCGTTGCTGCCGCTCTTGCCGCGAGCGCCCGTGTACTTGTTGAACACCAGGCCATGACCAAGCATGCCCGCATTCTTCACGTCGAAGGCGTTCGCGTACAGCGGGTCGATGCCAGCGCTCACGTCGCTCGACAGCATGTTGGAGGCAGCCAGCGCGCGACGCAGGGGCAGATCGCCCTCTTCGCCGGTAAGCGCCATGATCTCGGCCACGGTGTTCTCGAAGAACATACTCGTCATGCCCGTGGCACCCACGCTGCCGATCTCTTCCTTGTCCACCAGCAGGCAGATGGCCGTGCGATCCAAATCGCCCGCCTGGAGCTGCGCGATGAGGCTCGGGTAGCTGCATACGCGGTCGTCCTGGCCATAGCCCAGCACCATGCTCTCGTCGAAGCCGCAGCTACGCGCACGACCTGCGGGAACAACTTCGAGCTCGGCGGAAAGCAGGTCCTCTTCATCGAAGCCGTACTTTTCGCGGAAGAGCTTCACGATAGCAGCCTTGACCGGCTCCTTTGCCGCCATGGCCTCCACCGAACCCTTGGGCGCGGCCTTCGCGTCTTCCTCGGACACCACGAGCGGACGTCCGCCAACCAGCACGTCAAGGTCTTCGCCCTCGACCACGTGGCCGCCATCCTTCTTCAGCTGGTCGGCGCCCAGATGAATGAGCAGGTCGGTTACGCAGAAGGCGGGATCGGCCGCATCTTCGCCCACATTGACCTGCGCCTTCGTGCCGTCCTTCTTCACCACGACACCGTGAATGGCCAGGGGCACCGTAACCCACTGGTACTTCTTCACGCCGCCATAGTAATGCGTGTCGAGCAAAGCGAAATCGTTCTGCTCGTACAGGGGGTTCTGCTTCACATCCAAACGGGGCGAGTCGATATGCGCACCCAGAATGTTGAAGCCCTCTTCCAGCGGCTTCTTGCCAATTTGAACCAGCATGACCGACTTGTCGTAGTTGCTCGCGTACACGCGGTCGCCCGGCTTGAGCGCCTGACCCGCAGCGCGCACCTCTTCGAGGCTACGATAGCCTGCGGCACGCGCCGTTTCCATCACGTATGCCGCGCACTCGCGCTCGGTCTTGCACGAGCTGATGAAATCAATATACGAATTGGCAAGGTTCATTACCTTGACCAGGTCTTCTTCGGAATACGCCTTCCATGCGTTCTTGCGCTCCATGAAGCTCCTTTCGCTATGCCCTGCGGTTTTTTGTCGTACCCTCGCATTATCGCACTCCGCCCACGCACGCACCCGCGGCACGCAGAATGTCACCCTTACGACAAACGACCCGCGAACTTACTTCATTCCGTGTCGGCCCAGTTAACTTCCTCATTTTCACGTTACATGACGGATGATTGACGAGTATGCTGGTGCCATGCGGATGCCATACCGCACGTGCTAGTTTGTGTATGCCAGTTACGAGATACCGGCCACAAGCCGGAAAAGGAGGGTCAACATGGCACTACCCAACGCTTCGAATTCCAGCAACTTCAACGTCGTCCCGAATCCCGCTTGCCAGCCCGGCGACACGCTCGCAAACCTGAAGAG
>JAILNP010000187.1:0-4457 GCA_024691475.1 Eggerthellaceae bacterium
CGCTTTCGGTGATGTGGTTGAAGTTCCTGGTCATCATCACGGCGCGTTCGTGTCCGTATTTGTCTTCGAGTCCCTTCGAGGCTTCGACGGAATGCTTGGAAAGAGAGCGCTTCTTCTGTTTGAACATGGTTTTGAAGGCGAACTCGAAGAAGGGCGCGCTTTCGCGGAAGAGCACGCCATCGAACCAGGCGTGATGGATGGTGAAGGTGCTGTCCAAGAAGAGGCGCCAGCCAACGGCAACGCCCAGCGAGGAGCCGTACACCAGCTCGATATCGGTTATGCCCTGTTTTACCAGGTAGTGCTTCAGCTGTGCGCATTCGTCATCGGCGCTTACGTATGCGCCAGCATCGCCGTGACCTCCCTGGTCGGGCGCGATGATGTGGTAGGAGTTCGCGAAGTGGGGGCTCATCATGCGGTAGATGTCTTCTCCCGACATCATCATGGGTGCCAGCAGGATAACGGTGGGGTCGTTTGGGTTTCCGTATTCGTGTACGAACATAGTGTAGGTCCATTCAGTTTGGTATGTCTAACTCTCTCCCCACCGAGGATACTCCTACTCCCACCGCCTTGACCAGCAATTTTCCTACTCGCTTCGAACGACACTTAAGCATCACGTATGCTCCCAGGTGTCTTTTCGGCGATTCGCGAAAGCCCGCGATACGTCGAGTACTTAGAACGGCTTCACCCAGGCGTCTTGAAACTGCCCCAGAAAGCTTGCGAGGAAGAATGCTCCGTCTCCGTTCACCAGCGCAGTATTGAAAGCTGGAAGGGGGAGCCCACTGGCTCGAATCCCACTTCCTCCGCCCTGCACGCTAACAGGGAAGGGGTCTGATCCCAGTTGCTGCATCTACCCCCATCCGTCTAGCAGGGACACTGTGAACACCAATGCAATCAGCGCTTTGCTCAGCAAAGCGCGAAGTAAAAACTGATGAACAGCGCAGCGCACGAGCGTAGGTTTAGGCCCGTCAAGGGCCTAAACCATGCGAGTAGCGTAGCGAGTGCCCTGCAAGGCGGACGGGGGTAGATGCGGGGGATGAAATAAAAAATCAGGTCCATTTCTGAACCTGATCGACATTCGTGGCGGAGGAAGTAGGATTCGAACCCACGGAACCTTTCAGCTCAACAGTTTTCAAGACTGCCGCCTTAAACCACTCGGCCATTCCTCCGTATTCGATGGACATGCGCGAATGCGCATACCGCTCGCGTTAGCTTACCATATAATTCTGAACGTTATGGAAGAACGCGATATCGAATACATGCAGCTTGCCCTGGAGCAGGCGCGTTTGGCGGGCGCAGCGGGCGAGGTGCCCATCGGTGCGGTGGTCGTGTACCATCCCATCGACAAGGGTACGCGCAAGCCGCTTGCGGAACCGTGCGTTATCGCGCAGGCGTGCAACCGGCGCGAACGTGATATGGACCCCTCGGGGCATGCCGAATTCCTGGCCATGCTGCAGGCTTCGCGCGAACTGGAAGCGTGGCGTCTTTCCGACTGCACGGTGTACGTTACGCTTGAGCCGTGCATCATGTGCGCGGGCCTTATGCATCAGGCGCGCATTGCGCGGTGCGTGTATGGCGCAAGCGACCCGAAGGCCGGTGCGCTGGGTACGCTGTATCGCATCAACGAGGACGAGCGCTTGAACCATGCGTTTCCCGTTACGGCGGGCGTATGCGAAGAGGAATGCTCCAAGCTGCTGAAGGATTTCTTTTCCGCACGGCGTTCTGCGCGTAAGGCGGCGAAGGCCGAAGCGGCTGCCGCGAATAGTGAACCAACAACCAAGTAACCCGACTACGAACGAAGGATTACCGTGAAGACCATCAACCTCATCGCTCCCGCGAAAGTGAACCTCTACCTGGGCATTGGCGAACGCCAGGAAGACGGATACCACAATGCGCTTACGGTTATGCATGCACTGTCCATGCACGATGGCGTGCGTATGACGCATGTGGGTGCGGGCGAGCACGTTACGCTGCTGGAACCCTGCGATGCCGCTCAGCCGTTGCGCGAAGTGGAGGTTGACGTAGATGCGGGCAGTGGTTTGCAGGTCGAGGCTACGGTCATCTGGCGTGAGGGCATCGAGCCGCTCGACATTCCCTCGCAGGACAACCTGGCGTGCAAGGCGGTGCATGCGCTGGCGCAGGAGCTGGGCCGCGAAGAGGACGAATGCATTCGCCTGGTCATCGAAAAGCACATTCCGCATCAGACGGGCCTGGGTGGCGGTAGCGCCGACGCCGCGGCTGCACTGTTGGGCGCGGCTCACCTGTGGGGCATTCCCGCCGATCATGAGGCTGTTGCTCATGTGGCGCAGCAGCTGGGCGCCGACGTGCGCTTCTTCCTGCATGGTGGCTGCATGTTGCTGCAGGGTCGTGGCGACGAGCCGGTGGCTACGCTGGCCCCGCGTCGCGATTCCGTGGTCATTATCCGTCCTGAAGGCGGCGTGTCCACGGCGGAGGCGTACCGTACGTTCGACGAGAGCCCGGTGTATCCCGAACCCGCTCAGCTGGAAGCTGTGCGCGCGGCAACGGAAGCCACGCAGGTTCCCCTGTTCAATAACTTGGAGGCTCCGGCGCAGAAGCTGCTTCCCGAACTTGCCGAGATTGCCCAGTTCGCTTCGCAGGCGCCGGGCGTTACCGACGTGCTGCTGTGCGGCAGTGGCTCGGGTACCTTTGCCGTATGCGAGTCCCACCAGGCAGCTGCGGCGCTTTCCTCGGCCGCCCAGGTGAAGGGCTACTGGACGCGCACCACGTCGTTCTCGCCGGTCCGCGCAGCGCTCCTGCCGCAGCGCTAGGCGAAGCTGCATATCGCATCATGCGCCGTGTCCCTCGGGGTGCGGCGCTTTTTCTTTGTCTTCAGGGGCTTTTGGAAGCGTGCATTCTCGTTTTGAGCAAGCGCTTTTAGATTCCCGTATCATCCCAGTTGGCACGTGCTAAAATGGCTTCAATGTAATTCGAGGGAAGGGTCTCTCATGGTGGCAATTATCATTCTGGTCGTTGTCGTTGTTCTGGTGCTCATCGTTATCGGGCTGTTCAACAACCTGGTGAAGCTGCGCAACGCCGTCGACAATGCCTGGGCTCAAATCGACGTCCAGCTCCAGCGTCGTCTCGATCTCATTCCGAACCTGGTGGAAACCGTGAAGGGCTATGCCGCGCACGAGAGCAAGACGCTGCAGGCGGTTACCGAAGCGCGCACGGCATGCATGAATGCCAGTTCGCCTGAGGAAAAGATGGAAGCGAGCAATGCGCTTTCCGATACGCTGAAGAGCCTGTTTGCCGTGAGCGAAGCGTATCCCGATCTGAAGGCAAACCAGAACTTCATTGCGCTGCAGCAGGAGCTTTCCGAGACGGAAGACAAGATCAGCTATATGCGTCAGAGCTTCAACGACACGGTCATGAAGTACAATAACGCCATCCAGACGTTTCCGGGCGTGCTCGTGGCGGGCCCTATGGGCTTCACGAAGCGCCAGAGCTTCATCGCCAACGTTGGCGCCGATGTTGCTCCCCAGGTGAGCTTCAGCTAGGTCAAGCGTTCATGGCCACGCGCATGCTGGCCGCATAAGAGAAAGGAAGCGGAATGGTTGCACGTCTATCGCGGATCATTCCGCTTCTCATTATTCTGGCAGTCGTCGCGGCGGTCATTTACCTTGTGGCTGCGTGGCGCTATTCGCCCAATCGCGCGAAGTTCATCCTCATTCGCGCGTTCACCGTTATCACGGGCGTCATCTCGGGCTTCTTCGTCCTGGCAACCGCCTATGCCGCCTTCGAGCAAAACTGGACGGCAGTCGAGATCGCCGCATCGTTCTTGGCCGTGGGTCTCATCGGCCTGGCCATTACGCTCATTTGTCGCTGGGTGTTTTTGCGGCATCATCCCAACTATCAGCAGGAACCCGTTCCCACGACTACCGTTTCTTCGGATGGCCTGCTCCGCGCCGTGCTTCAGCGCCTGCTGGCTTCCTTCCTGCGCCGTTAGCTCCGCCATTGCGGCGGTTGCCTTGAGGTTTGCCTCCTGGTTTCGTATTCGTGTTGCGCGACGTGCGCTTGTCAGTGTGCGTGTTGCCCGAACGCTGCTCGCCACGCGAGCCGTTTGCGTGGCGCGACCCACCGCGTTTGGCCTGCGTACCCTTGCCTTTGCCGTGGCTACGCCCTGCCTGCCCGGGCTTTCCGCCATGCTGCGCACCCACGCCCTTGCCGCCCCTCGGTCCCTTTGCGCCCGCAGGCCGTACCAGGCATTTCGCGTCGAACCCAATAAGATCCTCGCGGCCCGCTTTCACGAGCGCCTCGCGCACGAGGGCGTGATTCTTCGGGTTGCGGTACTGAATGAGCGCGCGTTGGAGTGCCTTTTCGTGAGGGCTCGTGGCGCAATAGACGTGCTCCATGGTGCGCGGATCGAGCCCCGTATAGTAAATGCACGTGGACACCGTGGAGGGCGTGGGGTAGAAGTCGCTTACCTGTTCGGGGTTGAA
>JAILNP010000191.1:0-19729 GCA_024691475.1 Eggerthellaceae bacterium
GGACCACGCTGTGGCCCCCGCAGAAGCCGTGTCTTGCGCGGCGCAAGACGGGGAATGCCCTGACGCAAACAACAACGAAGAGATCATGACGGAGGCGCTCGATTGCCCGAGCGACCCCGAAGTCGCGTTTGCGGAGGTTTGCTCCCATCTTTCCCTGAACCGTTCGAACACGCTGCCCATGTGCGCGTGCATGAACGCATGTCGCGAGTCCGTTTCCTATCGCGAAGTGGAAGTGGCCCTGGCCGACGAGCCCGTTATGAACATGAGCACGCAGACACCTCATATGCTGCTGCGCATTCTCATTGATGCGGGCGCGATTGATGCGACCCCTATCTACGAAGAGGGCGTGGATCCCGAAGCAGAGGACGCGCGTGCCTACGACTACGAGCTCGTGACGTCGGAAGCGGGTTTGCGCGCTCTTGAACGGTACGACCCCTGCGCTCGCTTCGCTCAGCTCATTGAGGAGGAGCCGGAAGGCTACGCCGATGCGTATCGCATTGTGCTCGATACCTGCCGTGAGGCGGTTGGCCTTCCTGCAATTGAGACAGCCCTTTCGGGGCATCCGGCCCTGCATTCCCCCAAGACCGTGTTTGCCGGCTATTTCGTATCGAAGCTGGAAACGGTGGGCGGAATCGTGTGGGATGGCGCCTGGCGCACCACCGAAGAGGGCATTCACATGGCTGATTCTATTCCGGTTTGCGCATAGCGCTGGGATTGATGAGGAAAGACAGGATATAGGGAGAAGGAAGGAATATGGGAGAAACCAAAATCACCCGCAGGGGATTCTGCAAATCCGCCGTAGCGCTTGGCGCCGTGGCTGGTTTGGGAATCAGCCTGAAGGACAGTCTGGTTGAAGCCGATCCCGCCAAAGCAGCTACCAGTGGGGAGGAGAAGATCTACAAGACCTCGTGTCGTGCGTGCATCGCATCGTGCGCCGTTCTGGCGCATGTGCGTGATGGCCGCGTGGTGCGTATCGAGGGAAACCCCGAGAGCCCCATGAGCCAGGGCGGCGTATGCGCCAAGGGTATGGCAGGCATCCAGGCCTTGTACCATCCGAACCGCAACAAGTATCCCATGCGTCGTGTGGGCGAGCGTGGTAAGAATACTTGGGAGCGCATCAGCTGGGACGAGGCCCTTACCGAAGTGGCCACGAAGATCAACGAGGTTTCCGACAAGTATGGTAGCGAAGCTATCAGCGTTTCCACCGGCGGTGGCGGAAATCCGCACTTTTCGAATATCAAGCGCTTTGGCGAGGCAATCAACACCCCGAACGTGTGGGAGCCTGGCTGCTCGCAGTGCTACCTGCCCCGCATGGGTGCATCGCTGCTTGCGTATGGCGCTGGCAAGCCGAACAACCTGTCGTTCTCTGACTCGAACGGCTGGGATTACTACTTCACCGACAGCAAGGTCACGTCGCTGGTGCTGTGGGGCACCGACCCCAGCAACTCTTCGGCTGCCACGGGTGGTCGCGCTCTCGCCGAGCTGCGCAATCGTCCCCAGGGCCTGAAGACGGTCGTCGTAGACCCCCGCTACACGCTCGATGCCGCGAAGGCCGACGTGTGGCTGCCCATTCGTCCTGGTACCGACGTTGCGCTGTTCCTGGCGTGGACGCGTTGGATCCTGGAGAACGAGAAGTACGACAAGGATTTCTGCACCACCTGGACCAACATGCCGTATCTGATTAACCCGAACACGCGCCTCACGCTGAAGGCGACCGAAGCGGGCCTGGACGGCACGGACAAGGATTACGTTATCTGGAATCCTGCCACCAACGCACCTGAGGTCGTTCAGTTCCCCATGGCCGAAGGCGTTCAGCCTGCACTCTTTGGCACCTACGAGGTCAATGGCATGAAGTGCAGCACCGCTGGCCAGCTGCTGAAGGAGAACTGCGAGGAGTGGACGCTCGAGAAGGCCGCCGATGTCTGCTGGCTTGATGCCAAGATGATCGAGAAGGCCCTGGAAATCTACACCGACCCCAATGGCCAGTCGAGCCTGATGCAGGGCGTGTACGCCGACCAGACCGGCCAGACCCAGGCGAACGCCCTTGCCGCGCTTACCCTGGAATTCCTCATGGGCAACGTGGAGAAGCCTGGCACCATGCTTCAGAAGTTCCCGAACGCACCTGTGAAGGACCAGCTGGGCAACACCCCGCGCTTGCTTACGCAGGACAAGGTCATGAAGCGCTGCGGTTACACCGAGTACAAGGGCCTCATCTGCTGGGATATGGCTCACATCCCCTCGGTGTTCAAGGCCATGAAGGACGGAGACCCCTACCAGATCCATATGTGGATCGAGCGTTCGGGCAACAAGCACGTCGTGCTCGGCAATTCCACCTGCCTGGACGACATCGTGCCGAATCTGGATTACATCGTGCACGTGTACATGTATCCCACGGCATTTTCCGTGCTGTGTGCCGACCTCATTCTTCCCTGCACCGAATGGCTCGAGACGAATCTCCCCATTCCGCAGCTCAACACGGTCGTCATGCGTCAGGCTGTTACGCATCTGTATGAGACCGTTGAAGAGGGCATCATCTGGACGCAGATCGTCCAGAAGTGCGCCGAGCTGGGCAACACGCATTGCCCCAAGGCATTCGATGCCAACGAGTGCATGACCACGCCGTTCTACAAGAACGAGTACGAGAAGCAGAAGCAGCACCTCTTCAAACTGGCCGACAAGATGACCTGGGAAGAGGCTTGCGAAAAGGGCGTCTTCGAATGGTGCACGGCGGACGAGTACCGTACGTACTACACCTACCTGAAGACCGACGAGAGCACCGGTAAGCCCAAGGGCTTCGGCACGCCCTCAAAGAAGATCGAGGTCTATTGCGAGTCCAACACCATTCTGGGCCGCACGGGCTATCCTTGGGCCCACTGCAAGGAAGCCGAGCATCTGGAGCTTCCCGCCGCTTCGGCTGATTACGATCCCATGCCCGTGTACCACGAGCCTGCGGAATCGCCCCTTACGGACACGGAGTACCCGCTGGTGCTCACGGAAGGCCGTCTGCCCATGTATCACCATGGCACGCTGCGCAACATCCCGTATCTGCGCGAGATCTATCCCGTGCCCGAGATGTGGATCAATCCCAAGGATGCCGAAAAGTACGGCATCACCGACAACGAGTGGGTCAACATCGAGAGCCGTCGCGGCAAGACGCATGGCAAGGCTCGCGTCACCACGGCCATCCCCGAGGGCGTTCTCTACCAGGAGCGCTTCTGGCTGCCCGAGCTGCTTGACTCCGATGACCCGGCTCAGGCGTATCGTGCATGCAATATCAACGTGCTCACGAAGAACGATCCCCCCTATGACCCGGTATATGGCTCGTACATTCTGCGTGGCTTCCAGGTAAAGGTGTCGCCCAGCAATGACGAGATCCTGAAGTCCATCTGGTCCGAACCCGAGCAGTTCGAGCCCTGGATGCCCGAGTTCTCTGATACCACTGAGGATGTGTTTGACTATGGCGCATAATTGCATTGTCGTTAACCTTGACCGCTGCACCGGCTGCTTCAGCTGCGAAGTGGCGTGCAAGATGGAAAATGGCGTGGCCCTGGGCGAGCGCTGGTCGCGCGTGCTGACCGTGGGCCCCGTGGGCGAGTACCCCAACATGACGCGCTACGCGCTGCCCACCATGTGCCAGCAGTGCGAAGATGCTCCTTGCGTGAACGTGTGTCCCACGGGCGCCAGCTACCGCGACCCGAAGACCAACGTCGTGCTGGTGAACAAGGAGCAGTGCATCGGCTGCAAGTATTGCATGATGGCTTGCCCCTATGGCGTGCGCGCCTGGAACAAGGAAGAGAAGTGCGTTGAGAAGTGCACCCTCTGCGGCCAGCTGACCAGCCAGGGCGAGTTGCCTGCCTGCGTGAAGAGCTGCGCTGCCGGCGCTCGTTTCTACGGTGATCTGGACGATCCGAACTCCGATGTTTCGAAGGAGCTCGCGAAGTACTCCGACGACCAGATCCACACGCTGCAGGACGTGGGCAATCATCCCGCAACTCACTACATCATGACCGACATGGTCGGCACGTGGTATCCGCGCATCAAGGCGCCCGAATATCCGCGTACCGATGCGTATCCGGTAGACGGCGAATAGGAAGGAGAGCGTAATGGAAATCCAATGGTCCCTCGTTCTGTTCACCGCTATCGCGGGCACTGGTTCGTGGCTGCTGGGATGCGCGTGCATTGACGAGTTCAAGGGCATGGCAAAGAAGACGACCTCCCTGGCTGCCGTCATCGCGATCGTCCTCCTGATCGCGGGCGGCATCGTTTCGGCAACGCACCTGTCCCACGTCGATAGGATGTTCGGCGTTCTGGCTCACCCCGCTCCGGGCATCTTCCTGGAGGCACTGCTCTTGGGCATCGATGCGCTCATCGGTCTCATCCTGGTGCTGCTGTGGAAGCGCGATGCTTCTGCAGGCGCTCGTAAGGCGTTCGCTGCCCTGGGCGTCATCATGGCTCCGGTGTTCTCGTTCTCGTGCGGCTTCTCTTACATGATGTCCTCCCAGCTCGCATGGAACAACATTGGCCTGCCCCTGGGCTACCTGGGTACGGCTGCTGCCGCTGGCTGCGCCCTGTGGGCCCTGCTCTGCGCCTATCGCGGCGAGGCCGAAGAGGCCCTCGTGTTCGCTGGCTGGGAAACCGTGCTTGGCGGCGCGCTTGCCGTGGTGTTCGCGCTCGTGTTCGGCATGGTCTCCGGCGTTTCCGCTGGCGCTCAGGCTCCGCTGTTCTGGGGCGCCGTGGTCCTGGTTGGTGGCGTTGCCCCGCTGGCATGCGGCGTTGCCATCACCCGTAAGCCCGCATCCGCGCTTGCCTTCGCTGGCCTGGCACTGGCATGTGGCTGCGTTGGCGCAATTGCATTCCGCTGCCTCATGTGGCTCGGTAGCGATGCGCTCATGGCGCTGTTTGGCGTCACGCTGTAAGTAACAGCATTCGGGGCTCGCGGGGTCCCTTCCTCCCTCCAACCCGCGAGCCCATGTATAACGGTCCCGGATGTCAGGTTCGCTGCAAGACCGTATGGCATCCGGGCACCCCGTCGCAGTCCCTGCGACGGGCGGCGAGTTTCAACGCGGCGGGGCATCCCGTTTCGCAAGATGAGGAGATAATCATGGACGTACAAGATGCGAAGCAGTTGGCTGAGGCGTGCAAGGCGCGTGCCGAGTTCTGCGGCTTCCTGGCAAGCGTGTATTTCAAGGAGCTTACCGAAGAGCAGATCGAGGCTCTTTCCCGCATCGAATTCGAGCGCGATGACTCGCTGGTTTCTCGTGGATATGCCCGCATTGCCGACTATTTGAAGTATCGCGATTCGGGAACACGGCAGGATCTGGCCGTCGACTACGCCCGCGTGTTTCTGGGCGCAGGCCAGTACGATAAGATCACGGCGCCGCCGTATGAATCCGTGTTTACGAGTGACGATGGGCTCCTGATGCAGGATGCCCGCGACAAGGCCCTGTCGTACTATCGCACGTTTGGCTACGACCTTCCCGAGGGCAATACCATTCCCGAAGACCATATCAGCTTCGAGCTTCAGTTCGCGGCGCTTCTGGCCGAAGAATCGGCGCGCGTGCTCGAGGCGGGGGACTACGATCGCTTTGCCGAGCTCGTGGCCCTGCAGCGTGGCTTCTTCCTGTATCACCAGAAGAACTGGTTCCCGCGCTTCTGCGACGCCGTCGATACGCATGCGCAGACCGACTTCTACCGCGCCATTGCGTTGATTACGCGTGGGTATCTGGAAGAAGAGGCGGCGTTCCTGGATGGCGCAGCCGAGCTTGCTGGGGTTCAGGGTGATGCGGGCGATCTGCATCCGGCCTGGATGGACGAAGAGCTTCCCGAAGCGGTGGCGGTGTAGTCGTGGCTGTCACCAGAAGGGCATTTGCCGGATTCCTGGGGGCCACCGCGGCTCTGGGTGCGCTTGGTGGCGCTACTCGCGCGTTCGCGGGCGACGGCTCGCTGCTGCGTCCCCCGGGAGGGCAGGATGAGGCCCAGTTCATCTCGCGTTGCGTGAAGTGCGATCGCTGTCGCAGCGTATGCCATACGGGCGCCATCACCCTGGCGACTGTGGAAGATGGCTTTTTGAACGCGCGTACGCCCACGCTCGATTTTCACCGCGGCATCTGCGATTTCTGCGACGACTGCGCGCGCGTGTGCGCAACGGGCGCCATTGTCCCCTTCAACGAGGAGACCGAGAAGATCGGTATCGCCGTAGTTCAGTCGGATAGGTGCTTGTCGTATAGCCAGTCGTGCGAGGACTGCGTGAATGCCTGCCCGTACCAGGCCATCACGCTCGATTCGGGGCGCCATCCCGTGGTGGACGCCGACCTGTGCAACGGCTGCGGCGTCTGCGAGAACGTGTGCCCGGCGTTGGTGTATGGGCAGTTTGCGGGCGGCAAGCGCCGCGGCATCGTGGTTCGCCCTGCATCTGAGGTGGAAGGATACGTGGTCCGATGAAGAAGAGCTCCGTTCTGCGCACGATAAGCGTGCTGTGCGTGCTGGGCATCGTCTGCGTGGGCCTCGCGTTCCACACGGGCGTGGGCACGCCATCTCAGTGGGGCCTGTACGACATCACGGCCATTTGCCCCTTGGGTGCGCTCGAGACGCTTATCGCTTCCAAGACGTTCGTGCCCCCGGCGCTCATCGCCCTTGCCATTACCGTGGTGGTCACTCTTATCCTGGGTCGCGCATTCTGCGCGTGGGGTTGTCCCGTTCCGCTGGTGAAGCGCCTGTTTGGTGCCGACAAGCGTCATGCGAAGGCAGAGGCGCAGGCCATCGAGAAGACCGAATCCGACGATGCCGAGAAGTCGGACTGTGCTGCCTGCGCGAGCGCTGCTCGCTGCGTCGAGGCGCACGGCGAGGACGCGGACGGTTCCGCTAAGGCTTCGGGGAAGAGCGGCGTGCTTTCGAAATTGTTCCCCGCAAACGTCAAGCGCGGCGGGTTGGACGATTCGCGAAACTGGGTGCTCGGCGGCACGTTGCTTACCACGGCCGTGTTCGGGTTCCCCGTGTTCTGCCTAATCTGCCCCGTGGGTCTTTCGTTTGCCACTATCATCGCGTTGTGGCGCCTGCTTCAGCTGAACGAGACGACGCTGTCGCTCGTGGTGTTTCCCGCGCTGCTCATTATCGAGGTAGTGGTGCTGCGCTCGTGGTGCCATCGCTTTTGCCCGCTGGGGGCGCTGCTCTCGCTCATTTCGCGTGCCAATCGCACGTTCCGTCCGAAGAGCGATGCGTCGGTGTGCCTGAAGGAATCGAAGGGGCAGAAGTGCGACGCGTGCGCGAAGGCATGCCCCGAGGGCATCGATTTGCACGATGCCGTGAATTCCCAACCCATGCACGATTGCACGAAGTGTCGCAAGTGCGCAGATGCCTGCCCCGTACATGCGATTACCTTCCCCTTGAGGGACTTGTCCGGCAAAAAGTCAAGAATGGACAAGGTGGAACCGTAGGCTATCCTAGGTAGCGTTTTACGTCTTGGGAGGACGTATTTGCGAGGAGAAGCGGTTATGCAGACGGAGAGCAAGGGTCGTGAATCGCGGGGCGTGGGGGATCTTGCCCGCGAAGTCGAAGAGCAGTGGCCCAGTTTGAAATATCTATCCCTTGGCTGCTATTACGCATGGATCTTTCTGTGCTATAGCAGCCAGGTTCCGGAAGCTTGGGCGGGGGTCGATTCCTTCGTGCCCAAGTTTTCCATGTACATATCGTCCACCATCGCGCTTACGGTGACGCTGGTGCTTGCGGCTGTGTTCCATCGTCGTTTCGAACGATTGCTGGAGCGCCGCCGCTTCGTCATGCTTGCGGCATTGTTGGCGTCTCTGGCCACGGCTGCGCTTGCGTATGGTTTGCAGTCCGATCCTGAAGGGCCCATCTACCATGCTGGCTGCGTGCTTACGGGCGTGGGCACGGCGCTGATCGCGCTGCGCATCGGCACGATTTACGGGAGCCTCTCTGCGCGCAAGGCGCTCATGCTCACGTCGGTGTCGTTCCTGTTTGCCACCATGATCTACTTCGTGTGCGTTGGCGTGCCCGCCGTGCTCGGCCTCGACATTCTTACGCTGCTGCCGCTCATTGCGGCCGTGCTCACCCTTTCGTTTACGGGTAGCGGGCAACGTGGCGTTGCGGAGAAGTCCGCGGAAAGCCCCGCTCATCACCTTCCTCATGGGTTCTTGGTCAGACTCGTCCTTGCGACGTTCGTATTCTCGCTTGCCGCGAGTTTTGCAAGCGGGGGCGCTCATTCTGCGGTGGGTCTTTCGTCCGTTTCCGACGATGGGTCCATCGCCATGTTCCTCATTGGCCTTGTGGCCATTGTCGTGTTCATCATTTCCGGCGTGCTGTCCGCCCGATTCGACCTTGTGCGGTTGTATTATCCGCTCATCCTGCTGGCAAGCATCAGCTTGCTCGTCATTCCCGTGACGGGTGGACACCTAGAGGGCCATGGCCTGCTGCCCACGGTGGTGTACAACGTGTTCATCATGTTCATCTGGGTGCTTCTTTCGCACGTATCCGATCGTACGCAGCTTTCCGCCGTGCAGGTGTTTGGCTGGGGGCGTGGGGCGTCTGCCCTGGGCACGACCGTTGGAAACGTGCTTGCCATGGAAATCCAAACGGCCAGCGGCGACCCCACTAATATGATGGTCGTTGCCTCGGTTGCCCTGCTGTTTGCGCTTGCCGCTACGGCCATGGTGGTGCTCAAAGAGGGCGCGCTTGATGACATGTTCGCCAAGACAGGCGGCGATACCTCGCAGGGATTTTCGGCGCTGCTCGACCCGTTTGCGCAGGACGCGGCCATGGCGGGCAAGGGTTCTTGGATGCGTAGCTGCGAGGAGCTTGCCGACGCGACCAATCTCTCGAAGCGCGAGCGCGAGGTGCTCGTGCTGCTCTCGAAGGGCCGTACCATCGAGTTTATTGCCGAGGACCTGGGCATTTCGTTCAATACGTCGAAATCGCACGTGCGTCACGTGTACGAGAAGACGGGCGTACATACGCGCCAAGAGCTGCTCTCCCTCATCGAAACGCGCCGTAACGCCATGCGGGTGTGAGGGTGACAGAGGGACGGTCCTTCTGTCACCTGGCTTCCCATTTCCTGCCTGTTTGGGGCATTGGGCAAAATCGATGCTCATATTGTAAAAATTTCGTCGTTCTGAACATTGTTTTGCCGTTTGACACCTTGTTTTGCGTGTATGTGCTACGTCTCGTACGCATAATGCCTGGTGGCGTTTTTCGATGAGCGAGTTATTGCTCTCGAAATTGTTCAGAACGACGAATTTTTTACACGGGCAAGGCCGATTTTGCCCAAATAGGGTTTTAGCCTTTCCCGCCAAGCTATTCCGGGCATAAAAAGGGCGCCTGCTCCAGCGGAGCAGGCGCCCTTGGTTTAGCTATGCGCGCGAGATGCTAGATCTGCTTCAGCAGGCCGTAACCGCCATTGTCGCGGCGATACAGGATGCGGAAGGTGTCAGTGTCGCGGTCGATGTAGCCGAAGAAGTCGTGGCCCAGCAGGTCGATCTGCACGAGCGCTTCCTCTTCCGTGAGGGGCAGGAACTCAACGTCCTTTTCGCGTACGACGGCGTCGTCGGCGAGCTCTTCCATGAGGGCGTCGAAGTCGGTTTCCTCGGCGGTGGTGCGGATGGTCTCGGCCTTGGAGCGGGTCTTGTGCTCGACTACGCGCGTCTTGAACTTGCGCAGCTGGCGCAGGACCTTGGCGGCGGCGACGTCGATTGCCGCGTACATGTCTTCTTCGCGCTCTTCAACGCGGATGATGTGGCCCTTGGCGGTCATGGTTACCTCGCACGCGGCAGGGCAGGCGATAGCAGGGTTCTGCTCCATGTGCAGGACAACTTCCGCGATCAGCGGATCGATGTCCATAACCTTCATGGAATTGCCGATTTTCTCTTCCGCATAGGACTTGAGAGCGTCGGTGATGGGCATCTTGCGGCCGGTGACGGTAATCTCCATGAAAATCACCTCTCAGAAATATGGGGTATAAAAAACAGCTGGACGAGCGGCGGGCACAGGGTGATGACGTGTGCGGCGACTCCTTTCCGAGCTGGTATATCCAGTATAGCGCTTTATTGGAGGTTTTAAGGAAAATAGGCCATGGAATGGCACGCCCGGGGCAGTGGTACGAGCGCCTTCTCTGCGGACGCTTTGCGCGGCGTTGGTCGTCGGGAGGTTCGCTCTGCCCGAAAGGGGCTCCAGCGCAAGCCGTGCGTAGAATCTTCACAGAAATGTGGAGCTTGGAAAACGGGTTCATTTGCGGAATGATACCGTGCCAGTATCCAACGACCACAATATCTAGTTGACATGGCGGAATTAGCCCCAATGAATCTAGTGGATGTATACCCAGTCGACAAAATTGCCCCTCCGAACAGCCACTATTTCGTCTCGCTCGTCTCCACATTAGTTGCCTTTTGTTCAATGTCACCCTAAAATGGCTGAAGCCGAAGTACTACCGACTAAAGTAGGCAGGGAATACATGAACACTAAAATCACCTCGTTCCCTCGACGTTCGTTCATTGCGGGAGCAGCCGCCCTTGGCGCTATGACGCTTGCGAATCCCTCGTTTGCGCTTGCCGATGAAATCACCGACAAGCAGGCCGAGGCCGATACCGCGCTTGCTTCCCTTAAAGCTATGCAGGCAAGCCTGGATCAGGCTTCCGATGATTACACCACTGCTCTCCAGGAGCAGGAGGACGCCGAGACGAAGCGCGATGAAGCGCAAGTCAAGATCGACGAGCAGAATGAAAAGATTTCCGCTCTTCAGGAGCGCCTGGGCACGCGTGCTCGCTCCATGTACCGCAACGGTTCCAGCACCTTCCTGGAAGTGCTCACGGGTGCGGCTACGTTTGCCGATTTTGCCACGGGTCTCGATCTGCTTTCCGATATGAACGAAGAAGACGCTCAGCTCGTCGAGGACGTAAAGACGGAACGTCAGGTTCTGCAGGAGGCCAAGGACGAATACTCCGCGCAGGCCGAAACCGCTCGCCAGAAGGCCGAGGAAGCTGCTCAGGTGCAGGCCGAAGCCGAGGCTACGGTTGCCGAAATGCAGGCATACTACGACAGCCTCAGCGCTGAAGTCGCCGAGCTCGTCGAGCAGAAGCGTGCGGCCGAAGAAGCTGCCGCTGCCGCGGCTGCTGCGGCCGTCGTTGAGGCTTCCGCTGCAGAAGGTGCCGCAAGCGAATCTTCGAGCGGCGGTTCGAGCAGCGGCGGTAGCTCTAGCTCTTACGACGATGATGACGACGACGATTCTGGTTCGTCTTCGGGCGGCGTGTACGAAGGCGGCAGCGATGCCGTAAGCCGTGCGTACTCGTGCCTGGGCGCTCCCTATGTATGGGGCGCCGTTGGCCCCTCCAGCTACGACTGCTCGGGTCTGGTAAGTTACTGCATCACCGGTCGTCACGCGCGCGTGTTCACCTCCAGCAGCCTGATGGGCTACTCTGCAGTGAGCAACCCCAGCCCCGGCGACGTTGCGGTAAAGTCCGGTCACTGCGGCATCTACATTGGCGGTGGCCAGATGATCCATGCAGCCGACTACGGCATTGGCGTTATCGTCGGTTCCGTGCAGAGCGGCATGAAGATCGTTCGCCCGTAACTTCCCCTGAACTTGAAAGCCCGCTTCGGCGGGCTTTTTTGTTGCTCGCGTTATCTGTCTCGACCGCGCCCGACCGTGGTGGCTCCTTGGGGTACCCGCTCCGCTGCTCGCGTGGTTTCGGCCTCGCGCAGGCCTATGACCTGCGGAAATGAAGAAATCTATATAAACATGGTATTGACCCTCGCTTCTTTTCATACGTACTATCGCCCGTAGAAACGCCTGGTAATGGGCGTTTTCGTGTATCGCGAGCCCGCTTCCTCCTGTGATGGACGGAACGGGGCGCGTTGCGTACGTGCTCACGATGGGAGAAGAAATGCAGGACGAGACAGCGTATAGGTTTGATTATGGGCTGGAGCGTCAGAGCGAATACGATCCATTCGATGCTCCTGATGACTTCACCGACGATGCGGAAGCCGAGGTCGATGGCGCGCTTCCTCCGGCCCCCACAAGGCCCGTGGGGAAGATTTCCATACCCGATCGTGCTAACGCTGCGAAAGATCCGCAGGAGCGCATTGCCGATCTGTTCGAACGTTTCGCAACGCGTCGTCGCGTTCTGCTGGGCATCCTTAAGTTTGTGAGGGAGCGTCGTAGCGCTGCGGACGTTCGAGGCGAAGTTGATCGTTTGCAAGAGTATGACTACTCGGTATATGTCTCGGCGAATCTCTGCCTACTGCTCGAAGAGGCGGGGGCTATCGTCAAGGTCGAAGAGGATGGTACGCCCTTTTCCGCGAAGATGGCGCGTGCTCCTGAAGTTGTCGTCATCGACGATGCGAAATATTACAAGCCGCTTGGATATCGCCCCGTATTTTGGGAACTGACCGATGATGGTGCCGCTGTGCTCGAGGCGGAATCATCGGCTGATCGCGTTGGGCATCTCTTTGATGAAGAGTCTCGATACGTCCCGGTCTATCAGCGAATTCTCCTTGCCGGCATGGAGCCTGAAGGCATCGCCATGGCGAAATTGAACGCCATGCTCATGGATGACCCCCTGTTGCAGAATCCCCGGTATTACGCGTCTCGTTTCTTGCAGAGGCTCGAACGTTGCGACGCCATGGTTTGGGAGGGTGCGTGGAAGACAACGGAAGTTGGCAAGGCTGCAGTGGAGAAGGTGGCCAGTGCGTCAACGGCTGCAAAGGAGGGGGAGTGAGATGGAGAGTACCATGGCCCAAACGACAGGGAAAGACGCCGACGTCCAGGAGATGATTGATGCATTCGAAGAACGTGGTGTCGTGTATTCGCTCCTCAGCAGGCTTTACGCACGTGAGGTTGATCAGGAAACACTTGATGACCTGTGCGAGACGCTCTACCCAGCGGAAGACGAAGATTGCTTGTCTGCAGAGGGGTATCGCCTGATTGCGACCTACCTTTCCAATATTTGGGACGAATCCGTTACCGAGCTTTCCGTGGACTACGCCAATTGCTTTCTCGGGAAGGGGGTTGATTCATTCACCGCCGCCTATTTGAACGAGAGCGTCTACACGAGCGAAAAGCGACTGCTCATGCAGGAGGCTCGCGTGGAGGTCTTGGCTGCGTATCGCTCGGCTGGTTTCGTGAAGGCGGAAGAGTGGCACGACGGCGAAGATCATATTGCCCTTGAGCTCGATTTCATGCGTGTCCTGAATAATCAGGCCATCGATGCGCTCAAGCAAGGCAATGAGCGCAAGGCCGTGCGCATTGTGAAGAAGCAGCTCGAATTCCTTCAGCGTCATCTGGTGTCCTGGGTTCCCATGATGACGGCTGATTTGAAGAAGTTTGCGCGTACCGACCTGTATCGCGGCTTGGCTTTCCTGACCGAAGGCTTCCTGTGGTCTGACAGGGCTTTTCTTGCGGGGCTTCTGTCCTAGGTGCCGAATTGCTGATCCGTTCGGTCTATGAACGAGTGAGGACGTCGTTGAGATGGGAAGCGCATGAAAGATAACGAACATACGGTAGGGGGCATGTCGCGCAGGTCATTTGCGGTTGGCGCATGTGGCGCCGGCGTGCTCTTCGCAGCGGGCGCGTTGAGGATCGTGCCGTCGGGGGCCGTAATCCGCCCTCCGGGAGGACAGGATGACTCTCGGATCCTCGCCAATTGCCTGCGTTGCGAAAAGTGCTACGAAGCGTGTCCTCGTGGGGTTATCGTTCCCCAGCATGTGGAGGATGGGTTGCTTTCCGTGCGCATGCCAACCTTGAATTTCGATAGCGATTACTGCGATTTCTGCGTCGAGGAGCACGGGGGCAATCCGCTATGTGTTTCGGCGTGTCCTACGGGCGCTCTCGCCCTTCCGGATCCCACGCGCGCCGAAGACGTGATCATCGGAAAGGCCGTCATCAATCGTGACTGGTGCCTAGCGTATCAGCTCATTGGCTGTCGCTTTTGCTTCGACGCGTGTCCCTACGAGGCCATTTCCCTCGATGGCGAGAATCGCCCCGTCGTGAATGCCGATTCGTGCAATGGATGTGGCGCATGCGAAAGCGTATGCGTTTCCCTGAAAGAGGGTTCCATTTCCGAAAATGCGTCATCTCGCGCAATTGTAGTTGTTCCGGAAGGGTAGGGAGGGAACGTGAACCGGCAGAAGATCAGATTCCTTATACCCTTGGCAATCGTTATTGCGGTGGGTGTTTGCTTTGCGCTGCGCTTCGAGGTGGGAAACGCTTCGGTGTTTGGCTGGCAGGAAATTGCCCTATTGTGTCCCGTTGGGGCGCTGCTTTCCATGGCTTCGAGCCACGCGCTTGCCCTGCATGCCATACTCTCGCTGATCCTTTTCGTGGTCGTGGCTCTCGTAGCCGGTCGCGTTTTCTGCGGCTGGGCATGCCCCGTGCCCGCATTGCGAGGTTTCTCGAGCCTGTTTCGTCGCGGCAGCGGACGTGGTGAATCGCGTGCTTGCAAGGGTGCTCAAACGGCGCTTACGGAACGGGAGCGGAAGCTCATTAAGGAATCAATGGGCGGGTGTGCGGAAGCTCATAAGACGTTTGATTCTCGTCATATCGTCCTGGGCGGCGGTCTCCTTTCGGCGCTCGTATTTGGCTTCCCCGTGGTGTGCCTCGTTTGCCCCGTGGGCCTGACGTTCGCGACGGTGTTCCTGCTCGTTCGCGCATTCGGATTCGGCGATGCCTCGTGGGGGCTCTTGCTTGCGCCGGCGTTTCTGCTTTTGGAGGTCGTTTTCTTCAGGAAGTGGTGCCATTGGTTGTGTCCCATCGCTGCGCTAACGAGCCTGGTGGCGAAGGGGAACAAGACTCTGCTTCCCGTGGCTGATGCGGGCAAATGCCTTGAGCGTGCGAATGCAGGCTCGTGCGAGCGATGCTATGCCGCGTGTCCCGAAGGCATCAATCCCCGCCATCCCGAACGGGGGAATGGCATGAACAAATGCATTCGATGCATGGCATGCGTGGATGCGTGCCCGAGTGGAGCCCTGAAGCTGGGCACTCTAGCGGGTCGCTCTGCCGCTAGCGCCAAGGAGCGCGAGCTCGAATCCGAATCCTAAGCAACCGAACCGAAATTTTGAAACTAGGTGGAAGAGACCATGACGAAGATCACCGAAGAAGAGTACGTGCCTATGCCCGCTCCGCTGCCCGAGCAAGTAATTGCGAGTACGGCTGAAACCTTCGCCGTATCCGGGCCGTCCGCATCGGGTAAGTCGACGTTTCTTGTCAATCGCGTCAGCGCTCTGCTTGCGGATGGGGCTGAACCGGGCGATATCGTCGTGTTTTGCGCCAGCCCCGACGCGGTGCGGTCGATGCGGGGCATGCTTCATGCGAAGGGCGAACGGGCTGGTCGCGTCTGTGCGATAACGCCGCGTGAATTTGCCCTTCGACTCTTGGAAAATGAACGCGTGAGCGCTGCCGTGGGGCGTAAGGCACGTCTTCTGGCTCCGTTCGAGTTCGACTTTCTGCTTGAGGACGTGAAGGTGACAGGCGTGAATCCCAAGCGCCTGCGCGAAATGTTGAAGTTCCTCTACAAGGGAATGACCCGGCTTTCCGACTGGGAGTCCGACTGGCTTGTTACCACCGAGGAGGAGATGGTGTTCTCGGCGTTGAAGGAGAGCCTAGGATTTACCGGGGGCATTATTGAGCCCGAGCTATCGAACCTGGTCACGCGTTGCCTGCGCGAGGACTCCCGGCTTTGCGGTCAGTTTGTCATCCCTCACGTGCTGGTGGACGATTATCAGCTGCTTTCTCGCGCTTCGCAGGCGCTTGTGAATTTGATCGCAGGGCAGAGCATCGCCATTTCATATGATGCGCGGCTGTGCGTGCAGGTATTTGAGAGCTATCCCTATGCTGCGGGCGTGGAAGAGTTTCTCTCGGCGAATGCGTACGCAAAACAGGTTGCGCTTGAGTCGCGTTATGCCTGTGCAGCATCGGCGACGGCGTGCGACGCTCTGATCGGCGCACAAGACGGTAAGGGTGGCGAGGGCTCGCAGATGCCCTTCGTGCTTCAGGCTCCGAATCCCTCTGCGGAACTGTCACGCGTGGTGTCATTCGTGCGCGAGTCGCTTGCGTCGGGTGTTGCCCCCGCCGATATTTGCGTAGCGGCGCCGCATTCCCTCTGGGCGCGTAATGTGGCACGCGCACTGCGTGAACAGGGCATACGAGCGGATGTGGCAAGGGATGCGCGCGTGCTCTCCGGGGATATCCGAAAGATTGACTCATGTGCTCGCTCGCGCGCTTACACGGCGCTGCTTTTGCTGGCCGATGCGTCCGATGACGTTGCTTGGCGTAGCTGGCTGGGCTTCGGCGATTGGCTTTGCAACAGCACCGCCATGGCCAAGCTGCGCGCGTGGGCATTTGAGCGCGGATATTCATTGCACGAGGCGTTGCGAGCGCTTGACGCGTCGGAGATGACATCTGTTTGTCAGAGCGACTCTGCGGTCTCGCGTATTACGCAGGCAGAGACCTCTATGGAAGAGCTGCGGGTTCTGGTACGAGGAGCTCATGGCACGGAACTCCTGCGTGTCATCTGCGACTTCGTGGCCGTAGGGGATAGCGACTTGCCTGCGTTCCTGGGGAAACTGACGGCACCGTTTGAGGATGGATGGTGCGATGGTGATGATGCTGCCACCTTGGCGAAGCGCGCCCGCATGCGCCTCGCATTTCCGAGTTGCTCATCAAACGGTACGGTCGTCGTTGCCTCGCTTGAGCGCGCCGCTGCGCTTTCGGCTGCGTGCGTCGTCGTATGCGGCTTCGACAATGGGCTCTTCCCGCCGCGCGCATGCCTCGATCGCTCCGAGATGACGCAGGTGGATGCGGAGAAACGCCAGACTCGCGATAGGACATTGCTGGCGAAAGTGGTTGGCTCCGCCTGTCGAGCCCTTGCATTTTCATGGTTCGAGACCATCGAATTGGAGCCCGCCGAGATGCTGCAGCTGAAGATGCGCCGCATTGAGCTGCGCAACGGCGTGCGTACGGCGTTGGCTGAGCCCAGTGTGTACCTGGAGTCCATCGAACGCGCATGCGGTGCATCGGCCTGCGTGTAGGGGTTATTCGCCTTCCTGAAGGTCGCTATCTAGCAGGTCGAGTAGCTCCTGCCTGCCATGCACGTCGGTCTTGCGGTAGATGTTTCGCAAGTGCGTGGTGACCGTTCCCTTCGAAATATACAGGTCCTCCGCGATGCGCGCAGCCGAACGTCCGCGCACGAAGAGACGCATGACTTCGCTCTCGCGCTTGGAGAGACCATATTGCTCTGCCACGGAAGTACAGCGTGTTTGGAACTTCTGTCGCTGTTGGTTTGCCGCGGAGGGGCCCAGTAGGCCTACGATCGCAAGCATCTGTCGTTCGTTGAGCACGAATAGGTACACGACAAGCAATATGGCGATGCTGGTGGTGATAACCACCCGAAAATCGAATTGCGAAATGGCTTGGAACGCGGGTAAAAGTTGCGTTGTGCAGGTGCCGATTGCCAGGCCTGTGGTGAGGGCTGCTTCTCCCAAGCAGAAGACGAACGTGGGGTTAGCCTGGCGGGTGTTGGCGATCTTGGCGAGGATGGTCCAGAGCACGATGCGGAAGCAATTGTATCCGACGAGCATAATGACCTGTACGGATAGGTACATCGAATCGTACAGCAGGGTCGTCAGCAGACTTCCCGCCATGAGAAGAAGCGCGAAGCGGTACACGATCGCGAAGCGCTCTTCGGTGGCTATCGAGCTGCGCTGGTCGTTCAGATACGCGAGCATGGCAAGCAGGGTTGCCTCGCAGGCAAGAAAATGAACAACTGTGTACATGAAGGTGTTGTCGTCTGATGCGCCGGGGGTTCTCATGGTGCCATTTACGATGCCATATGCGATGCCGAATAGTATGGCTGCGAGCAGGGGCTTGACCATGGTTTCGAGGTGCCATGTGGGGACGTCATTCGTGGGTGCGTCGACGGCGATGATGTTTTTGATGCGAAGCCGTGCGTTGGTCTTCCACGCAACAGCGAGGCTGGCGCAGGGGAGAGCGCTGATGAGTGCGCCCGCTAGGTAGGGCGGCAATGAGCAGAAAACGAAATGCAGGAATGCGCTTAGCATATAAGCGCTGCAGAGTCCCGCGATAGCCTTGCCGTTCAGCTCGGCGAGTTTGCATCCCCACATCATAAGTGCGCACGCACTTCCGAATCCGGTGAGCACGGCGCCCAGCGCGAACACCGCCGCATCCCAGGAAAGGAAGTTCGTCAAGATGACGAGGGCCGTGCCTCCGCATGTTGCGAAGCCGATGCCCACAAATCCCGGAGCTGAATTCAAAAGCTTGAGCCACGCTGGCTTCTTGTGGCTGACTGCCGCCAGGCAAATAAGCGCCAGCGTGTGCGTGATGATGCTTATGAGGTACAGGGAGGAAAGGGGGTGGGGCCGCAGGGGCTCGGTAAGGGGAGCCCATTGGTAGAACATGTCGGAAACCCATGTTGCGTGCAATCCGAAGCCAAGCGCGAATGCAAAGGGGATGTGCTGCGCCAGCCCTTTTTTGAGCTCTTCGACCATTCTATTGTCCTCCCTCGTCCGTAGTCATTGTAGGCTAGCGCACCTTTGTTTTCACGGATGCAATGGGGATTAGCTCTTCATTTCACCAGGGGGAATGGAAAATACCATGAAAGATGGTAGCCCTATTTCGGCCCTTCCCGACATTTCACGGTTTTGGGGAGATGTTCATCCGCGCGCGTCGAGCGCATGATCGCAGTGTCGTGTAGTGCGGGCAATGGCCCGACTGCGAAGTCGTTTGCGAGGGTTAAGGACGAGAGAAGGGAACGACATGGGCGATACGTTTAATCGGCATGCCCTATCGCGCCGAGGCTTCCTGAAGACGGGAGCTGCCTTAGGCGGGTTGGCCGCGGTGTCGGGGCTATCTGCTCCGCTGTTGGCGGCAGCCGACGATGGGGCAGGTGCCGAGCCGGTGGGCAAAACCGAGCGAATACGAACGGTTTGCCGAGCGTGTGGCAAGATGGAATGCGGCGTGTGGGTGACGGTCCAAGATGGTAAGGCGATTCGCGTTGAGGGAGATCAAACGTCATTCCCCAGCCGCGGGAACTGCTGCGTCAAATCGCAGGCATCCATTCAGGCGTGCTATCATCCCGATCGCGTGCGCTACCCTATGAAGCGCACGAATCCGAAGGGTGAAGACCCTGGTTGGGAGCGCATTTCCTGGGATGAGGCTATGGGCATTTGCGCCAAGAAATTTTTGGAGATCCAGGAAAAGTACGGCGGCTTGTCGCTCATGACCATGAATGGCACGAGCCGCATGTGGTCGATGGGCGGGTATGCGCCGCTGAAGATTGCCCTGGGAACGCCCAACGGGCACTTGGCCTCGGCTATTTGCAAGGGTCCGCGTTTTCTTACCACGTCGAGCACCGACGAGTACGGTAGCAACTGGATGACCAGTGGCGAAGAGCCCCGCGTGTACGTGGAGTGGGGTGGCAATATCGAATATTCGAACTACGATGATAGCTGCCGCAACGTGGTGAACGCAACGCAGAAGGCCGATACGTTCATCATCATCGACCCGCGTCTTACGGGTGTGGGCAAGGAGGCTGATTATTGGCTGAACGTGCGACCTGGTACCGACGCCGCCATCGCGCTTGCCTGGGCGAAGATCATCTATGAAAACGGCCTGATGGATGACTTGTACATGAAGCGCTGGTCGAACGCGCCCTTCATCGTCGTCGATGATATGGAGCCTAGTGGCGGCATCATGTACGACAACACGGGAGCG
>JAILNP010000002.1:0-23183 GCA_024691475.1 Eggerthellaceae bacterium
GCCGTGCCGCCGCGCATTTCGGGGCCGTAGCTGGGAAGCCAGGAAATCTCGCGACCCTCGATAAGGCCCGCCTGGGCAATGATCTTGCCCGCGAAGAGCAGACCCTGGCCACCAAAGCCCGCCAGGATGATATTCAGATCCTTCGCCATGGATTACGCCTCCTTCTGCGCGATGGGACATTCCGCGGCGCGTGCCGCGGCGGCCTCGCGAATGCTGGGGTAGCCATCGGCGACAACGTCCTTATACACGCCCAGCGGATAGTACGGCAGCACGTTCTCGCGCATCCACTCGAAGGATTCCTGAGGCGTAAGACCCCAGTTCGTGGAGCAGGTGCCCACGATTTCGATGAGCGTATAGCCGCGGCCCTCCATCTGATAGGTAAACGCCTTCTCGATGGCCTTCTTGGCCTTACGTACGTGAGCCGGCGTATCGACCGTAACGCGTTCCAGATATGCAACGCCGTCGAGGTCCTTCAGCAGCTCGCACACGCGAATGGGATAGCCCGCGGTGTTCACGTCGCGACCATAGGGAGACGTCTGCGTAATCTGGTTCGGCAAGCTGGTAGGAGCCATCTGGCCACCCGTCATGCCGTAGATGGCGTTGTTGTAGAAGATGACCGTGATATTCTCGCCACGCGTTGCGGCATGCACCGTTTCGGCCATGCCAATGCTGGCCAGGTCGCCATCACCCTGGTAGCTGAACACCAGGTTGCCGGGATGCACGCGCTTCACGGCGGTAGCCACCGCGGGAGCGCGACCATGCGCAGCTTCAATCATGTCGCAGCCGAAGTAGTCGTAGGCCATAACGGAGCAGCCAACGGGCGCCACGCCCACGGCCTTGCCCTCGAGATCCATTTTGTCCATAGCTTCCGCAACCAGGCGATGCACGATGCCATGCGGACAGCCGGGACAATAGTGGAACGGAACGGGCAGCAGCGACTTCGGTCGCTGGAACATGATTTTCTTTTCTTGCGTCATACCTATTCACCTGCCTGTTCGGCCATCTTGCGGATGGCATCGAGCACTTCCGCGGGGGAAGGAATCATGCCGCCCGTGCGGCCGAAGAACGAAACGGGACGAGCGTCGTGGATGGCAAGGCGCACGTCATCGACCATCTGGCCCATGGACATTTCCACCGACAGATAGGCCTTGGCCTGGTCAACCGTGGCGGCAAGGGCGTCGTTGGGGAACGGCCAGAGCGTGATGGGGCGAAGCAGACCAACCTTGATGCCTTCCGCGCGCGCCTTGGTAACAGCGGTGCGGGCAATGCGAGCGCTGGCACCAAAGGCCACGACCACGTATTCGGCATCTTCCAGCATGAAGCCCTCGCTGCGCTGCTCGGTCTGCTCGACCTTCTCGTAGCGCTTGTAGCGTTCGATGAGCTTGTCTTCCAGCTGGTCGGGCTGCAGGTACAGCGAATTAGCCACATTGTGCGGGCGCTTGCCGCCATGACCGCAGGTAGCCCACGGCTTTTCGGGGAGTTCCGTCTTTTCGGGCGGAAGCACTACGGGCTCCATCATCTGACCCAGCAGACCGTCGGCCAAAATGACCACGGGCATGAGGTATTCATCGGCCTTGTCGAAGGCAAGGTAGACCAGGTCGGCCATTTCCTGCACGGTGCAGGGAGCGAACACGATATGACGCGAATCGCCATGGCCCATAGCGCGCGTGGCCTGCCAATAGTCCTGCTGAGAGGGCTGAATGGAGCCCAAACCCGGGCCGCCACGCTCGACGTTAATGATGACGCCCGGAAGGTCGGCACCAGCCATGTAGGAAATGCCCTCGGCCTTCAGGGAAACGCCCGGCGAAGAGGACGACGTCATGCAGCGCGCGCCAGCGGCAGAAGCGCCATACAGCATGTTGATGGCGGCAACTTCGCTTTCGGCCTGCAGGAACGTGCCGCCGATCTTCGGCATCGTCTTGCTCATGTACGCCGCGATTTCCGTCTGGGGCGTGATGGGGTAACCAAAGTAGAAACGGCAACCCGCACGCACGGCGGCTGCGGCAAGGGCCTCGTTGCCCTTCATAAGTACTTTCTCAGCCATACCTAGAACCTCTCGACCGTAATTGCCACATCGGGGCACATCGTGGCGCACGAGCAGCATGCGGTGCAGCGTTCCTCGTCTACCAGGTGCGCAGGATGATATCCCTTTGCATTAATGCGCTCGGTATCGAGCTCGACAATGCCCAGAGGGCACGCATCGACGCACAGGCCACACCCCTTGCAAAACGTCTCGTCTACGATAATTCGCGACATAAGCTTCTCCTTCTATGTTCAGCCCCGATGCGCAACCCGGGGCACGTAACCAACTATTCAGCGTCCCACGGAGTGCGAACGTACTTGCGCACCACGTAGTCGCCAGGAAGCGGCACAACGCCTTCGGGGCGATACCCCGAGGCAACGCTGGCCAGCGGCACTGTATGCACCACCACGGGCAGACCAACTTGACGGCCAACCTCTTCGGCAAAGACGCGACCGCGTTCGACCACCTGGGGAGACGTTTCCGCAGAAAGATGCGTGTTGTTCACCACGCCCGATGCCGTAAGGCGACAGGCAGCCTGGATTTCGGGCAGGATGGCAGCGGCATCGACGGGCTCGGGCGTACCCTCGCGCATGGCGTTCACCACGTACAGGAAGGCATACGAACCCCGCTTGAGCGCGGCCGAAAAGCGGCCGAGCGCCGTGGCACCCGCATCGTCGCCACCCACGTCCAGGATGAGCAGACGGTTCGCGTCGGCATATGCGGCTTCGATGGCAGAAGACACGCGACCCGAAAGAGCCGGCGTATCGAGGGCCGTGCCCCCAAACGTAGGGGCGATGAGCGCAACCCCGGCAGCTTCGAGCACATCGGCATACTCGCACGAGCGGAAATAGGGATTCACGACATCGAGATCGGCAACCGTGACTTCCCTGCCAGCCCGCGCCGCATCGACGGCGAAGTTCAAGGCGAAGTTCGTCTTCCCCACCCCATAATGGCCACACACCACCACGACTTGCCCCAGCTCGAGCAGGGATTGCGGCAAGGGCGAAGAGGGTTGGTATGTTGCTTCGGGCGTGTCCATGCAATTCATTCAAGCACGAAAGATGCAGATTGCAAGGAGGTGGCGGCCGATTTCCTCATAATCACTATCGCGCACTAAAGTATGTGAGTATAGTACCATGCAACGACAGGCCCAAAGAGGTATAGTCTGCATAAACGATTGCGATGAAAAGGAGGAAAGCTAATCATGGACGTCAGCACGCAAGAGGTTGCGAACCGAATTAAAGCCCTGCGCGAAGACATGGGATTCTCCATGCAGGAAATGGCCGAAAGCACCGGCCGCACGCTTTCCGAATACACCGCTCAGGAATCGGGTGAAGAAGACCTCTCGTTCACGTTCCTGTCGAAGTGCGCCGCAAAGTTCGGCGTCGACGTAATCGAGCTGCTCACGGGCGAAAACCCGCACCTTTCCGGCTACTCCCTGGTGCGCGCGGGCGACGGCCTGCCCATCAACCGCCGTGCAGGCTTCCAGTATCTGCACAAGGCGCCGTTTTTGCGCGATAAGCTGTGCGAGCCCTTCCTGGTAACCATCCCCTACCTGGAAGAGCAGCAGGATCAGCCCATTCACCTGTCCTACCACAAAGGTCAGGAGCTCGATTTCATCATCAGCGGTTCCATGAAGTTCCGCTACGAAGACCACATCGAGGAAGTGTCGGTAGGAGACACGCTCCTCTACGATTCAGGCCGCGGACATGGCATGATCGCCACAGGGGGCGAAGATTGCGTGTTCATGGCCATCGTGATGAAGCCCGCGGGTTCGAGCATTAGCTAGGCGTTACTCCCCTGCGAGTAGCGCCGCAACGCCATTCATCTGCTCGAACAATCACGCGGGAAACCGCATCACACAAGGAAGAAGACATGCGAAACATACATCAGCGATTCGTTGAGGAATCTTACGACGAAGCGGGCGTGCTCACGCGCTTCCGCGCCAACTACCCCGATAGCTTCAACTTCGGATACGACGTCGTAGACGATATCGCGCAAGCCGAACCCGAACGCCCCGCTATGATCTGGGCGAACCCCGAAGGCGAGGAGCATCACTTCACGTTCGGCGACATGAAGACCTGGAGCGACAAGACGGCTAACGCACTGGCCGCTGCGGGAATCGGCCGCGGCGACATGGTCATGGTTATCGTGCGTCGCCACTATCAGTTCTGGTTTATCGCCACGGCCCTGCACAAGCTGGGCGCCGTTATGGTTCCCGCTACGTTCATGCTGAAGGAGCACGACCTCACGTACCGCATCCAGAGCGCCGACGTGAAGGCCATCATCTGCTCCAACTGCGGCGATATCGCCCAGATCGTAGACAACGTGCACCCCGAATGCCCCACTCTGCAGGCTAAGTTCCTGGTGAACGCCGCAGGTGGCGGGCTTATGTCACCCGAAAACGTACAGGCGGCGGGCTACGGCGCCGCGCTTTCCGGCCCCACGGGCATCTGCGCCACGAGCGTGCAGCGCGAAGGCTGGATCGACTTCAACACCGTCGTACGCGAGGCAAGCGAAGAATTCGAGCGCCGCGAAACCAGCGCCGCCGACCCCATGCTCATGTACTTTTCCAGCGGCACCTCGGGCAACCCGAAGATGGTGCTGCACAACAGCGGCTATGCCGTGGCACATACCGTTACCGCCAAGCATTGGCACAACGTGGTAAGCGACGGCGGCCTGCACTTCACCATCGCCGACACCGGCTGGGGCAAGGCCGTATGGGGCAAGTACTATGGCCAGTGGCTCATGGAAGCCTGCGTGCTCACGTACGACTTCGACCGCTTCCATGCCAGCGAAATCCTAGATCTCATCGCGAAGTACCAGGTAACCACGCTGTGCTGCCCGCCCACCATGTACCGCATGTTCATGGAAGCCGGCATCGACGATCACGACCTTTCCAGCCTCACGTACTGCACCACGGCAGGCGAGGCGCTGAACCCCGACTTGTTCGAGTTCTGGAAGAAGCACACGGGTCTTACCATCTACGAGGGCTTCGGCCAAACGGAAACGCCGCTTACCGTGGCTAACCTGCGTGGCATGACGCCGCGCCCCGGTTCCATGGGCCGCCCCGTTCCGCAGTACGTCATGGAGGTGCACAACCCCGACGACACGAAGTGCGCCCCTGGCCAGACGGGTGAAATCTGCATCAAGGCCGACGAAGACACCCACGGCATCCTTATGGAGTACTATCGCAACCCCGAAAAGACCGCCGAGGCCATCCACGACGGCTGGTATCACACGGGCGACACGGCTTGGGAAGACGAAGATGGCTACCTGTGGTACGTTGGCCGCAACGACGACGTCATCAAGAGCAGTGGCTATCGCATCGGGCCCTTCGAGATCGAAAGCGTCATGCTGGAACACGAAGCGGTGCGCGAAGTTGCCGTTACCGGCGTACCCGATCCGCTGCGTGGCTTCGCCGTGAAGGCCACGGTAGTGCTGGCACCCGGCTTCCAAGGAACCGACCAGCTTACGAAGGACCTGCAGACGTGGGTAAAGCGCAAGACGGCGCCCTACAAGTACCCCCGCATCATCGACTACGTGGAAGATCTCCCGAAGACGGTAAACGGCAAGATCCGCCGCGTTGCCATCCGCAAGGTAGACGAAGCAAAGGCGCACCTACCCCAGGAACACGACAAGAAAGACGGCCTGGTGTAGGAACCCGAAACAGAGCACATGCAACCGCCTGCGACCAACTCGCAGGCGGTTTTTTATTGCTGGACCGACGGATCTGCAAATAAAAAACGAGCCCGCAGCAGACGCTACGGACTCGCTAAGGTTACGTTTGTTGGCGCCGGCTACTGCACGCGCATGAACAGCGCGGCAAAGTGAGCGTCGGTGCCAGCAGCGGTAAGCGGACTCTTAAAGAACAGGCCACGTACCTTGTTGGCGTCTTCGGAGTCCCAGGGAACCAGGCGGAAGCACTTGCCCTGATCGGACTCCAGGAACGCCTTCACGACCTGCTCGTTTTCCTGCGCCAGCACCGTGCAGGTGGCGTAGGCAAGGCGGCCCCCAACCTTCACGCGCGTAGATGCCTCGGTGAGCATCTGAAGCTGCAATTCGGCAAGGGCGCGCACATCGGCGGGACGCAGACGCCAGCGTATTTCGGGATGACGACGCAACGTGCCCACACCCGAGCAAGGGGCGTCAAGGAAGACACCGTCGTAGAGCGTCTTGCCCAGGGCGGAAAGATCGCGCGCATCGAGCGTGCGCACGCCTTCCAGCTCGACACCGAACTGCTGGGCGCGCTTACGCAGCAAATCGGCCTTGAAGCCATGGTTGTCGATGGCGGTGAGCTGCATCTGCTTGTCCCACATGCGATGCGCATGCGCCTGGATGAGGATGGTCTTCGTACCGCGGCCCGAACCAATTTCCAGGAACGTACCAGGCTGTTCCGGCAGCACGCGCGACGCAATAACCTGGGCAGCAGCATCGCTTACGAGCAAGCCGCCTTCCCTGAACAGGTACTGCGCGGCATGTGCGGCAACGGCCGTGCTGGGCGCATGGTAGCACCCGGGAACGGCATGCGAAGCAACGGTAACGCTCTCGAGCGTAACGCCCTCACGCGCAAACGTGCGCTTCACGCGGTCTTCGTCGACCTTCAGGCCCGGCACGGCGAAGAACACGGGGGCGGGATGATTCGAAGCCTCCATGAACACGTCGGCGCCATGACGCCCCAGCTGGGCGATGAGCTGCTCGGCAAGCCACGCGGGAAAGCCATGCTTGCGTCCCAGCGCAGCGTCGTCGGTATGCGGATTCGCAAACGGAAAATCGAGCTTGGCACGCACGATCTTGCGCAGCACGGCGTTTGCCAAGCGTGCAGCCTTGGGCTGCACATGGCGAACGAGCTCGACGCCCTGGTCGACCACGGCGTGCGCGTCTTTGCCCAGGAAGATGACCTCGTACGTGCTGACGCGCAACGCGTCGCGCACGTCATCCTGCACGTCGCGCGGCGTATTCAGGCAGCGATTGATGACCTCGTCGAGCGTGCCCCACGTGGCCACGACGCCCAGCACGAGCACACGCGCGAAGCCGGCGTCGGACGCGGAAAGCTTGGCATCGCGCAAATATGCCGTAAGCACATCGGACGCAAACGCCTGGCGCTGGCGCACCGTAGCGCACACCTCTACCGCCGCGCGACGGGCGGGGGAAAGTTTAGCCATCGATAGCCTCCCAGGTGATAAGGCCGCTCTTGACGTTCTGAATGCCCATGGCGAAATCCCTACCCGACATGGAGTGCTTACCCGCAGGACGCACTTCGATGACCTTCAGGGGGCGATCGGCGCAGCCGATGTAGAGTTCCTTCTGGAACAGCATGACACGACCCTTCGCGAGCTTCATCTTGTCGCAGTTCAGGCGGCTCGCTTCGCGCTCTGCCGCGATGATGGTGACCTGGCGCGAGGCGATGACGCAGCGCGCGGGATGCGGCGCAGAGGAAGCCTGCACCTTCTTGGCGGCCTCTGCCGCCTTGTCGGTGGGCGCAAGATAGAACTCGTGCTTCTCCACCTTCGGAGCATACGTGGCGAAGAAATCGTCCTGCTTCTTCCATTCGATATGGCCGCCATCCTCGATAACGGCAAGCGTGGTGAGCAGGGCCTGCGAGCCCAAATCGGAAAGCTCGCGCGTGAGCTCGGTAGCATTCTTGGAGCCAATATCGGTGGTGCGCACGACGCCGTAATCACCCGTGTCGAGGCCCTCTTCCATGCGCATGATGCACACGCCGGCCTGCTCGTCGCCCGCCAGGATGGCACGCTCGATGGGAGCGGCACCACGCCAGTGTGGCAGCAGCGAGGCATGCACGTTCAGGCAGCCATGAGGCGGCGTGTCGAGCACGCGCTTGGGCAGGATGGCGCCATACGCCGCAACGCAGATGACGTCGGGAGCCAGCGCAGCGATTTCGCGCTGGGTGGCGGCATCGCGCAGGTTACGCGGCGTGAACACGGGGATGTTGTGCTGCACCGCAACCTGCTTCACCGGGCTGAAGACGAGCTTCTTGCCTCGGCCGCGCACGGCATCGGGACGCGTGTAAACGCCCACGACTTCGTGCTGCTGAATGAGGTTTTCCAGAATGGTGGCCGCATACGCGGGCGTGCCCATGAATACGATTCTCATGCGCGCTTCCTAGTCGATAGCAGTCTGACCGGGCCTGGCACCAGCGGCGATGGCAGCGTCGTAGTCGCGCAGCGCCTTGATGCGCGCAATGGGGTCGCAGCTTTCGAACAGCGTCTTGCCGTCGAGGTGGTCAATCTCGTGCTGAAGGCAACGGCCAAGCAGGCCATCGCCGGCGATTTCGCACTCGTTGCCGTCGACGTCGTAGTAGCGCACGCGGGCATACGGCGGGCGCTTGACCGGCACGGAGATGCCCGGCAGAGAAAGGCAGCCCTCTTCCGCCACTTCGGGCTCGCCCGAGGTTTCCACGATAACGGGATTCACGAGCGTGATGGGATTCTGCGTTTCGCTTTCGGTGTCGCAATCGATGACGATGATGCGCTTGAGCACGCCCACCTGCGGGGCGGCCAGGCCGCAGCCATCGTTGTTGTACATGGTGCGCGCCATGCGCTTGGAAAGGCGCTTCAGGCTGGGATCGCCCGGTTCGCACTCTTCCGCACGCTGACGAAGCATGGGGTCGGGCGACAATACGATTTTCATGGTTACTCCTCTATGCAAAGCACGCGCGCACATGGCATGCGCGCAGACATATTCGACTAACCATTCTAGCGAGCGCTCGTACACACGGGGGAAACACCTGCGTAACGGCGCGAAAACACCACGCGAATAGGCGCGATGACGCGCACGCACGCAAGGCGCCGGAAAGACGACGCCCTACTGGCCGGTGCGACGACGCGAACGGCGCTCGGCTAGCTCGTGCTGAAGGGCGGAAACCGTTTCGAAGAGCAGCTCGGACTCTTCCTCGGAAAGCGATTCCGGATGCGAGAGCTGCGCGCGGTACGTTTCGATCTGGCTGGCCAAGTCGCCCGTGGCCAGAATCTCGGAAAGGAAGCTGGCGTAGGCGTTGAAATCGTCACCCGCAGACGCATCGCTTTCGCGTTCCACGAGCAAGCGGGACGCCTCGGGATACTGCGAGGTGATGCGCGCGGCCAGTTCCGCAGGGGTAAGCTGCGGGTTTTCGGCAATGGCGGCAAGCAGCTCGTCGGCCGCCTGCGCATGCAAAGGCACATGCCATGCCACCTGGGCCAACGATGCCGCATAGGACATCACGAGCTCGGGATGGTGTGCGCACACGCCAATGAATTCCGCCTCGTACCGACGGCGGTTGCGCTCGTACACGGAAAGCTCCACGGGAGCCGGCATGGGCTCGGGGGCAGACGCAGGGCCCGACTCGTATGCCTCGAAGGGGACGTACTCGTCGTAAGGCACGTATTCGGGGTCTTCGGGCGCAGAGGGCATGGGTGCCGCAGAACGCGAAGCAGCCTGAGGCTTGCCCTTCCCCTTCCCCGCCGCGTTGCCATTGGCATTGCGGGAATAATCGCGCCTGGTAGGCGGCGTAAGACGCTTCAGGCGCTCGATGGCATCGCTTTCGCGCACGTGCAGGCGCCCAGCAATGTCCACGGCGTATTCCGTAGCCAGAAGCGAATCCTTGATGGGTGCCAGCAACGCGATGGCGTCGGCAAAGGCGGCTGTGCGGCCTTCCGCCGTGCTCGTATCGAACCGAGCGATATGGCGATCGATGCCGAAGGCGATGAGCGGCTTGGCCGCATCGAGCTCGGCCTGCAGGGCCTCCACGCCACGCTGACTTACGAAATCGGCTGGATCCAGATCGTCGGGAAGCGTGCACGCCAGAAGCTCTACCTGGTGCTTTCCCGCTTCGGGAGTCATGGACTCGTCGATGAAGCCCAACGCGCGGTCGGTGGCGCGCTGGCCCGCCTCGTCGCCGTCGAACAGGTAGATGACGCGCTTGCCCGCATGACGCGAGAGCACGCGAATATGCTGCGTAGTAAGCGCCGTGCCCAAGGTGGCCACGGCATTGGTAACGCCCGATTCGTGCAGTGCGATGACGTCGGTATAGCCTTCGACCACGATGGCCGTGCCGGTAGAGGTCATGCGCGACTTGGCCTTGTCCAGGCCAAAGAGCACGTTCGACTTGTGGAACAGCGGCGTGTCATTCGTGTTCAGGTACTTGGGTTCGCCCTTCCCCACCACGCGGCCGCCAAAGGCGATGCACTGACCCGATTCGTCGTGAATGGGAAACATGATGCGATTGAAGAAGCGGTCGCGCGGGCGCGAGCCGTCATACTGCACGACCACGTTCGCATCGACCATTTCCTTGATGGAATACCCGCGGGAGCGCAGATGAGCGATGAGCGCACCACGGCCCGGAGCGAAGCCCAAGTTCCAATCCTTCGGCACGGAACCACCCAGGTTGCGCCCGCCCAGATAGGCGCGCGCGGCGTCGGCCTCGGGGCTCTTCAGGCGCATGAGCTGGGAATGATAGAAATCGCGCGTGTCGTTGCATACGCCACGCAAACGTTCCTTGTAGCTACGCGGAATGCTGGGGCCGCCCGATTCCTTGATTTCGATGCCCGCACGTTCCGCCAAGCGACGCACGGCATCGGGAAATTCGATGCCCTCGGTCTTCATGACATACGTGAAGACGTCGCCATGTTCATGACAACCGAAGCAGTAGTATTGCTGGGTATTGGGGTCGACCTTGCAGGAAGGCGATTTCTCCTCGTGGAAGGGGCAGCAGCACCAGAAATCGCGCCCCTTCTGCCGCATGACAGAGCGTTCCGAGAATAGGGCTACGATATCGGTAGCGGCACGAACCCGTTCCTTATCCTCGTCGCTGATGCCAGCCAATGCGATCCTTCCCCTTCTAATGCAGAATCATGTTATCGCGAACCCATTGAATGTTGCCCATAACCGTTGAGATGAGCTCTTCGGTGGAAGAGAACTTCATCATGGGCCGTAGCCAATGATGATACTCCACCCAGATGCGTTGGCCATATAAATCGCCATCGAAATCGAGCAAATGCACCTCGCAGTTGGCGGTGGACTCGTCTTTGAATACGGGGCTCACGCCCGACGAGATAGCCGCCTTGTACGGCACACCGTCGACGCGCGCGATACCCGCGTACACGCCATCGGCGATGACCCTCTGCTGCGGCGGCACAAGCAGATTCGCCGTGCGAAAGCCGAAGTCACGGCCATCCTGGCGACCCGCAAACACCTTCTCGTGAATAGCGTACGGACGCCCGAGCAGACGATTCGCCATGTTGATTTCGCCATTGGCAAGCAAGCCGCGAATGCGCGTGGCCGAAATGGGGCGCCCATCGGAAGACACCAGATGATGCGCATGGATGGTGGTTCCCGATTGCGCAGCCCACTCCTGCAAGTCGGACACATGGCCCGCGGCCTTCGCGCCAAAGGCGAAATCGGAACCCACATGCAAAAACGCGGGAACGTGGCCGCCAAACGTAGACTGCAGGAACTGAAGCGGCTCGTTCGCAGCGAACTCGCGCGTAAACGGCAGTGCGCACACTACGTCGACGCCAGAAGCAGCCAGGACCTCCAGGCGGTCTTCGTTGGACAGAAGCTTCTTCAGGCCCGCAGGATCGAAGATCTCGTCGGGGTCGATGTCAAACGTGAGGGCAATGGAACGTCCGCCCCTCTGGGCAGCCGATTCGATAGCCGCATCAAGTAGATAGCGATGCCCCGTATGCACGCCATCGAACACGCCAAACGCACACGAAGCGCCATCGAAGAGCGAATAATCGAACGAATCGTCGACCCTATATATCGGAGCCACGTTTCACCCCCACCGCAAAGCCGCAGCACGATTTCAGGGAATCGCTTGCAGCGTCGTACGAATACATGGCCTTGAGCGTATCGCCGACGACGATGCATACTTCCTCACCGTCGAACAGCGGCCCATCGGCCGGATGCACACCGCTCGTGCACCCGCAAAGCGCCATCTGCTGACGCACCTTGGTATCGTAGGCAAAGAGCGGCAGGTCCGCAACAGGAAGAGGACGCCCGCATTCGACATCGCGTTGCAGAGAGCCGCGCGCGAACACGAACCGACGCTCCATGAGCTTCACCGGATCGAGCAGGCTTCCAAACGGGTCGCGCTCGAGGGCTTCCAGGGAAACGCAGGATTCGACATCGAGCAAACCCGTGCGCGTGCGGCGCAAAAAACCGACGTGCGCGCACGTACCCATGGAGGACCCCAGGTCGCGGGCTATGGAGCGAATGTACGTACCCGCGGAAACGCTAGCGCGCACGTGCCACACGGGCACATCCCCGCACAACTCAAAGCCAATGAGCTGCGCATCATAGATTTCAATCTCGCGCGGCTGCAATTCGATGATGTTGCCGCGACGCGCTTCCTCGTAGGCCTTCTTGCCATTCACCTTGATGGCAGAATACACGGGCGGAAGCTGCTTGTGCTTCCCCACCAGGCCCGCTACGACTTCGCGCGCATGCAACTCGTCGTACGCCTGACTAGGAACGGCAAGCGTCTTTGTGACCTGGCCTTCCGCATCATCGGTATCGGTTGCCGTACCAAAGACGACCGAGAACTCGTACGTCTTGTCGTGCGCGGTAAGGAAGCGATCCAAGCGCGTGGCAGGACCCACGCAGATGATGAGCGCACCAGTAGCCGCAGGATCGAGCGTACCCGTATGGCCAATGCGTCGCTCGCCGTAGATGCGGCGACAACGATTTACGACATCGTGAGACGACATGCCTGCGGGCTTGTCGATGCCCACGACAAAGGAATACCCCGTAGAACTACGCTTAGCCATGGCGAGACCTACAGGGCGGAGAGTTCGATGGCAACCGCTTCGCGCGCCTGCGCAAGCGTGCCATGGAACGTGAAGCCAGCAGCCGCACGATGGCCACCGCCACCAAGACGATTTGCAATGCTGGCAACGTCGGTATCGTCCTTCGCGCGCAGACTACCGCGCACGCAATCTTCCTGCTCGCGCAGGATGCATGCCACGCGAATGCCACGCACGGAACGAAGTACATTGATAAGGGGTTCAGCATCAGCCTTCACGGCGCCAAGCTCTTGGAAGTCGGCAAGCGTAAGATAGCTAATAGCCGAAACGCCGTCTTCCGAAATGGACATGCGGCCGAGCATGACCTTCTGCAGCTCGAGCGAAGCAAGGCTGCGGTTCTGGAAGACTTCGCGCGCGACCAGATCGGGACGCGCACCTGCCTCCACCATGCCAGCCGCAAAACGTAGCGCCTGCGCGTTGGTGTTCTGGAAGCTGAAGCCACCCGTATCGGTAACCAAGCCCGTGTAGCAGCACAGGGCCACTTCAGGCGTGCGCGGAGCTCCCAGCAGTTCAACCAGCTGCCAGATGATCATGGAGCAGGACGGAGCCTGCGAATCGACGTAATACGCCTGGGAAAGCGGCGTCTTGAAGAGATGATGGTCGACCGTGACGGTATGGGCGGCACCAGCATGCAGAGCGGCGGCGTCTTCGCCCAACCGGGCGGCGGCGGGCACGTCGACCGTAACGAACGTGTCGAAGCTGCCCTGAAACTGGGATGCGGGGACCAATTCGGAAGCGCCCGGAAGGAAGCGCAGGCCGTAGTCGATGGGCTCGTCGTGTGCCAGCAGGCACGTAACCTGCTTGCCCAGGGAACGCAGCGCATGGGCCAGGCCCAGCTGCGAGCCAATGCAGTCGCCATCGGGGCTAATATGGCCGCAGATGACGAGGCTCTGCGCTTCGAGCAGCGCAGACGCCACGCCTTCCAGGCTACCGAACTCGCTAGTCAACGCTTCCACCGCTCCTCTTGGCCTCGCGAAGCAGGGCGCTTTCGATGCGCTCGGCCTCGTCGACGCTAGCATCGAGGATAAAGCGCAGCTCGGGCGCAACGCGCCAGGCCAGACGCTTCGCCATAAGCGAGCGAATGCGGCCCTTGGCGCCCTCGAACGCGGCGGCAACGCTTTCGTATTCCGAAGCGTCGGCCGTGTAGTACACGTTGCACACGCTGCGGTCGAAGCTGACTTCGCAACCCGTGATGGTGACCAGCGACAGGCGCGGGTCGGAGATGTCGAAGAGCAGCGCGCTGGCGATGACCTCGCGCGCTTGCTCGTTTACCTTGCGAGAAGAACTACCCTGCTTCATTACTCGGTACGCTCCACTTCCACCGTCTTGTAGCCTTCGATGGTGTCGCCCACCTTGATGTCCTGGTAGCCGTCGATGCCAATGCCGCATTCGTAGCCCGAACGCACGCTCTTGACGTCGTCCTTGAAGCGACGCAGGCTGGCGATGGTGCCTTCGTAGACAACCGTACCGTCGCGCACGATGCGCACGCGGTCGTCGCGGCTGATCTCGCCTTCCATGACGTAGGCGCCGGCGATGGTGCCCACCTTGGGAACCTTGAACGTCTCGCGGACTTCCACGATGCCCGTGTCCTTCTCCACGATATCGGGCGAAAGCAGACCAACGCGGGCGGCGTTGATGTCTTCGATGGCCTGGTAGATAACGCGATACAGGCGAATGTCGACCTTTTCCTTTTCCGCCATCTGCTTGCTCTTGCCCATGGGGCGCACGTTGAAGCCGATGATGATGGCGTCGGAGGCGGCAGCCAGCGTGACGTCGGTCTCGGTGATGCCACCAACGGCAGCATGGATGATGTTGATCTTTACTTCCGACTGGTCCATCTTGTCGAAGGCGCCACGCAGGGCCTCGATGGAGCCGTCGACGTCGGCCTTCACAACCAGGTTCAGGTCGGTCGTCTTACCTTCCTCGATGCGGTTGAACAGGTCGTCCAGCGACATGTGGGAAGCTTCCTGCTGCTTCAGGCGCTTGCGCAGAGCGCGTTCCTCGGCCAGCTTGCGGGCGTCGCGCTCGTCTTCGAACACGCGGAACTCGTCACCTGCAGTGGCAACGCTGTTCAGGCCCAGGATCTCGACCGGGTCGGCGGGATACGCCGCATCGCGATGCTCGCCACGCGGGTCGATGAGGGCGCGCACGCGGCCATAGCTGGTGCCGGCAACGACGGTGTCGCCGGGATGCAGCGTACCGCGGGCAACAAGCACGGTGGCCACGGGACCACGGCCCTTGTCGAGCTTCGACTCGATGACGTAGCCGCTGGCGTCGGCGTTCGGGTTCGCCTTCAGTTCCAGAACGTCGGCCTGCAGCAGAATGGTTTCCAGCAGGTCGTCGATATGCAGGCGCTTCTTGGCCGACACGTCGACGAACATGTTCTTGCCGCCCCATTCCTCGGGGATGATGCCATATTCGGTGAGCTCCTGACGCACGCGGTCGGGCGTGGCGCCGGGCTTGTCGATCTTGTTCACGGCAACCACGATGGGCACGTCGGCGGCCTTGGCGTGGTTGATTGCCTCGACCGTCTGTGGCATGACGCCGTCATCGGCAGCGACAACCAGAACAACTACGTCGGTGATGCTGGCACCGCGGGCACGCATGGCAGTAAATGCCTCATGACCAGGGGTGTCGATGAAGGTAACCTGACGGCCGTTGAGGTCGACCACCGAAGCGCCGATGGCCTGCGTGATGCCGCCAGCCTCGCGCTCGGCAACGCCCGTCTCGCGGATGGCGTCGAGCAGGCTCGTCTTGCCGTGGTCGACGTGACCCATGACGGTAACTACCGGCGGACGCGGCTTCAGGTCTTCCTCGCTGTCGTTGTACACGACGGCGTATTCTTCTTCGGGGTTCACGACGCGCACCTTGCGGCCCATGTCGTCGGAAATGAGCTCGATGAGGTCGTCGGACATGCTCTGCGTGAGCGTGAGCACCTGGCCCAGCATGAACAGACGCTTGATAACGTCGTTGGGAGCAACGCCCAGCAGCTCGGCAAACTTCTGCACCGTAGCGCCCTGGGGAATCTCGATGACGGAGTCGTCGAGCACCAGGCTGGGATCGAGGCCCTTCTGAATGGCTTCCATCTCGGCGCGCTCGCGGGCTTCCGCCTGACGCTTTTCCTTGCGCTTGCGGCGACGGCCCTCGCCCTCGTGGCTAGCGGCGGCAACGGCGGCACGCGCCTCGGAAAGCACCTTGTCGCGCTGCAGCTTTTCGGCCTTCACAGCCATCTGAGCGTAGCGGTCTTCGCCGGATTCAACCTGCTGACCAGCCAACTCGGGTACGTCAGGCTCGAAGGTGTGGCCGTTGTGGCGGCCCTTCTTGCCACGCGCGGGAGCATTGCCGCGAGCAGCCTTGGCGCGGGCGGCAGCTTCCTGCTTGTTCTGCTGAAGACGCTGCTTCTCGCTTTCGATCTGGGAAAGCAGCGAATCAAAGCGGCTGGAGGTGGTGGGGACGGCACGAGCCGGAGCCTTGGGGGCAACGGCCTGTTCCGTGGGCTTGTGGGAAGACTTGCTGCGAGAGGCATGCAGGCGCTGTTCCACGGCCTGCTTCTTCGCAACGTCACGCTGAACGGCGGCCATGCGGGCACGGGCCTTGGCTTCGGCCGCCTCGCGCGCAACGCGCTCCTTCTCGGCGGCAATCTGCTCCGCCAGGTTCGCGTAGGGCGAAGGCGGACGCTTCACGGCCGGAGCCTGGTCGGCTTGGGCCTCTTCGGTATCTTCTTCGGATTCGGCTGCCTGCTGCTGACGCTTGGCGCGCTCGGCTTCGCGCTGTGCGCGTTCCGCTTCCACAGCAGCACGACGCTCGGCCTCTTCCTCGGCCTTCTTGGCTTCGGCCTCGGCCTTTTCCTCGGCAAGCTTGCGAGCTTCCTCGTCGTCGATGATGCCCGCGCGCTCCTTCAGTTCGGGCGCAAGGTTCTTGCGAATCTTGTCGACGTAGGCATCGTTGAGAACGCTCGCGTGGCTCTTGGCCGGAATTTTCATTTCGGCGAGGCGATCGAGCAGTTCCTTACTGGTCATGTTCAGCTCTTTCGCCAGCTCATGTACGCGCATAATTGCCATTCGTTCTCCTTACATTACTTCAGACCGCGAAATCGCGTCGCGCATATCGGCGACAACGCGCGCGAGATCTTGATCGGACACTTTCATCTTCAACGCACGATCTAACCGCTTGGTCTTGCATGCCCGATCAAGACATGCGGCAGAACAGACATAGGCACCGCGGCCGGAAGCGCGCCCCGTTGAGTCGAACGAGACGGCCCCCTCCGGAGAGCGCACGACGCGGTACAGGGAGTTCTTCCCCTGCTGCGCACCGCAGGCGATGCAGGTACGCACGCGCTTTGCGCCAGCCGTTTGCATGTTGCCGTTCTGCCCCATAGGTGCTTCCGCCTACTCTTCCGACTGCGAAGCGTGGATGCCGCAGAAGTGGCTGCCCGGACGGGCATGGTTGCGGCAGCGAACGCCATCGGGGCTTACGTATTCGCACAGGCCGTCTTCGTCTTCAGCGACGTCTTCGTCGATGAGCACGTTGTCGACCGGCGCAGGCGAACCCGCGAAGGAAGCGGACTTGATATCGATATGCCAACCCGTGAGGCGCGCAGCCAGACGGGCGTTCTGGCCTTCCTTGCCAATGGCCAGGGAAAGCTGGTCATCGGGAACGACCACGGTGGCGTACTGGGTTTCCTCGTCGATTTCCACGTGGGAAACGCGCGCCGGGGAAAGGGCGTTGCGCACGTACACGGCCGGGTCTTCGCTCCACTGGATGACGTCGACGCGCTCGTTGCGCAGCTCTTCGACCACCATGCGCACGCGGCTGCCACGCGGGCCAACGCAAGCGCCTACCGGATCGAGATTAGCCTCGCGGCTGTACACGGCCACCTTGGAGCGGGCGCCAGGCTCGCGGGCGATGGACTTGATTTCCACCACGCCGTCGTAGATTTCGGGAACTTCGATCTCGAACAGGCGACGGATGAGGTCGGGATGGGTGCGGGACACCACGATGGACGGACGAGCCTGCTCGCCACGGGCCTTCACGTCTTCGGAGTTCGGGTTGCGAACTTCGATGATGAGCGTCTTCAGGCGCTGGTTGTGACGATAGCGCTCGTTCTTCGGGCGCTCGTTGCGCTCGTTGGGATAACGCGTCTTGTCGTAGTGCGGCAGCTCCGCTTCCACGCCATCGCGAATCTTAATGATCGTGAAATCGGGCGTGCCCTGCAGCACGGTACCGGTGACCAGGTCGCCCACGCGCTTGCTGAACTCTTCGTAGATGGTCTGACGGCCAGCTTCGCGCACGAGCGTGGAGATGACGCTCTTGGCGTTCTGGGCGGCAATGCGGCTTACGTCGTGGGGCGTGACATCGCGCTCTTCGAACTCGGTGTATTCACCGGTTTCCTCATCGGGTTCGCCTACGGGCACGAGCTCGTACACGTAGATCTTGCCGGAATTGCGGTCGATGGTGACGCGCGCGTCCCATTCCAGGTCGAGGATATGCTGATAGCTTTTCGCGAGCGAAGCTTCCAGACGCTCGATAAGATAGAACTCATCGATCTTTCGCTCGTGAGCGAGCATCTGCAACGCTTCAATCAGCTCTGAACTTGCCATAGCCGTTCGTCCTTTCCTCTATGCGTTGAAATCGATTTTGCCCTTTACGCGGGCACGTTTGATGTCTTCCAGCGGAATGGAGACGGACTCGCCTTCCGCTTCTACGATAACCGAGCCATCCTGGAAGCCGCGGAGCACGCCCGTCCACTTGGAGCGACCGGAAACGGGGCCGCGGCAAGTGATGAGGACGTCTTCGCCCGCGAACTTGGCGAAATGCTCGGGCGTGCGCAACGGGCGGTCGATGCCCGGGGAGCTTACTTCGAGAGTATAGGCACCAGGGAACGGATCGATGTCGTCCATGATGGCGCCAATCCACTTCTGGGCAGCCGCAAGCTGGTCGAAACCGACACCGGTGGGCGTATCGATGTACACCTTGATGGTGGGAGCCTTCTTGGCACCCGCCACTTCCACGGTAACGATCTCGATGCCCGCCTGGGTAGCAGCAGGCTCGAGCGCCTCGAGCAGCGTTTCTTCCTTTCGCGTGAGCACGTTCGCACCTCCTGATCGTTTATCGCCCTAGAAAAGAAGAAAGCGGGACGAATCCCACTTTCCAACATTCCGAAAGTATTCCGTGTGCGACTTATCGCAAACTCGAATATTTATACCATATTGGAATCATTTTGCCAATGCCATGGAGGTTTCACCACAAATCGCCGCAGAGGAGCTAGGCAGGTCGGCCGTCCTTCATAGACGACTTGTGGGCGTACATGCTCTCGTCGGCAACGATTTCGGCAACCTCGAACGAACCATGCTCCTTCACGCTGGCCGACCCCACGGCAATGCGCATGGGAAGGGCAGCACCCTCCCCCGCATTGAACTCGTCAAGCAGCTCGTTGAGTCCCACGAGGCACTCGTGAAAATCGGCAGCGGGATCGGATGTGCAGATGACGGCCGTGAATTCATCGCCACCCTTGCGATAGCACCCACCGAACTTGCCAAACGTGCGATTCAGGTAATCGGCGGCAACGCAGATGTAGCGGTCGCCCGCCTCGTGGCCCAGCGTATCGTTGACATGCTTCAGGTTGTTCACGTCGAGCATGCAAACGGCAGCGTCTTCCAGCTGCCCCGATTCGAACATGCTCTGCAGCTCTTCCTTGGCGTCGTTCCACGCGCGCACGTTGCCAATGCCCGTAAGCGCATCGGTAACGGCGAGGTTGCGAATCTCGTCGATCTGGCTGGCGCTTACGGCATCGCTCTTCACGATCTTGCCGATGTGCATATACACGATAAGAAGAGCCGCGAGCAAGCCCAGGGAGGCAAACATGCCCGGAGTGTAGAACGAAAAGCGAACGTACATGTACGCCACGAGATCGACGAACGAAGCGGTAATGAACACCACGAGTGCATTGATGACGGAACCGTGGCGCACGTAGTGGCCCGCGCTCCGCTGCAGGCGAACGGTTGAGGCGATCATGTAGATGGCCAGAGCAGCCTGCAGGAGCATGACCACCCGAACGGCATGCATGGTGTAATGAATGTCGAGTATGTCCGCAAGGTTCAGCACGAACGCCGCGATGGCCAATGCCATGGCAACGGAAAACGACGCCCAGACGTAGCGCTTGCGACGCTTCACCATAAGGGAATCGGCGAAGGCCACGAGCAGGTACGGCGCGAAGATCAGGCTGTAGCAATCGATGACGCGCCACAGCTGAATGCCGCCCGCAAGCAGGTACGGGATGAGCGTATGCATGGTAGCCCACACGCCCACGATAACGCTGAACAGGCCAAGGGATGCCAGGTTGAAGGCAATGCGGCCGATGTTTCGCAGGTAGAAGTGCATGCCAATGAGAACCGACCCAAGAAAGACCACGGCAAGGCACACGGCACCCAGGGGCACGCCGCGCAGGAAGTGACGATGTATGTAGTCGTTCGCCGAGCAAATCTCCATGGCCTTGAACTCCGACGAATTGTCGGCATACATGCCATTCACGTAGATGACGACTTCCGTACCCGCAACGGACCGGGGCAGATCGATGAAGTGAAACGCGTACCCGTAGTTATGGCCCACCAACGGAGAACGTTCCGGCTGGAAACTATAGACCTCTTCCCCGTTCACGTACACGATGAAGTTCGTATTGCAGCTGCAAAAAACGAGATCGTCGCCAGGGTCTAGCTGGGAGGGAAGCGTGTTGTGAAGTATCACGTTATCGCCGTCGGATAGATCTGCGGCGCCAAGCATGGAAAGGTCGACGAGATTCCCATCCTCGTCGATCCAGCCACGGGCAAAGGAAGTCTGCACCGATTCGACGTCGGCATCGTGGATGTATTCGCTGGACGCAAGCAACGACAGAATGGTAAGCACGCAAGCAACCAGGACCACCACGATGGCCTGGGCTCTAATGCGATATGAACGCGTACTCGCAGACACGAGAACCCTTCCCCAAACGGCCCCACTTACATATCGTATTGTACCAAGCAACCCTGCGGGGAACGGGAGAGATGGCAATTACCGCTGAATGGGGCTATGCGCCCGCATGGAGCCCATCGGTGGTTCCCTCGCAAAGCACGACGCCATCCCCCGCCTCGTTCAGGCAGAAGCAAGCCGTGCGACGCGGATCCACCTTATGACCCGCAGGAGCCTCGACTTCCTTCAGGTAATACTTGGCGCCCTGCAGCAAGCGCACGTCGTCGAAGGTAATGTAGCCGCTCGCGTCACTGGTGGCCTCGGCGATGAGGGCGTCGGCCGAACCATCGGAGGAAACCATCCACAGGGCGTAGGTAGAGCCTTCCAGGCCCTCGCCGCCTTCGCGCGAGACCTTCTGCACGCGCAGGCTCATACCCTCGGTGGTATTGCGGAACACGGGAATGCTCACCACGCGGCCGTCGACCGTATACGTTTCCTCGGTCTGGAGCGAATCGTTCGCACCGTCGCCGTCTGAATCGACCGCGGAAACCACCACGGTGTAGACGATCGTCGTGCCATCGTAGGTTACGCCCGAATCAGAACCGACTAGCTCCACGATGCTATACGTATGAACGCCCACGTCATCGAGGGTATACTCAATGCCCAGAGAACCCTCCTCGAAGAAGGAGACCAGACCGTCGGCGTCGTTGGTGGCATCGGCCACCACGTTGCCGCCCTCATCGAGCAGCTGGAAGTGGAACGCACCCGCCTGCATCGCAAACGAGCCATCGAGCGTCTTGTGCACCTGCGGATACACCTGCGTGGAAGCGGAGCCCTCGGTATACCCCATGAGCGAAAGCGACTGGTAGCCCAGGCGTTCGGCATCGTTGTTGTAGAAGGCAACCGAACCCTCGCTCACCTGGGTGCGCTCGTCGGTACCGTCCTGTACGCTCCACGAGGCGGTCACGTTCATGGACTCGCTTACCGTAACGTCCACGTAGTAGACGGCGGTGTCGCACGCGATGCTACTTGAGCCCTGCACTTCCTCGATCTTGTAGTGATACGTACCCGGCTGCTGATAGGTGATCTGCGGGAACGCGACCGTGGCTTCGCCCTGCTCGTCGAACGAGCCATTCGAGACGGTAACCGTAAATGCCTGACCAGCATCGATTACCTCATTCGAAGCGCCATACGAGACGCTCTCGCCCGCGCGCTCGGAATAATCGTCGTCCAGCGCGGTAAGGGTGAATTCGAACGTGGGATTCACAGCGCCGCCGTAGTAGTACTTCGCCACCGAAAGCGCGTGCTGCGCCTGGAAATACGAATTCGCGAAGACGGGAGCATCGCTCGAGTCATCATCGTAGGAAACGGACGCCTGCAGATGCCCCACCCCATCATCGGCAACCGTCACGGTAGCGACATGGGTTTCGGAGGTGTACGTGTAAGCGCCCAGCGTGTAAGTGCCGTCACCATTATCGGTTGCACCCTCGGGAATGACCTCAGCAATGCTATAGGTGTACATACCCGCCACGCTGTACGAAAGCACGGGGAACGCAACGCTGCCATCGGCGGCATTCGAAACGGTTGCCGTGGTGCCAGCTGCATTATCCGAGGTGCCCTGCAGCGTGAACTGGAACTGGCCCGCCTGCAGCGCCGCGCCCGTGAGCTGCTTTTCGGCCGAGACCTGAGCATAGGCATCACTTGCGCTATACGCGTTCGTGAACGTGGCTGCATCGGAAGACTCGTCATCGTACGAAACGGTGGCGCTCAAGTGGCCCGCGCCGTCATCGACGAGCGTAACGGTGGCGGAATGGACGGATGCATCATAGGCAACGCCATCGAACACGTATACGCCAGCCTCCTGCGTGGCGCCTTCGGGAATGACCTCGGAAAGGGCATACGTGAAGGTAGCAGTACGCGTGCCATCTGCGGCGATGGGAGCATCGGCCAGGTCGGCAAGCTTGAACGTAACCGGCTCGAAGGAAGCCATGCCACCGGAAGCCGCCGTAGCGGTTACCGTTTGCTCCGCGCCGGGGGCATCGCCCTGAGGCGTAAGCGTGAATGCAAACGCATCAGACTCGGTCCAAGCGCGGCCCGTAAGCTGCTTTTCGACCTGAATGGAAGCCGTGGCATCGGTCGTGGAATAGCCATTCTGGAAGAGAGCCTGCTCGCCGCTCGCGTATGCGGCGCTTACGGAAAGCGTGCCATCGCCATTGTCGGCAACGGTTACGACAACCTGCTCAACGTGCGCATCATACGTATAGCCATCAAGCACGTACGTGCCATCATCCTGAAGAACGGCGCCCTCGGGGACGTTCTCCACGATTGTATAGACATGTTCACCAACGTCAGAAAGCGTATAGGCAAGATCGGCGAAGGCGAAATCGCCGTTCGCGTCGTTGGATACCGTCTGG
>JAILNP010000071.1:0-6739 GCA_024691475.1 Eggerthellaceae bacterium
CAACACGTTGTTGTTGAGCGTGAAGGCCGTAACGATGAGCGCCGTGCAACCTGCCACGCCCACGACCGTGTTGAACACGCGGCGCTTGTCATACACGCAGTTGTTGACGATGGTCTGCGTGAGGAGCGGCAGCTTGGCCCAGATGCCCCACTTCTCGTAGAAGCGCGTCTTGGCTCCGGGTGGCTTCGGGCCGCGGAGCAGGTCGATGGCATGCTGCTTCAGAATGCCGCGACACGCGATCCAGGTGGCGCCCAGGATGAGCACCATCTCGAGCAGCGTGACGATGAGGAACAGCCCCCACCCAAAGTACGGCGGATAGGCGCCGAAGACGAACATGTCGCCGAGCACGCGCCCGACGATGCCCTGCACGACGAAAACGCCCATGAGGGCGCCGATAACCGCGCCCACGGCAACGGCAAACCCCGAGTAGAGCAGGAAGCTCAGCGTGATTTCGCTCGAGCGCAGGCCAAGCGCCTTTTTCATGCCGATCTGCGACGTCTGCTCGTGGACGAGGCGGCTAACCGCCGCGTAGCTCACGAGCAGGCCCACGATAACGAACAACGCCGCCATGGAATAGCTCACGTTGGTCATGATGCCGCCGAGCGTGGACACCTGCGCAACCCCCGCGTTCACCGAACGTGGCAGCACGCTGCACGTGCCGTTCTTCATGTCCGCAAGCGCCTGCTTGGCCTCCTCGAGCTTGGGCTCGTTTTCGGCAACCTGCGCCTTGGCCTCGGCAAGCTTCGCCTCGGCATCGGCAAGCTTCTGCTCGCCCTCGGAAACCGCCTGCTTCAGCGTATCCTGGGCCGCATAGTACTGGCTCCACCCGCTATCGAGCAGGGCAGCCTTGTCGGAGTACTCCGCCTCGCCCGCCGCGAGCAACTGCTTGCCCTCGGCCAGCTTCGCGCGGGCCTCGCCAAGCGTAAGCGTCTCGCCGGCGTATTCCACGGGAATGCTGTCGAAGTTCGCGGCAATGGCCTCAACCGTCGCCGCGGCCTCGCCGTAATTGGCATGCGTGATGGCCGGGATCTGCACGCCCAGCATGCTGCCGTAGTATTGCAGCCGCTCCGTGAGCGTGGCGCCATAGGCGTCGAGCGCCGCATCGTATTCCTCCTGCGTAATCTCGCCGCTCTTGAGCTGCGCATCGACCTGGGCCTTGTAGGCATTCGCATCGGCGGCGATGCCCTGAACGTCCGCCTTGACGGCGTCGGCTTCCGCCATGGCATCCTGGGCTTCCGCAATCATCGCGCGGGCATCGGCCAGCGCGGCTGCGCCCTGCTGCTTCAAGCTCTCGTAGTCGCGGAGCTTGCTATGGGCCTGAGCCAACGCGGCCTCGCCCTCGGCGCTCTTCGTCTCGAGCTGCGAACGCGCGTCCGCAAGCTGCGCCTCGCCATCGGCAATCTTCTGCTTGCCCTCGCTCAGCTGGCGCTCGGCGTCGTTGAGCTTTTCCTCGGCATCACCCTTCAGCTTGGCGAAGCGCTCCTCCGCGAGCGACGATGCCGCTTCGGTCAGCCTATCCTCGATTGCCTTCGACTTGCTCTTGTACTCGTCGGTGAACGTATTCAGGCCCTTCAGGCTATCGCAGGCGATGTTCACGACCGGATAGCCATCCCCATAGGCGCTCGCGTCGAACGCGTCGGCGGGCACCCAGGCTAGCAAATCGGTCGCGCCCGATGCCGAGCTGGAGAAGCCATACGTATTCGAGGCCTTCACCAGGAACTCGGGACTGTCGACAAGGGCGGTCACGGTAAACGTGGAGCAGGTAAGGTACTTCATGCCGTCGCCGTCGACCTGCTCGCCCGACGCGGAAGCGCTGCCATTCACCTTGGCATCACCCATCTGGCCCTCTTGGTCGGCATCCTTGTCGAACGTGATGGTATCGCCCACGTGCAAGCCGAGCCGCTCGGCCGCAGCGGAATTGAGGGCGATCTCGTTCGACTTGGCCGGAAGCTCGCCCTCCCGCACCGTGAGCGTGTTGATGCTCTTGGGAAGCGTCTGCACCTTGGTCGTAAGCGACCCATTGCCAACGCCCGAGAGGGTTTGGAACGACTGGCGCACTGCCTCGACGTTCGTCACGCCATCGACCTCCATGAGCTTCGCAAGCTCGTCGTCGGTCATGCCGTAGATGTACTGCAGCTGGAAGCTATGCAGCGAGCCTTCGTCATAGTGCGACTGGGCGGCGTTGTGCAACGCCGTGGGCGCCCAGTTGAGCCCCAGGAAGACATCCATGCCAATGGCCACGAACAGCATGATGCTGAAGAAGGAGACGAACGTCTTCTTGATGTTGGCGAAAAGCTCTATGACCTGGGTGCGCTTCACGATGGCCTCCTACCAGACCAAATCGACCGCGTGCGCCCGATGACGGTTGACGGTCACTTCGTTCACGCGTCCGTCGCGCATGCGCACGACGCGGTCGGCCATGCGGGTGATCTCCTCGTTGTGCGTGACCATGACCATGGTGGTACCCTGGCTTACCACCTTCTCCATTACCTGCAGCACCTCGATGGACGTTGCGTAATCGAGCGCCGCGGTGGGCTCGTCGGCCAGGATGATCTTGGGATTCTTCGCCAAGGCGCGCGCAATGGAGACGCGCTGCTGCTGGCCACCCGACATCTGGCTCGGGTAGTTCATCTTGCGCTCGGAAAGTCCGACGACGTCGAGCGCGACGTCGGTGTCCATCGGGTCGTCGACGAGCTCGGCGATAAGGTTCAGGTTCTGCAGGGCCGTGAGGTTGGGCATGAGGTTGTAGCTCTGGAAGATGAAGCCGATGTTGTCGCGGCGGAACGTGGTGAGGTCGTCTTGCCCGGCGCTGCTGAGGTCCTGGCCAAGGTACTCGAAGCTACCCGACGTGGCCGAATCCATGCCACCGATGATGTTGAGCAGCGTCGACTTGCCGCAACCGCTCTCGCCAAGCAGCACGAGGAACTCGCCCTCGTACACGTCGAGGTTCACGCCCTTCAGCACCTGCGTCACCACGTCACCGTTCTGGAACTCGCGCGTGATGTCACGCAGGCTCATGACCACCTCGCCCTGCTCCCACGGCTCGGCGAGCTGCTCGTTCTCGCCGACGGCGATAGCCGCCATCGAGGCCATGATCTCCATGACGTCGGCGGCTTCCTCGGTAAAGGGAGCACCATCGGGGCTGTTCACGAATTGGATGACGCCCAGGTCCTCGTAATGGTTCGAAAACGGCACGCAGACCATGGACGTAACGTCCATGCCTCTGAAGTCGATGGCCGTCTCGACGTCTTGATCGGCGCGGAACTCGAACAGCCGCTCGGCCCGCTGGGTTTCGTACACGCGGCCAACGCTGCCATCGCCCGGCACGTGACTGCGGCTGGTGAGGTCGACGGGGCCGATCCAAAAGTAGGGATGCAGCGCGCCATCGCCCGCCTTGTCCATGTACCAGATGACGGCGCATTCGGCAGCCGCGTTCTCGACGATGCTCTTCAGGCCGCCCTGCAGCGCCTCATCGAGCGTCGCGGCATTCGCGATGACGCTCTGAATTGCTCCAATTGCCTTGTAGTAATGAAGAATCGGGGTTTCCATGCGCTCTCCAATGAACGAGGCCGTCTAACTTGCCCAACTCGCGTTAGCCCGCCGGCGTTACGTGCGTACCGATTTATCGGGGTTGATGGTCATGGACTGGAAGCGATTCGCCATGAACTCGTCGTTGAAGTTCTCGGCGTAGAACTGCTCGATGCCAGGCGCCGGCACGTGCCCTGCCTTGCGTGCGCCCCAATTGTCGAGCGCCTGCAAGGTCATGACGCAGTTCACCAGCATGAGCGAGGCGCATACGAGCGTCACGCCATAGCGCCACCTCCAGGGAATGAGGTTGAAGAGACGCAGGAACACCGGCAGCAGCAGCTTGATCCATGCAGTGCCCAGCAGGCCAAACATGGAGGCAAAGAGCAGGCAGGTGCGCCCGCCAAAGAGGCCGCCGAGGAACTGGTCGGAGTAATCCCAGGCCTTTGCGCCGAATGCCACCTCCATGAACCAGCTGACGAAAATCTCGAACCCGCCGCCAATGATGGTGCAAACGATGAAGATGATTATGATGTTTCGGCCCTTGAAGCGGTTGAGCGCGATGGTCATGAGCACGCCGCCGATGCCATAGATGGGCGAGAACGGCCCCCACAGCAAGCCGGCACGATCTTGGAAGACGCCCGGCTCGACGACGACCATGTGCCAGACGGTCTCGACGATGATGCCTACGACGCAGCCCACCACGAATATCCAGAACAAGTTGAAGAAGTCGAGGCGAATGTAGCCCTTGCCGGGGTCGGCCAGACCCAGCGTGCCGCGCTTCGCATGAACTTCGGTATCGAGCTCGCGCAGGCCCGTAAGCAGCTTCGACTCGTTTTCGAGCGACGGATTCAGGTAGCTCGAAAGCGCGATTTGCGCTGCTATTGCCACGAAGTTGAACAGGAGCACGAACTCGATGCCATAGAGCATGAACTCGCACACCAGCGAGAGGATGGACACGGCGATGTTCACGTTGATGAGGGCGCTAGCGGCTCCGCGCATGCCCTTGAGCAGGCGCACGCCCACGACGAACGAGAGCACCGCGGAGGCGATGGAACACGCCGCAGCCAGGCCGATGACCACGGCGGTGGTGGCGGTGATGGCCTTGAGTGCTTCCTCAAGGAAGTTGCTGCCCATCATGGGAAGCAATGCCATGATGGCCGCCCCGATGCTGAGCAGGCCCGCAACGATAAGGATGACGCTCAAAAAGCGCAGGGGCATGGGGAGCTCCGAGAAGGTTGTGCCCCGCATGCGATTGCGCACGATGCCCATGATCTCGTTGCGCTCCTGGGAGGTGAGCGGCTGCTCCTCGCTGCGCACGCGTGCCGCATCGAGGACGATCTGCACGTCTTTCTCGCTAAGCAAGCCGTCGGCGACGACCTCGTGAGTTACTGCAAGAATGTCCTTCTCCCCCATATGTACACCCGCCCCTGCTTGGCTTGCGGCTTCGCAAGCGTATCGTATGAAGAGACTCCCCGGCGTCGATGAAGAATTGCCAGGTACAACACCCTAAACCCGTACCCGACCCGACGCGCTGTTCATATTCCCATTGTACATAAGGGAAGTAGCAATTGTCACCCTTGGTTTGCGTACTGTGAAATAAGTTGGGACGTTAATTGTGAGAGGCGTAGGGAGATGCACCTATGCCCATCTCAACGGGCCCGTAAAAACAAAAAAGCAGGTGCATTTCTGCACCTGCATAATTTTGGTGGAGCATAGGGGGATCAGGCGCATTCGCACGGCGAATGCGCTGCCCTGCGCTCGGCTTGCGCCGTGCTCGGGCTTCGACAGCCCACTGGGCTGTCGAACTCTCGCGGGGTTTGATCCTAGGGTTAGCGGCAAGAATGTGTATCCGGATTCGTCACTAACCCCAATACACGAGCGACAATTACGCGCGGCGCACGATAACGGCATCAATCAGGCAACGATTACGCGCCACTGGCGCGACCAAATGTGCATCGCCTCGCGACCCCATTCCTCCAGAATGCCAATCAGCTCGCACCCCACCCAGAACCAGCGCGAACGACATAAACTACGCCAACGCAATGCCGAATAGTTTCACCACGCCCTTTCAGACGAGGAGGGCAAGCCCGCCAATCGCTGCTTTGGCAAAAACGCGAGTCGAAATGTAAAAAATTCGTCGTTCTGAACGTGGCAATCCGCCCGAAGAGCCCAAAACGGCTCAAAAAGCGCGGGAAAACAAGCGGCGAGGTCGATTTTGGAGCCAATTCCAACGAAAAGCGATCGAGTACCGCATCCGAAATGTTCAGAACGACGTATTTTTTACAAAGCAAGTACCGATTTTGCCAAAACAGCCCACGAAGAGAGTGAATCGCATGAGCAATCTTTACATTAGCCACGAAACGGCCTTTTGGATTTGGCGGAAAATGGGAGATCACGCCTTTTGGGCGCTCAAACCTACCCGTATGCGATCCCTATCCAATAGCAACCCCACACACAATACGCTGACCCGCTTCAAACGAGATCACCCCGACTTGCTCATCAGCGACATCGATGCGCTCGTGCGAAACAAAGAGCGCTCTCACAAAACAGGGGTCGCTTTCCATACATGCCAGAAGCCCCTTCCCGACCGGTCGTTCTACATTCTTAACGAGGGGATATACGTTGCATCCCCCGAACTATGCCTCATGCAGCTCGCCCGTAAGTACACGACAGCCCAAACCGCAAAACTAGCGATGGAGATGTGCGGCAGCTACGCCATTGACGTCTTCGACGAAGACGGATTCGGCAAACGCATGCCCCTAACGAACGCACAAAAGCTAAAGGCGTACGCGGCGCGCCTGTACTCGCCGAATAGCAATGGAAAGGGAGTTTAATTCCTCAAGTGGACCGTGGACAATGCGGCGTCACCGCGGGAAACGGCGCTCTGCATGCTCTTGTGCATGCCTCCGCGATTCGGCGGCTACGGCATACCGCTCCCCCAGCTCAACAAGCGCATCGAACTCTCGCTGAAGGAGCAGCTCGCCGTTGGGAAACGCCACTTCGACTGCGACCTATATTGGCAAGGCAAACGCGTCGGGATGGAATACGACAGCGCACGCTTTCACACAGAAACGGAAAAGCAACACCAAGCCGCCGGGCGCCGCAACATGCTACAGCACAAGAACATCCGCATGATCACCGCGACGCGCCTGCAAGTGAACCAAGAGGGTGCGTTCGACGAGCTCGCACATCAAGTTGCACGAGCGCTCGG
>JAILNP010000056.1:0-14194 GCA_024691475.1 Eggerthellaceae bacterium
ATCGACTTGCCCGAGCAAGTAGCCTATGTCAACGCGGACCGCCTGTTCCCCGTGGTCGTGCACGTGGGCTTGTACGAGGTAACCGACCGCTCGCTGTCCGTGCCCATCATGATCGACCGCGCCATGCGCGCCGCGAAGTCCGTTGGCTCCGAATATGCGTACGAACGGCGCCTGGCTATCTACGACGACGCCATGCGCGATGAGCTGCTTTGGTCCAAGAAGGTCATTGGCGCGTTCGACCGGGCCATGAGAGAGCATCAGATTCGTCCGTACGTGCAGCCTCAGGTGAATGCGGAGGGCGTCGTGAGGGGCGGCGAGGCGCTTGCTCGGTGGATTCACCCGGAGTGGGGAGAGCTGCGTCCCGACAGGTTTATCCCCATCTTCGAGCGCAATGGCATGATCGTGCAGCTCGACAAGCACATCTGGGAAGAGGCCTGCTGCATCCTGCGCGATTGGGCGAACCGTGGCATCGACATGTACGTGGCCGTGAACATCTCGCCACGTGATTTCTTTTTCATCGATGTGGCGCAGACGTTCATCGACCTCGTCGAAAAGCATGGCATCGCGCCGCAAGCGCTGCATTTGGAAATCACCGAGGCCGTCGTGATGGAGAAGGGCGCTGCCGCCATGGCCGCCTTGGAGCGCCTGCGTACGGCGGGCTTCGTGGTGGAGATGGATGACTTTGGCAGCGGCTATTCCTCGCTGGGCATGCTCAAGGACATGCCCGTTGACGTGCTGAAGGTGGACATGGCGTTTCTCTCTCGCGCGAAGGACCCCGAACGTGCTCGCAAGATTTTGGAAGGCGTCATTGCTCTTTCCGAGAGCCTGGGCATGCCCAGCATCGTCGAAGGCGTGGAAACGTCCGAGCAGTACGACATGCTTCGTGCCATGGGATGCGGGCTTTTCCAGGGGTACTATTTCGCTCGCCCTATGCCGTTCCCCGATTTCGAGAAGAAATACCTCGATTAAGCTATTTCATTTCCCAGATGTAGTAAAATTCAATTTCACCAAATGGTCAGCATCCAAATGCACCCTAAATGCCCCCTACGCCATTGGTCGGAGTTGATTCATGAGCAAATTGAGCAGTGTCTCCTTGTCGGCAGGCATTCGCCGTTCTGTGTCTCATTCCGTCACCACTACGCGCGTAAAGGTAAAGAAGCATCTTCTCGAGCGTCTGGATGCCGAGGCGCTATACGGTTCCACGCACGACGAGCTTACGGGGCTGTACAACAGGCGCATGTTCTGCGCGAAAGCGCGTGAGCTGCTCGACGCCACTCCGGGCGAGCGCTACTGCCTGCTCGTTTCGAACGTTCACGATTTCAAAATGGTCAACGACGTCTATGGTCGCAACGGGGGAGATAAGCTCCTTATGCGCATAGCCACGGCCTTGCGTTTCTACAAGACCGACGGCATGGTCTATGGCCGTGTGGGCGCCGACAAGTTTTGCGCCCTTATTCGCGAAGACGATTTCGACCGAGATATGCTCGAGGCCTCCACGAATCACATTATCAGGCTCGACAGGAACACGTACTATCCCATCTTGGTTCACATTGGCGTGTACGTCGTTGAGGATAAGTCGCTGCCGGTCGAAACCATGATCGATCGCGCGCATATGGCCATCGACGGCTGTGGTTCGAATGCCAATCGCCGCGTGCGCATCTTTGACAACAGCGTGCGCGAGCAGCGCGTGTGGTCGCATTCCATCATTGGCTCGCTCGAAGATGCGCTGCATTGCGGCGACATCATGCCGTATCTGCAGCCTCAGGTAGACGAAACGGGTGCCATCCTTGGTGCCGAGCTGCTCGTGCGCTGGAATCATCGCGATCGCGGCTTCCTTTCGCCTTCGGAATTCGTGCCCGTTCTGGAATACAGTGGTCTCATCACGAAGGTTGACGACCTCATGTGGGAACATGCCTGCCGCATGCTGGGCATCTGGCAGATGCAGGGCAGGGACGACCTGACGCTCTCGGTGAACGTCTCGGCGAAGGACTTCCTGTTCACTGATGTACGCAAGCGCTTGGTGAGCTTGGTGAATCGCTATGGCGTCGACCCGTCGCGCCTGCGCTTGGAGATCACGGAAACGGCTATGATGACCGACATCGACAGCCGCCTGGTCGACATCAAGGGGCTGCAGTCCGAGGGCTTCGTGGTGGAAATGGACGATTTCGGCAGCGCGTATTCGTCGCTCAACATGCTGCGCGAGATTCCCGTGGACGTTCTGAAGATCGACATGCTGTTCCTGCGTGAGGCTACCGAGCACGAACGCGCTCGCATCATTCTGCAGTCGGTTATCGACCTTTCGCGCAAGCTGCATATCAGCGCCATTACGGAAGGCGTCGAAACGGTCGAGCAATTCGAGATGCTCAAGCAGATGGGGTGCAAGATGTTCCAGGGCTTCTATTTCGCGAAGCCCATGCCCGTGTCCAACTTCGAGATTTTGTGCGGGCTTGCGTAGTTGCCGCTATTCCACGGTGATGGCGCCCTGTAGCTTCGTTTCGCGATAGCCTTCGTAATTCGCGTCGTTGATCTGCACGTGCGCGTGATTCCCCGGGTCGTCTTCGCTCGTGTATTCGCTGAGCTGGACTCCGCTGATGCTGCTGATGTCGCGCACCGATGAAATCTGCGTGGTTCCCGCTACGACCTTGTCGCCCGCCTTTACCAGCGGGTCGGTGGTGTGGATGACCACCACGTCGAGTTCGGGATGCCCTTCGGGCTGGATGTGGATTTCGATGTCGGTGAGCTGCTCGAAGAGCTGGTATTCCGTGACGAGCACGACGGTTCCCGTAACGGGGGCGTAGACGGGCGTTCCCGCGAGCGCACCCGCGTCGATGGACGTATCGATGTTGGTGGACGCGGATGTGCGCCAGGCGTGCACGGTGTCGGCGTCGACCCAGGTGCCGCTATTCTGCGCGTGGTTCACGCGTAGGTAGTGCTCGTTGTAGGCGGTTTCGCCGTCGGCTTTCGGCAGCTCGGTATACATTTGCAGTGCGTAGGCATACGAGGCCTGGTGGAAGATGACGGCGGTAAGGTCGGCGGTGCGGATGGGGCAGTAGATGGGAATGTCGTCGTATGCCGCCACTTGGTAGGTAGCGGGCGTGGTGGCCTCGGCCTGGCTTTCGGTGCTGCTGCCCGAGGCGTTCGCGTTCGAGGTGGCTGCGGTGCTGCTGGTTTCGGTTGCCTGCGTGCTGCTGGATTTCTGCTGCGCCGCTTGGATGCGCGCCACGTTGGGCAGGGCCCAGAAGTAGATGGCGCTTCCTGCCGCAGCCAGGGCGACGAGCAGTGCGAGGGCGATTGCGATGCCCTTGCCAATGCGCTTTCCCGTGTGCTTTTCCGGCTTGATTGGTTGTTTAGCGTGCTTTGCCAATTGCCTGCTCTTACGTGCTTGTTTTGTAAGGTCAAGGGCATTTTATCATTAGGCAGCTACGCTTTGGTAACAATGGTTTTTCGATATCCGCGAGCGGTTTTCCATTAGGTAGAGTTGCCGTGGAAGGTATACCCGACGAGAGCTGGTTTCCATGATTGCCGAAGTAAGCTACGAAACGGTTGCGAGCGAAAAGCGCACGCAACGTCAGGCGCTCATCGATCGCCGTGATGCGCTCGATCCCGCCAGCCGAGCTGCCATCGATGCGGAAATTGCGCAACGGCTTTTCCAGCAGCCCGAATTCATGGTCGCTCGCACGGTCTTCTCCTTCTATTCCGTGGGCAGCGAAGTCGATACGCACGTCATCATCGAGCGTGCGCTTTCCCTGGGGAAGACGGTCGCCCTTCCGCGCTGCGTTCCCGGTTCACGCACTATGGAGTGGTACGCCATCGATTCGCTCGAAGGGCTTGTTCCCTCTTCGTATGGCATTCCCGAGCCCGCTCCCGTTGCGGGACGTCTGGTCGATCCCGCTTCTTGCGTCGATTCTCTTTGCATCGTGCCGGGCCTTGCGTTCGATACGCGTGGCTATCGCCTGGGTTATGGCGGTGGCTATTACGACATCTTCCTGTCCACGTTCCCCGGCTTTGCCCTGGGTCTGTGCCGCGAAAGTCATATGGCGTCCGAAAGCATCGCCCGAGAGAGCTTCGATCGCCCCGTGTCGGCGGTACTCACCGAAGCGCGCATGATTCGCGCCAGCTGGTAGCTTCGAGGCGCGAATACCATCCAATGAAAAGGGCGACTGCGTTTTTTGCAGTCGCCCTTATGCGTGATGGGGAATGGTTTACCTGCGCTTGTAGCGCGTGGCGCGGGCTGCGCCTATCTTGCGGATGGCCCCCTCGTCTTGCATCTTCTGCAGGATGCGTTCGACGGTCTTCTGGCTCATGGACGGGTTCGCGTCCATGATGGCGCGCTTGGTAACGGGTTCTTCGATCTGGTCGAAGTAGGCGCGGATGCGCGCTTCGTTGCTTACGCGCTTGCCCATGCGCTGCAGGTATTCGGTCTGCGTTTCATAGCACGCCAGAAGCGTTTCCAGCATGCGCGTGGCGTACGTTTCGTCGCCTGCATGCTCCTTGCTCTTCTTTGCGGCATTGCCGAGCTTGCGCTTGTTGCCTTCCAGCGCGGCATCGAGCGAGACGTGCAGGCCAACCGTGTAGCCTTCCTGGCACAGCAGCAGCAGGAGCAGCAGGTTGGCACACGACGTGTTGTAGCGGTCGAAGGGGGCAATGCTGGTAAAGGCGCGGTAGAACACGAAGATGCTCTGCATGGGGATGCCGTCCTTCGAACGCTTCGCCGCCTGGTATTCGCGGCAGAGGTCGCGGATTGCCGCGGGAGTTTCCGTTTCGTCCTTCCATTCGCCGGCGTCTTCCGCCTTCTCGTACCAGAGCATGTCGCGATGGAGCTGTTGGATGGTGCCGGGGGAAAGGCGGATGGAGGCGTAGCGTTGTTCGATGAGGCCCCAGACGTAGAGATAGCCCATGGCGAATCTCTCGGCGGGAGATTGCGGCTCGGCTTCTTCGCGCGCCAGGCAGCGCAGGCGCGTGTCGCCGATGGTCATGCCCTCCATGCGCGTGGCGGCAAGGGCACTCTGAAACATGGTTGCCTCGCGGTAGTCGTCGAGCGCTTCGGGGTTACGCGCGCATGCGAGCTGTTCGGCGCCGCGGTGCTCGTGGATGGTGCAGAGCTTGAGCAGGATGGCGGGAGAGAAGGCGATACCTTCGGGTTGTTGCGTTACGCTGTCCATTGCATTCTCCTCAACTCTTTAAAAATGACTAGGAAATTAGAACTACACCAAAACTAATAAAACGACTAGGGTATAAACGTAAACTATGCATAATCTACCTTCATACTGCAGGCGATATCGTCGGTATCCTTGCGCACTTCAATGCAGGCGCCCGCTTCGTCTTGGTGCGTGAATACGCGCACCGTTTCGTCCTTGCGAACCTCGTGTCGGAAGTCGGCCTGGAACGCAACGATGGGGCGGCCCATCGTATCGTCGAGCGCGTCGATGGCGTACGTGGCGTAGCGCGCGTTGTTTACGTGAGCGTTCACGTCGACGTCGGTGCGTCCCGGCACAATGGTGCGTGCGCACGATGCGTGGGCGGGGAGGGGCTTTAGCTTCCGGATGCGCCCTTCGATGGCGCGATCTTCGCTGAAGTCGTTCGACCCCTCGTAGATATCGGCTACCGAAACGAACGAACGCTCCTTCGCGTCCATGACGACCCATTCCGATGCCGCGGAGAGCAGCAGGTTGCCATCTTGGTCATGCATGGTCCAATCGCGGTGAAACGAGAAGCGCGAGGGGGAGTGCGGCCACGTGCGCACCGAGACCACGGAATGGCGCTTGGGCTCTTGGTGCACCACGTACTTCATGCGCACGATTGCCCAGAATACGCCCTTGTCATGCATGGCGTTATATCCAATGCCCATGTCTTCCGCCTGCACGGTGGCAAGGTCCTGCAGGATGTCGAGCACGGCGGCTGGATGCAGATGGCCGAAGCGGTCGAAATCGGTGAGTCGCAGGCGATAATTCAGGGTCATTCCGATAGGCATGTAGAGCGTTCTCCTTCTTTCCGCTTGCCGATTTGGGCAAATGCCAAATGGCTGTGTGGGCTGTGAAATATATTTTAGCCACTTTTCCAGAACTGAACAAGTTTTAAGAATTTTGTGCATAGTGTGATACTTATGTGGTCGGAAAGGGGTCATTATCTGCTCAAACGTGGATTTCTCCCTGCGAATTTTCCATGCTGGTGTAAAGTCTCTTCTTACGTTCTTACGACTGTTTGCGCGGCGTTCGCACAAGGGGAAAGGCATTGAATGACTCTGGTTAGAAGGCTTTTTGCAACGGTTGCATTCGCGATGCTGTTCGCGGCTTCCGTCTTCGCGACTGGGCAGGCGTATGCCCAGGATGGCCTTTCGGTGAGTGGTGCCGATTCCTATGTCACGCAGGGCTCCGTGCCCGTTCTTTCCGTTTCCGGTACTGCGGGCGAAGTCTTCTACGTCGAAGCCGTTTGCGATGGCAAGACCGTCGTGAGCCATCTGAAGCAGACGCTCGTTTCCAGCGAAGAAGCGGGAATCGTGGATCTTGATATCGAATCGTACGAGTCTTCGTATACGGTTCGCGTTTATGCCGACCGCGAGCAGACGCAGCTGCTGTATGAGGGCACTACCTATCCCGTGTACGCCACGTTTGATGGTGGCGCGCCGCAGCTCATTGCGCTGCGCACCCTTTCCGGCTCCGAATCGCGCGTGTTCACGCCCCAGGAGAGCATGTACGTTGATGGCGTTTCCTATCGCCTCGCGCGTACCGCTTCTGGCCAGGTGAAAGTGAGCACATCGAGTGGTTCCCTGGAATACGCATACGAGTCGTATTCCGTGCAGGGCTCCGTAGATGGCTCCATTAGCTATGTGGATGCCGAGTCGGGCGAGACGGTCGCCACGCAGAGCATCGTCGGCATTCAGTCGGGCGAGACGCGCACCGTTTCAGTTCCCTCTGCCGTTGCGGGCGACGATGGTTCGGTCTATCGCGTCATCTTCTTTGGCAGCGCGGTTTCCGCTTCCAATCCCGGTCAGCATGACTTCGTTATTTCGTGCCGCAAGATTGCCGAGGCAGGCGAGTTGCTGGGCGGCTACTACGTTGCCACCATCAATCTGGTCGATGCGGGCACGAAGACCGTCTTGGCGTCCGACTACGTGACCGTCACGGGCTCGTACGCCTATACCGCGCCTCAGGTTATGTATCTGCAATCGCAGGATGCTTCGGTCTCGTATGCCTTCGCCGGCGGTGATACGGTAACGTCGGCAAAGCTTACCGACAATGTGCTCATGCTCGATGCGCAGCTGGATGGCGTTACCACCGGGTCGGCTACCTACACCCTCTACTACCAGCAGCAGGAATCCGACGCCGGATCCGTGCAGGTTACCTTCAATCTCATTGATGCCTCGAAGCGCGCAAGCGATGATGCCCGCGTACTGGGGCAACAAACGGCTACCGCCTACAAGGGCGGGGAAGCGGTCGAGCCCCCGTCGAGCTATACCGCCAGCGACGGCACGACGTATGCGCTTGCGGGCAGCGTTTCCCAGTATGCCTACACCTACGATTCGGGCGAGAACCCCGTTGTTGACGTCTACTACCTGCCCGAGGGCTACGTGACACCAAGCGACTACCAGGTTACGGTGAACTACGTCAACGTCATCGATGGCTCCGTCATTTGCAGCAAGGATTACACGTCGAGTCTCGGCGATGACGAAAACTTGGAAATTGCGACTGAGGCATCCTTCACGCAAGACGGCTCGGAATGGATTCGTCTCGACGGGCAGGAAGATCCCATCAGCCACAACTTCTTCTCGATGCAGACGACGTATACGGTCTACTATCGCAACGCTAACGACGTGCTATCTGCGGGCACTGTCGTGAATCGTCTGCGCGTGCAGTACGACGCGGGCTCTGGCTCCGGTGGATCTGCGTCGGCTTCCTCGGTTACCTCTTCAATCGGCTCGGCCGATGAGAGTGGCCAGCTTTCCAGCGCAAACAACTACAACGTTATTTCGGGCGTATCTGGTTCTCTCATTACCAATGAAGAGGGTAACGATAGCGAATCTGAGCGCATTGACGAGAACGCCTCGCCGCTGGCCTCTGGCGCCCAGGCGGACGTCTTCACCACGATTACCGAATATGCGCCCTTTGGCGCAGGCATAGCCATTGGCCTTGCGATCATCGTCGCGTTTCTGCTGCTGCTCGCCAGGGCGCGCAGGAAGGGCGATGACGATGACGACGACGGCCCCAGCGGCGGGTCTCCGGCGCTCGCCTCTTCTGGGCAGGTGGCATAGGATGGAGCAGCAGATGAAGGTTCATGCGATTGCGCTCGTTCGTCGCGCGCTTGGTGCTTTCGCCGCGGCCGTGGCTTGCGCCTTGTGCGTCGTTTCGCTTCCAGCTTTGGCGCATGCCGAAACCATGGACGCTCCCGTGGTCGTTTCCGACGACGCCACGCATCTTTCGGTGGCCAAGCTCGATGTCGACACGCACGACTGGGTCGTGGGCGCGCAGATGGCCATCATCAATGCCGAGACGGGCGAGGTCGTGGCCGATTGGACGACGGCTGCGTCTGTCTACCAGGTAAGCAAGAAGCTCGACGTGAACGTTCATTACATCCTGCGCGAGGTCTCCGCGCCCGAAGGGTATTCCAAGGCAGACGACGTGGTCTTCTACGTGAAGCCCTCGGAGGAAGAGGGCATCGAGATCGTTTCGGGCACCAGCGATGACAACGCCGAACTGGTGCAGTCGTACCAGGTGAACGTGTATGACAAGTCGGGTTACACCGAGCAGGTGGTCACCGTCTCCAGCGACGCGGATGGCAGTAGTAGCCCCTCGTCGCAGTCGTTGGTCGTGGCTCCCAAGACGGGTGATGAGACGCCCTTGAGCCTCGTCGCGGCACTTGCCGCGGTGGGCGTGGCGCTCATTATCGTGCTCGGTTTGGTCAAGAAGACGAAGTTGCGTTAGGTCGAAGGTTACGGGAAGGAAGCTCATTCGCATGGTGGCAAGGCAATCCATACGACGGGGAATCACGGTCGCCCAGATCGTGCTAGCCGCGTGCGTGCTTGCAGCTTGCGCCTGGCTTGCATGGAAGTGGGTGGGCTATACCCAGGCGAACGGCGTGTACGAGCAACTGCGCGAATCGTATGCGGCCGAGGTTGATTCCATCGACTTCGCTACGCTTTCCGCCGATTACCCCGGTGCCGTGGCGTGGATCACCGTCGACGGGCTCGACGCCATTAACTACCCCGTCATGCAGGCATCTGACAATGATTACTATTTGTCGTTCGATGCCACGGGCGCGTCTTCCGTGGATGGCGCCGTGTTCCTGGATTACCGCAACGAATCCATCACTAACGATTTGCACGCCATCGTCTATGCGCACAACATGGCCGACGGCAGTATGTTTGGAACTCTTTCGAGCTTTCTTGACCAGGATTTCTATCAGACTTCTGGCGGCATGTTTACCGTGTACACCGCGGAAGGCACCTTCCGCTACCAGGTGTTTGCCGTGCAGATCGTCGATCCTTCCGATGATGCCTACATGGTGGGCTTCACCGACAAGGACGTGTTCGACGCATATGTCCAGCAGCTTGCCGCTTCCTCGGTGTACGACACCGGCGTTACGGTTACTGGAAACGATCAGATTGTCACCCTTAGCACCTGCTCGAGCTCGAATAGGCTCATTGTGAGTGCCAAGCGCGTCGCGGGGTAGGTGTTCTTCGAAAGGTGGAGATGATTCAAACGCTGTTCAAACGAGGTTCTATTTCAAGTCGCGTAGCCGCGGCTATGCTTGCTCTTGCGCTCATTTTGCTGCAGATACCCGTGAGCTTTGCCGATGGCGATGGCGACTCTCCTGCGCTTCAGCTTTCCTCGACCGTAAGCGTGGGCCTTGATTTGAATGATGCGTACATCGAATGCCTTGGTCAGACGATTTCGTCCCCCAGCACCAAACTTGATGCCCCTGCGAAGAAGGACCTGGAGTTCACCGTGCAGGCGGATGGCGGCTACCAAGTTGAAAGCGTGAGCATGAGCCTGAACGGCGCCACGCAGGAACTGCAGGCCGATTCCGATGGCGTGTATACCGTTGCCGCGAAGAACGTGGTAAGCGGCCTTTCCATTTCAGTGGAAACGAGCAAGGTGGAATCGGAGCAGCTTGCCTCTTCGGCGGCCGTTTCCGTGGCGCAGGATTCCAGTGACGCCGCCGCGTCTTCCAGCGTTGCCGACGCCGCCTCTTCCGAATCTTTCACGAAGTCGGTGTACACGTATACGAGCGATGAGTACACCGTTACCGCCACGCTCGAAGACGTAACGGCCATTCCCGATAATGCTCAGCTTGTGGTTACGCCCGTAACAAGCGAGACCCAGGGCTACAACTACGGCGCGTATATGGAAGCACTCAACGACACGGTATCTTCCTCTGGTGACGAAGATGCGTACACGAGTGAAAACACGCTGCTGTTCGACGTTGCCTTTATGGTTCCCCAAACCGACGAGTCCGGGAATGCCGGCGAAGATGCCTACGTGGAAGTGGAACCCGCTTCGGGGTCCGTTTCCTATAGTGTCGCCTTCAAGGATGCGCAGCTTTCCGACAATCTGGGCGTCACATCCGAATCGGCGAGCAGCATCGAAATCAACCACCTCGTGCTTTCGGACGCCGTAATGGCCGATGCCGCGAGCACACAGGAGGCTACCAGCATTACTGCTTCCGACATTTCCGTCGAAGGCGTTTCCGCCGATTCGGCGCGCGTGGAAGGCGAGGAAAGCCTGTCCTTCAGCACGACGAGCAATTCGATCATTTCCATCACCTCGGGTGGTACGGCTACGAAGTACAACGCGGTGGGCGAGCAGCTTACCTACGTGGACGTGCTGGGCAATGCGCGCTACTTCGGCATCGTGGCCGATACGTGGCATATGAACGAAGCGGAAACGAACGCAGCCGTGAACGTGCTGGAGCAGAGCAAGCAGTCGGGCAATGACCTTACAGCCGGCGATGACCGCCAGCCTTGGTTCATTGGCACGCTCGCCTATGGCCAGACCACGTTCATGATCAAGGGCCGCGACGCCGACGTGTACACGCCCGCCGAAAACGACCAGTACATCCTTTCGAATGGCAACGTCACGTTCCACGATACGTCCTTGGCCGACGTGAACGAGTACGTGAATTCGATGCTCTCGGATGCTGCTGCGAAGTCGGCGGAGTTCGCCAGCAAGAATTCCATCGTGGGTACGTTGCCTACGCCCAATACCGACGGCAGCGACCGCGATCATATGACGACGAACTATGTCATCGATGTCACGTCGTACGGGTCGGGCACCTACTATTTGAACCTCGATAGTGTCTACTACGATTACCTGGCCTATCAGAGCGGCTCGCTGAACATCAAATGCAATTCCGACCAGACGGTGGTTATCAATCTCACGAAGTCGGGCGAGGTCAACCTGCAAAAGTTCAGTATGACCATTGATGGCGTGACGTACTGGAGCGACAATACGAATGCCGCGGACGAGCCCATCGCCCAGCACCTGGTGTGGAATCTTCCGAACGCCACGACCGTTAACCTGTACGGTTCCGTCGCGGGCATGCTGCTGGTGCCGAACGGCACGGTGAACGTGATGTCAACCTCGGCGGGCTGGGTCGTGGCTAAGGAAGTCGTAAGCGGCTCGGGCGAATGGCATGACGTGTGGCAGTCCGTCGACCAACACTACCAGAAGGTCTCCACGCAGGCTCACGTAAGCAAGTCGCTGAGTGGTGCGACGCTGCAAGAGGGTCAGTTCCAGTTCCAGCTGCTCGATGCGTATGGCAACGTGCTGCAAACGGTTTCGAATGATGCCGATGGCTCCATTTCATTCGAGGACATTAGCTATCGCACGCAGGGAACTTACACCTATTACATACGCGAGGTCATTCCCAGTGGTGCCACCGATAATGGCGATGGCACGTATTCGTATGGCGGCGTGCTGTATGACGGCACCGTGCATACCATGACGGTGAACGTGTACGCCGCGGTGCAGAACTATTGGCAGGAGCTGGCTGCTTCGGTGAGTTATGACGGCGGCTCCGCTTCCTCGATCGTGTTCAGCAATGCTGCCACCGGTTCGACGAGCACGTCGCTTTCTCTGGGCGCTTCGAAGACGCTTGACGGCATGACGCTGCAGGAAGGTCAGTTCCAGTTCCAACTTGTCGATGCCAACGGCAACGTGCTGCAAACTGCATCCAACGATGCGGATGGCAACGTTTCCTTCGATGCCATCACGTATGACTCCGAAGGCGCGTATGACTACGTCATTCGCGAGGTCATTCCCGCGGGTGCTACGCAGAACGCCGATGGCGCGTATTCGTATGCCAACGTGTCCTACGATCCACACGAGGAATCGGTTACGGTTACCGTTGCCGATGACGGAAGCGGCCAGCTTGTCGCCACGCCTACGTACGCAACGAGCGGTGGGGAAGCCACGTATGCCTTCTCGAATGCCTACACGGGCAGCGCATCGCTTTCGCTGAGCGCTACCAAGGTGCTCTCGGGTCGTGCGCTCGTGCCCGGCGAGTTCCAGTTCGTCGTGGTGAAGTACGACGAGAATTGGAATTACGTCGGTACGTTGGGCGCGGCAACGTGTGACGAATCGGGCGTCGTTTCGTTTAGCGACATTGATACCTATACGTTCGAAGACGTTGGCAAGAGCTATATCTACCAGTTGTTCGAGGTCATTCCCGATGGGGCCGTGCAGGTGGATAGCGAACATTACGTGCTGAACGGCGTGACCTACGATGCCCATTCCGAATGGGCGTACGTGCAGGTGTCGTACGATTCCGCTTCCCAGAGCATTGTTACGAACGAGGATCTGTGCGACATCTATGGCTGGGTGTTCCGCAATGCGTACAACGCCACGGCGTCGTTTACGCTCGATGGCGTGAAGACGCTGCAGAACGCTTCGTTTACCGGGGCCGATGCCCTCACGTTCACCCTGCAGGCCACGGGCGCTGATGCTTCGAGCACGCCCATGCCCGAAACGAACACAGTTACCATTACGCCCCAGGAGGGTTCGAGCGCCGCCTTCTCGTTTGGCGCCATCGAATTCGACCTGGATGACGTGGGCCATACCTATACCTATGTTGTTACCGAGTCGGCTTCCATGAGTGGCGTTTCGAATGACGCGCGCACGCATACCGTTTCGCTTGCCATCGCCGATAACGGCGACGGCAAGCTTTCCGTGACGCCCACGTATTACGTCGACGACCAGGAGGTTTCCCAGGTAGAATTCGTGAACACGTACAGCGCTTCCGGCTCGGTGCAGTTCGCGGGCGCGAAGACCATGCAGGGTCGCGCGCTTGCCGACGGCGATTCCTTTGCCTTCGATATTTCCGAGAATGGCCAGTTCATCGCTACGGCGTACAGCGACGCGACGGGCAAGATTTCCTATCCTGCCATTACCTACGGCCTTGCTGACGTGGGCGAGCATGTCTATACCGTAACCGAGCGCTCCGTGAACGCTGCGGGCGTTACGAGCAGCGATCAGGCCTATACCGTGGTGGTGAACGTGGCCGACAACGGGGATGGTACGCTTTCCGTAACCACTTCCGACAATGCGCAGTCGCTCGACTTCACCAACACGTACGTGGCCAGCGGCAGCGCCTCCATCGTGGCCTCCAAGACGGTAAGCGGCCATTCCCTTGCCGAAGGCCAGTTCAGCTTTGTGCTTACCGACGAATCGGGCGCTGTGCTGCAGACCAAGACTAATGACGCCCAGGGTAACGTTGCCTTCGATAGCATTGCCTACACGCAAGACGACGCGGGCAAGACGTTCGTCTACTACGTGTCCGAGGTGAACGACGGGCAGGCTGGCTATACGTACGACACGTCGTCGAAGCGCGTGGAGGTATCCGTTTCCGACAATGGCGATGGCACGCTTTCTACGCAGGTTACCTATGCCGATGGTTCGGCTGCATTCCAGAATGCCTACAGCGCTTCGGGTAGCGCCACGTTCCAGGCGCTCAAGCAGCTGTCCGGCCGCGATCTGCAGGAAGGCCAGTTCAGCTTCGTGTTGAAGGACGCCTCGGGCAACACGCTGCAGACGGTTCAGAACGCCGCCGATGGCACAGTGAGCTTCGATGCCGTTTCCTATACGCAAGCGGGCACGTACGCCTATACCATCACCGAGGTCATTCCCGAAGGTTCTACGCAGGTGGAAGGCCAGAATCTGTGGAAGAAGGGCGCCTACGTCTACGATGGCCATAGCGTAGA
>JAILNP010000057.1:0-5748 GCA_024691475.1 Eggerthellaceae bacterium
TGATTCTGTACCTTTCGCGCAACGAGCCGAAACGCGAAGCAGCGCAAACCCAGTTCGAGATGGAGTCGAAGCCGTCGGCATTCATCTTCGTGCCCTTGGTGCTGCTGAGCATCGTCTGGGGCACGACCCAGGCGATCTTTCCCTACCTGGATACGCAAGGCGGGGGCAGTATCGGCGCATCGGCCCTGGCAGCGGGGCTGCTCCTGGCCGCCGTGCTCGTTTCCACCATCGTGTTCCCGCCCTCCATCGAGCCCGTGGCGCTCTACCGCATCATCGTGCCCTCCATATCGTGCGGCTTGATTATGATCGTAATCGCACCCGAGCTGATGGCCAACGTGGGCAACGGCCTGGTAATGGTGGGCATCTACGCACTCGACATGCTCGTCATGCTCGTGTCCACTGACCTGGCGTTTCGCATGCACAAGCCGCCCGTACGCTATTTCGCACTGGCCGTCTTTGCCACGCGCATCGGCACCGCCGTGGGAACCATAGCCGCACACGAGATGATGGTCTACCTGCTGACCAACGGTGACTGGATGCATGACACCATCCTCACCTGCGCAATCATTGCCATCATCGTTGGCTCGCTCGTGTTCACGCAATCCGACCTCATGAAGCTCTACCGCACGCTTCCCGTGCACGCCGCCACCGTTTCGCTTGACGAGCGCTGCGAAAGCATCGCCCAAGCGTTCGGCCTTACCAATCGCGAAAGCGAAGTGCTCAGACTGCTGGCACGCGGCCGCAGCATTCCCTACATCGCCAAGGAACTGGTCATTGCCAACGGCACGGTGAAGCATCACGTATCGAACCTGTATCGCAAGATTGGCGTATACGACCGTCAGAGCCTGCACGACGTCATCGAGCAGGGCGCGAAGCAATAGCGCTACTCACGCGCTGCGTTGATGACCTCCAGGAAGTCGGCGCCGTAGCGGTCGGCCTTCACCTGGCCCACGCCGCTCACCTCCAGCAGTTCCGCCTCGTCATGGGGCATCCTGCGACACATATCGTGAAGCGTGTGGTTGCTGAATACCACGTAGGCGGGAATGCCCGCTTCCGCAGCAATGTCGGCGCGTAGCTCCTTGAGTTTGCGGAAGAGCTCGGGGTTGGCCGGAGATTCGGCATATCCCCTGTTGCGGGGCGTACCCACTGGGCCCGGGCGTCCTTCGCGCATGCGTTTGCGGTCGCGATCGAGATCGTTTTCCTTGTGAACCTTCAGGCTGAAGCTCTGATGGCTTCGCAGGAATTCCGCCGACTGCGGCGTGGCCTGCACCACCTGGAACTTCCCATCGCGAATGTCGACCTGAGCCAGAATACCGCGCTCGACGAGCGCATCGAGGATGAACCGAATGTGACGCGTGCCCTCATCGCGCATGATGCCATACGTGGAAAGCGTATCGAAGCCGCCAAGCGTCATTTTCTGGGCCTTCGACCCACGCAGAATATCGACGATGGTGCTCTTCCCCACCGTACGGTTCCGTTGCTGCAGGCGATACACGCAGCTGATGATTTTCTGCGCTTCGACCGTGACGTCGCGCTCTTCGAACTGCGTCTCGCAATTGCCGCAGCTCCCGCAATACCCCGGGGCTTCCTCGTCGAAGTAGTTCAAAATGAACTTGCGCAGGCAATCCTGCGTGGTGGCGTAGAACGTCATCATCTTCAGGCGGCGTTTCGCACGCTTGAGTAACTCGGCACGGGTAGGCGCATCGACACCCGGCTGCTCGCCATACCCCGCGTTGATGAGGAACTCCGCCGTTCGCACGTCCTTGGGCGCATACAGGAGAATGCAATCGGCAGGCTCTCCATCGCGGCCCGCACGGCCCGCTTCCTGGTAATAGCTCTCCAGGTCGAGCGAAATATTGTAGTGAACGATGAAGTTCACGTTGCTCTTATCGATGCCCATGCCAAACGCATTCGTGGCCACCATAATCTGGGCGCGGTCGTACACGAACGCCTCCTGGTTGGCTCGGCGTTCGCGATCGCCCAGGCCGGCATGGTAGCGCGTGGCGGAATACCCCCAGCTATTCAAGGTATCGCACACCTCTTCCACCGCCTTGCGGGACATGCAATAGACAATGCCCACCTGGCCTTCGTGCTCTTCCACGATTTTGCGCAGCATGCCATCCTTGCTCTTCGGACCGCTGGAACCCGTGGGACGCTTCACCGAAAAATGCAAGTTAGGGCGATCGAAGCTTGCCGTGATCTGCAGGGGATTGCGCAGCTGCAGGCTCTCGCGAATATCGTCACGCACCTGGCGCGTGGCCGTAGCGGTGAACGCCGCCACGACGGGACGCGTGGGCAGCTCTTCCACGAACGAAGAAATGTGCTGGTAATCGGGCCGGAAATCCTGCCCCCACTGGCTGATGCAATGCGCCTCGTCGATGGCCACCAACGCTGGCGGGCACTGGGCGCAAAACGCTCGGAAGTCATCGCGCGACAGGCGCTCGGGGGCAATGTAGAGCAGGCGAACGAGACCCGCTTCCACGGCCTTCAGGGTATCGCGTTGGGCAAGCGGAGAAATGGAGCTGTTTACGAATGCCGCTGCAATGCCCGCCTGCTCCAGGGAATTCACCTGGTCTTTCATAAGCGATATGAGGGGCGATACCACTAGGGCATACCCACCCAGGCACACGGCAGGCACTTGATAGCACACGCTCTTGCCCGCACCCGTGGGCATGACGGCCAGCACGTCGCGCCCCGCCATGATGGCATGCACGATCTCGGCCTGGTTGGGGCGAAACGCGTCGTACCCGAAATGACGCTTGAGGGCCTCTTTGGGCGTAATACCTTGCTGATTGGCGGGCATGCGCAATTACAGGTCGAACGAACGATAGAAGCAGCTATTCTGACCCGTGTGGCATGCGGGGCCTGCAGGTTCCACCAAGGCAAGCAGCGTATCGGCATCGCAGTCGTAACGCAGCTCCACGAGCCTCTGCACGTTGCCGCTTTCTTCGCCCTTATGCCACAGCTTGTTCCTGCTACGCGAGAAGAACCAGGTCGTACGCTCGTCGAGCGTACGCTGCACCGTTTCGGCGTTCATCCACGCCATCATGAGCACGTCCTTCGTGGAGGCATCTTGCACGATGCAGGGAATGAGCCCTGCCTCGTTGTAGGTAAGGTCGGCCACGTTGAGCGCGTCGATTTCCTTGTTCACTGCACGCCTCCTGCGTTCGCGTTCGCCACTGGTATACATGAAATACAACGGCCGGGGCGCATGCGCAACCCCGGCCGTGCAATCTCTATGCGAGCCTACTGATTATCGTCGGCCTTGTTGGCTGCCAGCATCTGCTCGAACATGCTGGAAGTCTGATTGAAATCGTTGGGAAGGACCACCGTGGAGGAATTGCCCTTCTTGGCGAACTCGCCCATCATCTCAGCCCACTGGGTGAACAGGAACAGCTGGTTGGCCTCGGTCGTGGAAACGCCCGATTCGCGGATGACGTCGAGCGAACCGGCAATGCCCTCGGCGATGGCCTTGCGCTGAGCGGCGATACCGCGGCCGGACTCTTCCATGGCCTGAGCCTGGGCCTGGGCTTCGACGACCACCTTGATGCGATCGGCATCGGCCAGTGCCTGAGCCGCTTCCTTCTCGCGCTGAGCGGAGTTGATCTTGTTCATGGACGCTTCCACGTCGGCGGGAAGGCCAATGGACGTAATGAGGGTGCTTACGAGGTCGTAACCATAGCCAACCATACGCGCAGCCACCGTGGTGTTCACGTCGGCGGCAATGCTGTCCTTGTTATCGAACACGGCGTCGAGGTCGTAGTTCGGGATGGCTGAACGCAGGGCGTCGGCGATATAGGCGCGCATCTGGTCTTCGGGGTCGGCCAGCATGTAATAGCTGCGGAACACGCCGCTCTGGGTGGGATCGGCGCCGCGATCGTAGTTCACGTGGTACTGCGCCGCCACCGTCATGGTAATGGTTACGTTGTCCTTCGTCTTGCCATCGATCTGCATGGCCGTCTGACGCGTGCGGAGGTCGACCTTCGACGCGATGCGCTCCACGAAGGGGATCTTCACATGCAGGCCGGGCAGGGCCGTGCGGTTGAAGCGCCCAAAGCGCTCGATGATGTATTCCTGCTGCTGCTGAACGACAAAGATGCCGCTGAGAAACAAGAGCAGGAAGACGAAAGCGATAAAGACAAAGGGAAATAGAACTGCCACGAGTGCTCCTTCAATTGGAAAACGTTCGCATCATCATACCGCAGAACGATACTCCCATCAGGTGATTTTTCGGGCTTTGCAGCACGCATGCGAAGCGGGCATTTGAGCATATGCACTATTAGCCGAATCCATGCATGGCTCATACGTTCCATGGTAAAGTGGTAGTTACGTAGATTCATTGAGGGGGCCACATGACTCGCACTTCAAACGCACCTATCACCCACGGCATCAAAGCCGCCCTGGTCGTAGCCGCGCTTGCATTCGCATTCGCAGCCACCACCTCCACCGCATGGGCCAGCCAGGAAGATGGCCTGGAAAACAGCTGGCGCTACTCCGACGGCGAACTCATTGCCACTTCTGACGACGATGGCGCGTTCGATGTGGGCGAGGTTTCTGGCCTCACCGCGCAGTCCACGTCTCCCGACTTGGTGAAGTTCGGCATCGACGTAAGCCACCACCAGAAGACGATTGACTGGGCTCAGGCAAAGTCGCGCGTACGCTACGCCATCGTGCGCTGCGGCTGGGGACACAACACCTCAGCCCAAGACGACCGCCAATGGGTTAACAACATTCGCGGGGTCCGACAGAACGACATCCCCTTCGGCGTATACATCTACTCGTATGCCACGAATGCCACCGAAGCACGTGACGAAGCGCAGCATGTCCTGCGTCAGCTCCGCGAGCAGGGCATTACGTACGAGGAGCTCTCGCTGCCCATCTACCTGGACCTAGAAGAATGCGACGTCAAAAACGGAACCGCATACAACACGAGAAGCGATTACAAGGAAATCGTCGACGCGTTCCGCAACGAGCTGCAGAGCAACGGCTACTGGGAAGTGGGCGTATATGCAAACTGCTCGTGGTGGGCAGACCAACTTGCAGAGGTAGACATGGGCAGCGACTGGAAATGGATTGCCCGCTATTACAGCAGCAAGTACTACACGCCCGGGCAAGACGGCTACTCCACCACGCCCTTCGGCGGCAAGTTCAGCAGCCTGGCCAGCGATGGCTGCGGCATCTGGCAGTACAGCTCGATGGCCCAGCTCCCCGGCATTCCGGGCAACACCACCGACGTGAACGTAGCCGACCTGAACATGCGATTCCTGCAGGGCAACTACGCCTCGGGCACCATGTTCCGCCTATACAACCCCAACTCGGGCGAACATTTCTACACCGCAAGTCAGCACGAGGCCGAATTCCTCACGTTGGCTGGATGGAACTGGGAAGACAAGGGCTGGGTTGCCCCCACGTCGGGCAGTGCCGTCTATCGTCTGTACAACCCGAACGGCGGAGACCACCACTACACCCTTTCAGCCACGGAGAAAGACCATCTGGTAAGCCTGGGCTGGCGCTATGAGGGCGTGGGGTGGTACGGCGCAGGCGAGTCGGGAGTGCCCCTGTACCGCCAGTACAATCCCAATGCCAAATCGGGATCGCACAACTTCACCACGAGCACCGCCGAACGCGATATGCTCGTGCGCCTGGGCTGGAACGACGAAGGCGTCGCCTGGTACGCCAAGGCGAAATAGCAAGCCAACGCAACGCGCAAACGAAGGGCAGGCACGGGGCCTGCCCTTTTTCATGGCA